>JBMNUV010000001.1:0-340269 GCA_050946455.1 Prevotella sp.
CAATCCACGCACCCCACGCGAGGTGCGACTTCGGAAAACTCCTATTCGTGACGGACACGATGGTTTCAATCCACGCACCCCACGCGAGGTGCGACGCGCAGCTGGCGCACCAGCACGGTATAGAGTAGTTTCAATCCACGCACCCCACGCGAGGTGCGACGATGTCTGCAATCCGGTTTGCAAGGACAATGTAAGTTTCAATCCACGCACCCCACGCGAGGTGCGACGCAGAGGTCAACGAGGAACTGAAACCTCTTAGGTTTCAATCCACGCACCCCACGCGAGGTGCGACAACAATTTTGGTACTCAGTTTAATAACAAGAAGGTTTCAATCCACGCACCCCACGCGAGGTGCGACGGCGAACGTTCGAAAGACCGGCGCACACAAATTCGTTTCAATCCACGCACCCCACGCGAGGTGCGACTGCGAGAGGCGGTGCCTTATGGCCGCACTTCAAGTTTCAATCCACGCACCCCACGCGAGGTGCGACTCTTGTTATGTCAAAACCTTAATATTTAGCTAATTATCAAATACTTCTTGCGAAAGTCAGATAACAGCATTATATAATAGAGAAAAAATTAAGATTCTCACATAACATTCTCATTCATAAGCCATGCGAACCTGCCACTATTTTGGGCAAAACTTAGGGTTCGCAGATAATTCATGACACCTTTCATTTCCCAGAACTATAATATCAATTCTTCCTCAACATTAATACCATGCTTCACACCAAGTGTCTCAACCTTCGCACAAAAATTGTTGCCAAGATTGTAGAATCTTATTGTATCGTGCTGTTCGTCCATAATGCTCTTCAACTCTAACTTCAATTTCGTGTAGTGTGAAAAGTCAAGGACACATTCAAAAACAGAATTTTGCACACGCTGACCATAATTCATACAAGCTCTTGCCACTCTTTGCAAGCGATGCTGACCACGAGGAGTAGTTGTCTCTACATCATAAGTAACGAGTATCAACATTGTTTTATTGCGATAACGTATAATTATAATATGATAAAAGTTTATTGAATAATAAAGACAGGATAGCCATCAAGGTTTCCACGAACATACCTCGCCAATAGCATGGCCTGAATGTATGGCAACAAGCCAACCGGTACAGATTCTCTAAGGAACGGGTGAGTCATAGTTTCTTTTTTCCTCTTTTGCCAAGCCGTTATAACGGTTTTCTTGCATGAGTCGGTCATAAGGATATTGTCTTGTCCGTTTTCTATAAAATCCTTAGCGGTTACCTGTCCTCGATTGATTAGAGACAGAACGAGTCTGTCGGCCAAGTAACCACGGAATTCCTCCATCAAGTCAAGGCAGAGACTTGCCCGACCAGACCGGTCTGTATGCATGAAACCTACGTATGGGTCAAGCCCAACTGTCTCCAAAGCTGACTGGCATTCATGTGCCAGAAGCGTATAGGCAAAAGAAAGCAAGCAGTTGGTTGGATCCTTAGGAGGCCGACGATTCCGTCCATGAAAGGCGAAAACTGGATCAACGGAAGTTATCATCTGTCCAAAGAGAGAGAAATAGGCATTGGCAGCATCCCCTTCAAGCCCGCGTAAACTATCCATATCACTGCATGAGTCTATGGAAAGTCTGTCTTTGTCAAGAAGCCGGGCTATAAGTTGATAGTTATCTATATCTCTGATGAGCTGTGCATGGTCCCGTCGAAACCGGTCTAAAATCTTTCGAGAGTTAAGTATTTTCCCTGCAATCATCACCTTACTGATAGACAAACTCCAGTCTTTATCGTCGGCGAAACGGTACTGACGGCGACGCAGCAACACATTGCCATTCACTTTTCCCGTTACGCGTGCAAGGAATTGCCCATTTGGAGTGAGAAAACACATGCCAATCCGCTTTTCTGTGCACATTGCCATCAGGTAAGGTGACGCTCCCATTCGATTGAAGCAGACTATACCATCAAGATTGAGTACAGGGATTCGCATTATTTCTTTCTGCTCAATCCTTGCGACGACGTTCTCACCATCCTTGGTAAGATAAACGTCAGGATTAGTAACATAAAGAGTGTTGAGTAACTTCCTCATTCATTTAGTTGTTTTAGATACTCTTTCACTGTCAAGGCATGTTTTAAATCCATAGACATACACATATTCTGCAAGGAGCATGACCTGCATTTCTTTTCGGCCTTCGCATCAGGAATGTCACTACTCTCAAACAACGCATGCATCGCTTGAGATAAGTCTTCCACTCGTTGTCGTAAATGTTTAGTCATTGTCAAGGTCGTCCTCCGTCTCGTCTCACCATAGAAGAAAGCTCCCTGTGGAATCTCGATATCATACATTTCTTCAAGGCACATGGCTTGTGCACAGAGCTGCACCTCATCGATGTCATTGGTTTTAGCCTTGCCATGCTTGTATTCAATGGGGAATACCCGCCATCTTCCAGGATAACGGCTGATGGTAAAAGCCTTTGCTGTCTCACCCTCCAAGGGATAGAGTTCCAGCAGGTCAGCAATGCCATAGAATCCTAGCCTATATGACTTAACAGATACTGACCTCAGCCTTACAGTTCCACTATCAAGCTCCATAGCATTAGGGTCGTCCACGCGGCGGTGAAGCCAATCACCTTCTATAGTGAGGTGATTGTCTTCCCACTGCTGGTCCACATAAGCCAATGCCCACTGGCGTGGGCAAAAGGCATAATGTTGGATGCCTGATAGCATCAAGAGGTCATCGTCAGAATACATACTGTTAGATAAGGTTCTCTATCTCAACGCCCTGTGGCAAATGTTCTTTATCTACCTCCACCTTGTAGTCATTAAAAGAGCGGGGTGGACGTGAGGGATCTTTCAGAGATATGTGAACAAGGTCGAACAATTGATGAGATGGAGCATTTCCCAGTTCTGAATCATGACGGAAAACGATGAGTCTGCGGGGACACATCATGCCACGCGCAGCGCTGTGGTCAACGTCGAACATATTCTTCAGAGCATCCCAGAAGAGTTGCAGGTCGTCGTTGCTGAATCCTGTCTGCTTGGCAAGATTGGCAGAGATGTATCCATGAGTGAGATAAAGTCCATAGGGAACAGTATATTTCCGACCCATTGTCTGACGCTTACCCATGTCGTTGGAACTTGTTTCCTTTGCATCAGTTACAGCCATTCGCGTTATAGTATGTTCGGCTGTGACAATAGGTGAAAGGGAACGGGCAAAAGTAAGTTGTATTGGACCACGCACTTGCCCAGCATTCTTCTTTCCAGTTGTCATGACTGCCCCGAATGCCCTCACGTCATAAAAACGGTCGCACATGCTCTTACGTGCATCTTCTTTAGTATTTGCGTCCTTGGCGGTATCGGCAATCGTGTCGTTGAGCACACTTCCCTCCTTGATGAAGATGTCGTAGTGAGGCTGTGCTCCTTTCAACGTCTGAACATAGTTGCGCACCTTTCTCTTAAGGCACACATCTGTGACAAGGCCATCGCCTGTCTCTGCGTCTATTCGTGGCATGTTACCAGCATCAGGGTCACCATTGGGATTACCATCTTCCACATCGAAGAGGTAGATAAAGTCATAACGATTTTTAATTGAATCCATATTGTTGTTGATTTAATAAGTTATTACACATTTTTTACTTTTCCTGAGAATTGTTAGTCTCTGTATCATTGTTATTATTGCTCTTAAAGAGTGCCTGTCGTTGTTGGTAGTAGCCAATCATGAAACGCGACTGGTCGTCAAGAGAAAAATGCGAAGGTAGTCCATCGGCATGTAGACGGTCCATTACTTCTCCCTTCAGTCGTTCATAATATACTTGGCTACCACGGCTGAGCTTCTGCATATGATGATTGGACAATGCTGAGAGCCGAGCCAAAGCCACATTAGGTGTACATGAGAATGAGTCAAAATACTGGTCTCTGATGGACGAGTTGACTCCAGGATTGGCCATCTGCTGTATTTTTTCGAAAATGGCGAAAAGACGACCGCAGAGATAGGCCTGATTGTCGTTGTTTGGATCTAATGACATAGTGATTGTTTTTTCGTTATAGTTATTTCTTTTTCTGTTGAGATATGCTTTTATCAATGCCGCACGATTACGGCTAACGATTCGGTCTGCCCTTATCCTCGCTAATGTCTGTGTTTGCAGCAATTGCGGGAAAGGAAGACCTTCAAGTATTGCACGCATCATCGAAGAGAAAAGCTGAGGAGGCAGGTTCTCCTCCTTGTTCTGCAATGATATGCTCCGAAGAAGATTGCCAAGAGGCAAATATTCTTTGTCACTTGAACTCCTCACTATTTCAAGGTCGGAAAAATATTTACGGATGTTTACCGCCATGTTTTTCACAGTGTTTTCCTCCCATAACTTCACTGCTATGCGTTTGTTGTTAGGACTAAGTAACAGCAAGTAGAAACGAGTGGTATCGTCATCGGAAAGAGAACCAGCAAGAGGAGCTTTCATTAATGCGGAAATACGCTCCACATTGGCATCAGGATTATCCTTTGGCAATGATGCGAAAAAGATAGAGAATAAATCTTCAAAGGCATTGTCCTTTGCTGCCCAGAAAATCATTGTGTCCTTATTGAAAAAGAACTTATTCTTTGACTTTGGTGAAATCAGAGTGTTTAGAGCCGTTGTGTAGGCATAGTTAGCTCTTTCAGAAATAGGTGCGTTCATACCTTGTTCTTTATGATAGGAATCGTATCCGGAGTTCTTTTGGAACCCGACAAGTTTGGCTCCGCTGGCATTGGCATTACGTAAGGAAATGGCATTGTTGAGAATAGCTATACCTTCATGCTTTCCGGTGACAAGGCATAACCCCGTAGGAGAATCTCCGTCTTCATCACCATAGTTGAAATCCAGCCTACTGCCAACAGGCTCCGTCTCGGAGAGCAGTCTGAAACCGAAATTCGTACCATCTTTCTTCATCGCCTCTTCATAGAGAGGGTCTTTAGCTAACTTTTCTATGTTCAAGTCCATCTTATCATAAAAGCGAAGCACAGCTTTCAACGATTCATCGTCGGGATTCAATGTTGAAAGTTGATGAAGCTCCTTCTGGAAAGCTTGGTTTTGCAACTGTCCAGTCTCCACCATCTTATCATTGTCGAAATCCATCTTTTTAGGAAATCCAAACACATAACCATAATGGTCCCAAAGTCTATTTGCCGTCTCCCAACTTTTACTGCCAGAACGGCCACGGGAAAGGCTTAACAAGAACTTTTTAGGCCTCTTGTCCTTTCCTTCTCCCTCTAAAGTGGATTCAAGACGCATGAAGTCACCGTCTTTATTGATAACAATAAGATAGGGTATGGGCTTCCATTCCCTGCCGTAAGGTGGCATCTCTCCGAGGGCTGCCTTCCGGTCGTAATATTCACAAAGAGCTTGTAGTATCATCTGAGCACCTCCTCACTTTCTCTTGGTGGAACAATAATGACTCCCTGATTCATCTTTGCACGGAAGAATAGAGCCGTGGATGGTTTCTCACCATAAGTATCACCCTTTTGAAACTCCATGTCATAAAGTATCAGTCCAAGGTCACGGGTCTCGTCTATTCCCTCACTGTAGATGGCTGGTTCCACAAGACGGAAATTACAAGAGAACTCCCGACAGCCGAGATAGGGTTGGTTGAAGCATTGCCCCCTTCCCGCACGTCGCTCAAACATGGCATTGTATTTACCGGGATTCTCGTCATTTGCTCCTACCCTTTTCTGAGTTTCTGAACGTTTTCCTACAGGTATGAATTCCTGTCGGGCAAAAATGCGGTAACGGACATCGCGCAATACCATAGATGAACGTTGCTGACGGTTGTCCTCAATGATAAGACCGTTAGACTTGGGACTCATGGTCTTCCCCACTTCATTTCGTTTGATGTTGAACCATCTTATAGGGTTCATCACCTCTATTCGCGTCACTTGCCAGTGAATAGCTGGCTTCCAAAAAATGGCCTCAAAGATGGCTCGTGCCGCTGAAGGCGTAATGACATCATAGCTCACACGTTCCACTTTTAGTTCTGGTCGTGTGAAGCAAGCATAGTCACCCCATACTTCAAGGCAATATTCTTTGTCATGATATTCCATAACTATTTATATTTATTGTTCATATACCTCTTATTATATAATCAAATTTTCATCTAACCATTTGTTGTCAAGGACAAGCCCCGTTTTCTCGTTATAATAGCTGCAATCAGACAGCACATAGACATAGTCACTTACTTTAAATACTCCCATCCTTTCAATGTCATCGCGCAGACCTATCGGGACGTTGACACAGTAACGTTGCAGTTTACGAAGCAGTCCTGCCGAGTATTCTCCTTTAACGAGTTGCCCCGTCAGACTCTCCCCCTCTTCCAAGTAGGGTACGTAAATTGTCAATGAATCGTCATCAATCATTTTGAAATTTTGAGCGGCTTTCTCAAACTGTGGACATGGACGATAGAGTAAGTCTGTTATATTTGCCTTATCTGTGTCATTCAGTTTTGCATAGAACAGACGGAAATAATCTTTCGCTACTTCGGGACTGAGAAAATCATTCTCTCCTGCGTCAAGTAGGTCACGGGCTGCAGAGGCTGCCTTCGCTAAAATACTACGAGGTGCAGAACCTTCAAGCTGAAACACTTTCACTTCTCCGTGGATGGCTCTACCCTCTCTGTTGCAACGTCCAGCAGACTGTGCTATAGAGTCGAGACCTGCCATCTCACGCCACACAACAGGGAAATCGATGTCAACCCCGGCCTCTATGAGTTGCGTGCTGATTACCTTGATAGGCTCTCCGCTTTTCAATTCCTTCTTGATAATCTCAAGCTCATCACTAATATGTTGCTGACACATCATTCTGGAAAGATGGAATGCATGCCCTTTCTCTGGCAAAGCTTCGTACAATTGCCGTGCCTCCCTTCGTGTGTTGACCACACAAAGTATCTGCTTATGACTCGTAAGTTCCTTTGCCAAGGACTCAAATGAGCATTGTGCAAGATTGAAGTCTATTTTTACTCGGCGCATTCTCTTGAACAACCCGTCTACATCTTGAATGATTTCCTTGCTGCTAAGCCCCTCAAATTGAGCCGTTCCGCTTCCTATGGTTCCGGAGAAAGCGGGTTGAGTTGCTGTAGTAAAGAGGATGCTGGTTCCCATGTATTTGCCCAAACTACCTAATACGTCGATGATAGGTTGCAGGTTTTCTGCTGGTAAGGTTTGCACTTCATCAAGAATCAGAACAGATTTCGTAATGTTATGCAGTTTGCGACAGCGTGAAGTCTTGTTAGCAAATAATGACTCGAAGAGCTGGACGTTAGTTGTGACAATGATAGGAGCATCCCAATTTTCCGTAGCAAGTTTCATTTTACGCTTTATTTCATCTGGCAAATTGTCGAAGTCGACATAGCTGTGATGCTCCACCACATTCTCTACACCGAAAATTTTGCGCAGGGTATCAGCAGTCTGAGTGACTATACTGGTGTAGGGAATAGCAATGATTATCCTGCGTAGCCCATGCTTCAAAGCATGTTCAAAAGCCCAAACGAGAGACGAGAGCGTTTTGCCACCTCCAGTGGGAACAGTAAGACTGTAGATGTCTTGCTGCCAAGAACCAGCTTCGCGACATCTCATCTGAATATCTTCCCTAATAGTGTTGACCTTCGTCTTTGATGCCTTACTTGCTATAATAGAAAGGTAGTCGTCAAGTAGAGGCTTTAGCTGTGCTAATGTCTTGTACCTGCCACGGACTGCATAGTTATCTGGTTTCATGAATTTCTCCGTATCCAACCAATCTGCATCAACAAGACAGGAAAAAAGCATACGAATCCATAAATGCCATGCTTTTACTCCAGTGGCTTTGTCAAATTTGGGAAGAGGCAGTTCGGGCACTTCCCATTGTGTGGGCAGGAATTTTCGCACATCGTCAAGATAATGCTGCTCTTGTGATGAAAGATGGAAATGAAGATTGCTGCGTCCGTCTCCTTCGAAATCCATCAGTCCAATATGATGACCAACTATGCAATAGGCGATGGGAAGACTCAGTTGATTTAGTATTTCCTTAGCTAATAATCCTCCAGCTGTAGTATGATCCACTTTACCCGGATCATGGAGTGAGGGATTCATGCCGGATGAAACTCTGATATGTGATTGGAATTCTTCAGAATATTTGCCTATATCATGCCACAAGCCACACAGGCGCCCCCATGGTCCGGCACCAAAGGCTCCAGCCATCTTTTCAGCTAAGTATGCAGTTCCCTGACAGTGTTCTTCTACGGATTGTGTCTTCCATCCATCATCAGGATTAATATGCGCATAATATTTCATACTCTTTAAGGTTAAAAGTTATGTAGTGCAAACTTACAAAAATATATTTGAAAACAAGAATATATTCAAAATTTTTTAGGTATTTCCTTTAATAATGATGAAAATGATTGCAATTAGCCTTCTTTTCCTAAAATGAACTGATAATTTACAATATCTTCATTCACCCATGCATACTTTTTTATAGTTACTCTATCTCCCCACCCCAAAGAAAACTTTCCGTTATCTCTCATTCTCCACGAACTCATAATGCCGTTTGAATAAAGTGAGATTTGACGTTAAGCTAAAGTGGAACTGGCGAATCTATCATTAACTTTGCAATGAAAATCAACGGAAAGGAAACCGACCGTATGAGTATATCAATATAGAAATAGAGCACATTCTACGGTCTGCTACGCCTAAACTCCGAAAAAATGAAGAACTCCAAGAGGTTCTGAACCCTATGTTGTATTCATGGCATGGTTAGTTTTGTCGGAGGTATTCGAAGGCGTTAAATGACCATAAAATCAACTACGAAGAAATTACTCATTTAGAATATTTTCCTTATTTTTGTAATGATATTAAACATGAACTTAGAAATGAATCAAAACATCAGTGTAAGCAGCTATAAAGACACGTTCTTCTTCTGCCATGTGGGTAACGACCGTCTCTGCGAGAAGATGGTAACAGAGCATACTCTGTTCTACCTTGTATCAGGAGAGATGGACGTGTTTACTCCCGACGGGAGAACTGTGCACCTGAAAAAAGGTGACACCTGCCTACTCCGCCGAAACCATAAGGTAGACAAAGAGAAACGATGTGTAAGGGGTGAAGCATTCAATGGACTTTTCCTGCACTTGAAGATGGACTTTCTCAAACGTGTGAAGAAAGAACAGAATATTGTTGTGCCTGCCAAGACGAGCAAGAACATCAGAAATCAGAACGTGTTCCCGCTGCCCCGGCATCCATTTCTGCAAGGATTGTTCAAGAGCCTCATCGACTATTTCAACGCTGATGTCTATCCTTCTAAGGACATTTTGGAGAGCAAGTTGCGCGAGGCAGTGTTCGTAGTGCTTCAACTCCGCCCACAATTGGCTTCGGTACTCTTCGACTTCGCTGCTCCCTACAAGATTGACGTAGGAGAATTCATGGAAGAGAACTTCAAGAGTGACCTCACAGTTGAGCAGTTCGCTCACTATGCCGGACGGTCGCTCACAAGCTTCAAGCATGACTTCAACGAGGTATTCCACCTTACACCACAGCGGTGGCTTACTAAGCGCCGTTTGCAGGAGGCAAGACGTATGATGGAAGAAACCGGGCGGACGGCTAACGATGTCTATTTAGAGGCAGGTTTCAAGAACCTGAGTCACTTCTCCACCGCATTCAAAAAAGAATACGGTTTCCCACCATCACAGTTGAAGAAACACGCGTGATAACCAACACATGAAACGAAACATTCAATAAAGCATAACCATTATGAATAAGATTAAAGTCTTGGCAACAGCTGCATTGTTGCTCATCGGAGGATTGACAATGAACGCACAGACAGAAAATGGATTCAAGGCAATCGACGTACAACAAGAGTTCACAGACAATGCCTTCAACTTCTTCACAGGTGCACCCATCATCATGGCTGGAGACAAAGAGAAGAGCAATGCCATGACTATTGGATGGGGAGCTATGGGCAACCTGTGGGGCTTCCAACTGCCCACTATCACGGTTTATGTGGCTCAGAAGCGCTTCACACATGAATTCATGGAGAAGAGTCCTTACTTCACAGTAATGGTGTTCAAAGACCCGAAGATAGCCGAATACATGGGACACCACAGCGGGCGCGACGGCGACAAGGGAAAGGCATTGGGACTGCATGTGGCCTATACGAAGAACGGTACGCCATACTACAAGGAGGCTTCTTCCGTTTTTGAATGTGAGATTATGTATGCCGCTCCCTTCGAGGAAAAATATTACCGCAACGATGTTCCAAAGAATTTCTACTCCAACTTCCCGGCAGGTGCCCATTCCATGTATATAGGTAAAGTTGTTGGAGCTTGGATAAAATAAAACAGGAACGGAGAGACGTGACACGTTTTCTCTAACCCCTCACTTCTCTCCGTTCACTGTTGTCCGGCTCTTTGCTGACCAATAATGTCTTCATCGAGCCGATTATTAATTTTTAGCGTATAGTTAATGGTCCTGTTCCTTTCGTATGAAATGAAAGGGGCAGGACATCTTTATTATTTATTCTCTGATTTCTGTTATGTAACCTCCATTTGCATCTGAAATGGCTCTCCCAACCCGATAACTTCCTAGAGCGGCATCCGCTTCAATCAATACATTCGTTGTATTTCTCCCGCTGTCCGCAAGGACGTTGCTCTTCCCTAATTTGATTTTGTAGAAGAACAAAGATAAACAATGAAGGCTGAACCCATCGTGTGGGATTCAGCCTTCATTATGATATAATCTTGACCTATCTATGAATTCCTTCAGCTATTTCATAGTTCCCTTCAGCCATTTCAGCAGGGGCTTGATTTCGTTGGTAACCAACACTGTGCCGCCCTTTTCTATTAACTCGCCCCATGTATTATCCATCTTGTGGCGGACGGAATCGTTGTGGGAACCAGCATGTCCCGGAGTGGTATTGAAACCAATACGCATCTTGCCTTGCAAACTACTGATGGCATTCGATAGCAACTTATTGTCGTCATTCTGATATTGCAGGATTGCAGCAACAGGACGCACACTCTTGATAGTAGCTATCCGTTCTTTGGCATTCTTGGCGTCAAGGTCTATAGTAGGGACGCACATGAAAGTTTCGTCTTTGTCGGTATTACCGAGCAGCACAATGTCAGTCGTACCCGTTTCCTTAGCTACTTCCTTGATATCATCTATCATAACCTGCGGATTCCAAAACATCAGAAGAATCTTTCCCTTTGCCAACGAAAGTACGTCGCGCAGATAGTCCTTTGAAGCCGATACTGTGTCTATTACGGCAATGGCGGCTCCTTTTTCATAAGTTTTCTTGATAGCGTGGATGGAATTGGCAGTAGTTCCGTGCCAATCGCCTCTATATGCAGCCACGAGGATATCTTTACCGTTAGGATTTTTCAAAGAGGCTAACAGCCCATTGGTTCGGGTAGCGCGTTTCTGTTTGAAGAGCCAGTCGCGCACAGCCTCCAGTTTGTAAGCGTAGTCGAACGACCACATGTGCTCCACGCCACTACCGTCTGGCGGAAGAACCGTGCCTTTAGTAAACGAGATGAAATTGATATCATGTCCCTCCGCAAGCAGTCTGCCCACACGTGCATTCTGCTCATCCTCGGGCAGTTTGGCGCTCCATGACCCGTAGCCGTATTTCTCTCCGTTAGCTGTGAGCACCTCACCAAGGCTCTTCATACCGGCAGATGCCTTTTCGTCACCACCTGCAACGATATAGAAAAACTTGTTGCCCACGAAACTGTTCATTTTCGATGTATCCCACTGGCTACCCACAAAAATACTGGCTGCAAAAAGATTGGGATAGGCGATGTTGAAGTAGAACGACATCATACCACCCATCGACTGCCCGGTGGTGTAGATACGGTCGCGGTCGATACCATAGCGGGACACCACGTTGTTCAGTAGTCGGATGGTCATATCAACCTCATCCGTACGATGGAAGTCATCGTCCACCGACTGTGCCGAATAGGTAGGCACCAAAACAAAACAGGGATGTTCCTTCTGGCTTTCCTCCGTTGCCCAAACCAATGCGCCCCACCCCTGTGTCAGCGACTTGTCAATGGGCTTATCCGTGCCGGCACAACTGGCATCCGCCATAAACATGACCAAAGGAAGTTTATCTCCTTCGCGGTATGTCTTGGGCACATAAAGGTAATACTTCATCGACGCACCAGTTAGGCTGTCTTGATAAACCATGAGCTTGAATTGGGGGATTACGGTCTTTTTCATTTCCGTAAGGATGGTGTCTCCGCTCTTGTCCATCTGTATGGGATTGCCCCTACGGGCGTTCTGCACTACTTGTTCCTGTCCTGCAGCCAACATCGTAATGATACACATCAGCGTCGTCATAAAAAATTTCTTCATCTTTTCTGTCATTTAATTATGGAATTATTATGTTGCGGAGTATTCTGCGGACGAAGAAACTTTGCCCACGCCTCTACCAAGACTTTTTGTTTTATGACGATGAAATCTTGGAAAAGTTTAGTTTCAACTTCCATTTTTTTGTTCTATAACACCAAGAAAACCGTTCTGATTTTGCCAATTGTATCGCCATCAGAACGGTCTTCAATGCTGAAATATTCGTACCCTCTTGAATGAGGAACATAGAGTAAGGTTTAGCCAATGTCCACAACGGTAATTCCTGCCCCACCGAACTGTACGTGCTCATCGGCAAAGTGAGTAACATTGGGCTCTGTAGCAAGATACTGACGGATGAGTTGTCGCAGAATGCCATTGCCTTTGCCATGCAGGATACGCACACGCGGCATTCCAACGAGAATGGCATCGTCGATGAAGTCCTGCACAACACGCAGTGCCTCATCGCCGCGCATACCACGCACATCAATGTCCTGATGGAAATTCTTGCGACGGTCGTCCATCGTCTCACGAGTCACATGGGAGATATTATAGGCTCCCAAGCCTTCCATCATTCTCTCATTATTGGTCTTTGCCTCTGAGTCAACAGACTTCTCCTCTTCAGGATTGCTCACATACTCCAATCGGCTTAGGCGCATTTTGGTTTTCATTCCACCAAATATAGCGATGCACTGGTCGCCACTGATGCTCTCTATGCGTCCGATGCTCTGCAAGCCTTTGATGCGCACGGCATCACCAACAGCCAACTTGTGTACTTTCTCTTTGTCGGAAGGTCGCAACGCCGCCTGACGCAGTGCCTCAGCCGCCTTCTGCTGCTCGTCGGCTTTCTTAGCTTTGCGTTGTGCACGACGCTCCTTGCGCTGTTGAATCTGTTGTATCTTCTTATTGATGGCATCGTCGCTATCCTTTGAGTCGATGCTGTCAATACCTTCCTTAAACTCATCCAATTCCTTGCGGATTCGCTTTGTCTCTTCCTTCTCGGCTTGCGACTCGCGGATTTCACGAATAGCATTCTCGATGCGTTTGTTACTCTCAGCCAACAGTTCCTCAGCCTGTGCCTTAGCATTGGCAAGGATTTTCTTGCGCTGCTGTTCGATGTCGTTAAGGTCGGTCTCATAACGTTGCAAAGTCTTTTCAATATCCTTCTCGCGCTGATGGATATTCTGGCGTTTGTTCTCCCAATAACGTTTGTCGCGAACGATGTCTTGCAGATATTTGTCGCTCTGGATATAGTCTTGTCCAACGATATCTGTTGCTTTCTGGATTACTTCCTCGGGCAGACCAATCTTGCGTGCAATCTCAACTGCGAATGAACTGCCGGGACGACCGATGGATAACTGAAATAGCGGACGCATCTCATGGCGGTCGTAGAGCATTGCTCCATTGGCGACGCCTTCGTGATTGTCGGCAAAATGTTTCAAATTCTGGTAGTGAGTGGTAATGACAGCCCAAGCGCCCTTACGGAGCAACTGCTCCAGCACCGCCTCAGCCAACGCACCACCAATTCCAGGCTCCGTTCCAGTGCCGAACTCATCAATCAGAATGAGCGTGCGGTCGCTTGCCTGCTTCATCATATTCTTCATATTGAGCAGATGGGAAGAATACGTGGACAGGTCGTTCTCCAGACTTTGTTCGTCACCGATGTCAATCATCACATCCTTAAAAACGCCACAATGCGAACGCTCACTCACAGGGATGGGCATTCCGCACTGGAGCATATATTGCAAGAGACCTACCGTCTTGAGACAAACCGATTTTCCACCTGCATTAGGACCTGAAATAACAAGGATATGTTTTTCAGCTGTTAGCATGATGTCAAGCGGAACCATTTCCTTACCCTGTCGCACGAGCGACTCCGTGAGTAACGGATGGAATGCCCGTATCCAATCAATGAAAGGTTTATCGGCTACCTCTGGTACGATGGCTTTCATCAACTGTGCCACACGCACCTTCGACTGGATGAAATCAACGGCTGCCAATAGATGATAGGAAAAAAGAATCTCCATAGCATGGGGACGCACCTGCTTGGTAAACTCTGTCAAGATGCGGATAATCTCGTGGCGCTCGTCGCTTTCCAATTCACGGATACGGTTGTTTGCCTCCACCACTTCGGTGGGCTCGATAAATACCGTTCTGCCCGAAGCACTCTCATCGTGGATGATACCCGAAATCTTACGCTTCAAACCGGGAGCAACAGGAATAACCAATCGTCCATCGCGCAACGTGGGGGTCACATCTTTCTCCACCAATCCTTCGTTCTGTGCACTGTGAAGAATGCTGTAGAGTGTCTTGGAAATAGAGCCTTCAGTGCGTGCCAACTCGCGACGAATATCATGGAGCTCAGGCGAGGCTGTATCTCGGATTTTTCCATGCTGGTCGAGAATCTGGTCTATACGCTGAATGAGAGAGGGAAACGTGATAATGCCCTCTGTGAGCCTATGAAGTTCTGGGTATTCATATTTGGGCTCCACACGCCACCCTTCCTCGTCAGATACAGGCTCGTCATCTTCCTCTTGGTCGTTGTGGCTGAGAGCTGCAACAAGTGAGATAATGGTGTCGAGGGAACGGCGTAGGTCGAAAAGTTCGTCTTCTTCCAAGTGAGTGCCCTGCAAACGGATACGCTGCAGCGCCTCACGACAGTCGAAGAAGGAACCTAAAGCGAAATCCTCGTGCTCAGAGAGAAGACGGGAATATTCGCGCACCTGCTCCAATAGTACGTTTATCTCATGGGCATCTACAGAGAAAGCCATCGTATCGACCCGTTCCTTTCCCAATGGGGAGAGGCAATGGGCACGCAGCATAGCTCGAATCTCGTCAAACCCTATTTTATTCTCGAAATTTTTTGGATATATCATCGTTCGTCATTTAACATGCAAAGATACTATCAATTTCGGAAATCACCAAATCAGTTATCGGTTTCTTACACTCAATTCACATGTATTAAAACCAATGCGTATAGGGCTATGTAAGTCAACATAAAAAAATAGCGCCAAAAATTTCTTTTTATGAAGATTTTTATATACCTTTGCACTCGCTTTCCAAGAGAAAGCCCAATCAACATGGGCAAGTCTCCTACGGCCAGCTCCCTCGGAATCCCCCAGGACGGGAACGTAGCAAGGGTACTTGGTTGTAGCGGCGCGATAGGAATCGCTTGCCCACCCGCCTCTTTAGCTCAGTTGGCCAGAGCACGTGATTTGTAATCTCGGGGTCGTTGGTTCGAATCCGACAAGAGGCTCTCCAAAGCAGACATCCACAAATATTCGGGTGTCTGTTTTTTATTGTCCAAAATTATTGAGTTTATCGACAATTACTGACCAAGTGAGAATAGATAGATGATGACTTACATTCGATTGAATATGGAATGAAAGATTGTCCACTATTTCATCGAACCCAAATAACGAATTGATGGCAAAAGAATGCCCCACGAAGAAAAATTAAGAAAAAAAGTCGCGGTTTATCCTTATAAATAAAAGAAAAGCAGTAATTTTGCAACTGAAATGATGAATATACCCGCACTTATACAACTCAAGGCCTTCGCCAGACAGGACGGTGCCATTCTGACTTTGGTTTGGAGCGTCAGCTTCCTGTCGTTTATGTATGCGCCTAACAGCGGCATCGGCAATCTGATGGCGTTGTTGACTCCTGTGGTCATCATTTGGCGCATGGTGAAGTTCCGCAACTATGCACTTGGTGGGGTAATGTCTTATAAGCGTGCACTGGCTTATACACTTTATGTTTTCTTTTATGCCAGCGTAGCTTTCGCATTGGTGCAGTTCATCTATCTGAAGTTTATTGACCAAGGTCAGATGAACTTCTTCCTCTCTGAGAGTTTCAGGGCTGTCACACCCATTTGGGAGCAGCAAGGCATGAGCCAAGAAGAAATCAAAGAATACAGCAATATGGTGTTGGAGTTTTCTCCACTGAATAAGACGTTTATCTTCATGATGGAAAATATGTTCATCGGTTTCCTATCGTCTTTCATCATCGCCCTGCCCGGCGTTAGGAGAACTCCCTTTAACCGAATGCCAAAACAATAAGAATCAAAACTGTGCCCGCTAAGGCACTATTAAAATAAAGGAATTATAGAATGGATATATCAGTAGTCGTTCCTCTTTATAACGAGGATGAATCACTGCCCGAGCTTCACGCATGGGTGGAACGCGTGATGAAAGCCAACAACTTCACCTATGAGATGATATTCGTCAACGACGGCTCCACCGATAATTCGTGGAAAGTTATTGAGGAACTGGCACAGAAGGATCCCAACGTGAAAGGCATCAAGTTCAGACGCAACTATGGCAAGAGTCCTGCTCTCTACTGCGGATTCAAAGTCGCAGAGGGTGACGTGGTCATCACTATGGATGCTGACTTACAGGACTCGCCCGATGAGATTCCCTCCCTTTATAAAATGATAACAGAAGATGGTTACGACCTCGTGAGTGGTTATAAGCAGAAGCGCTACGACCCTCTGTCAAAGACTATTCCTACAAAACTCTTCAATGCCACAGCAAGATTAGTAAGTGGAATCCACAATCTGCATGACTTCAACTGCGGTCTAAAGGCTTACCGAAAGGACGTGGTGAAGAACATTGAGGTCTATGGAGAGATGCACCGCTACATTCCCTATCTTGCCAAGAACGCAGGTTTTGACAAAATCGGCGAGAAAGTGGTCCACCATCAGGCGCGCAAATACGGAAAATCGAAGTTCGGACTGAACAGATTTTTCAATGGTTACCTTGATTTGATGAGCCTTTGGTTCTTAAGCAACTTTGGCAAGAAACCTATGCACGTATTCGGATTCATTGGTTCATTGGTATTCTTTGTAGGTATTATAGCAGCCATCATTATCGGTGTGAAGAAGCTCTACTGCTTGAGCCAGGGCATTCCGGCTCCTTTAGTGACCGACTCGCCCTACTTCTATATTTCCCTCACGACTATGCTCATCGGTACTCAGCTTTTCCTTGCTGGATTCCTTGGCGACCTTGTGAGCCGTACCAACCCCAACCGCAACGATTATCAAATAGAGAAAACGCTTAGATGCGAAGAATAACCCTACAATTGTTGATGTTAGTTGCCACCATTGCCGTGGTAATCGACTTTACGGGCTGCTCGTCAATCGACTGTCCGCTCAATAGCACGACACACTGCGTCTATTCGCTCGCCGGTGACACGCTCACCGACACGCTGACGGTGTCAACCACTCGACGCGACGGCAACGACACAGTGCTTCTCAACAAGTCGACCTCAATCACTCAATTTGAAATCCCTATGAGCTATGGAGGTAATTACGACGAACTGCTCTTTGAACGGAACAATACCGATTCTACCCAAACACTTGACACGGTGACCGTGGAGAAGGACAACCTCACCCATTTTGAGGCAGTGGACTGCAATCCCGCTTTCTTCCACACCCTAAAGAGCGTCCGCACCACCCACAACGGCATAGACAGCATCAAGATAGTGAATCCCAACGTAACGTTCGACAACTCTCATGCGCATATCGAAATATATTTTAAGAAAAATTAGTCTGGCTCTGTTGCTTCTCCTGCCTCTCAGCTTGAGCGCACAGCAACGGAAGCAGATTGTAGTGCAAGACTCCGACAGCATTGCCACATTCAGAGGGGTGGCTGTGTCGGTGGACCTCGTTGGACCTATACAATTGCTCGTGAGCAGCTATGGTCAGTTGGAGGCTGCGCTGAGAGTGAACCTCAAAGACCGTTACTTCCCTATCGTGGAAATAGGCTATGGCAAGGCAGACGCTGACGACGATGTTACGAGGCTTCAATACAAAACGAGCGCTCCTTATGGCAGAATCGGAATGGACTTCAACCTTTTGAGAAACAAGCACGATGACTATCGGCTTTATGCCGGTTTCCGTTACGCCTATACTTCCTACAAATTTGATGTTGACAGTCCCAACCTCATAGACCCAGTTTGGGGAGGTGATGCCCCCTACTCTGTGCATGACATCAAAGCCAATTGTGGATGGGCAGAGGCTGTATTCTCCATAGATGCCAAAATTTTCGGTCCTATCAGAATGGGCTGGAGCGTCCGCTACAAGCACCGCCTCCATCACGATGACGGAACCATCGGCAACACTTGGTATGTTCCGGGCTACGGCAAGCAAGGCAACTCCCGTCTCGGAGGAACATTCAACATCACGTTTGAAATATAAATCACTTGTCTCAAACTTCTTACAACATGACTTCCAACCCATCAGATAACCAGACCAACGGCAGCGACAAAAAGATAATCAGCCGTAAGACTTTCTTGCAAGTGGTATTTCTACTGTTCCTCGTGATTGGAACAGTGTGGATAATCCGCAGCCAAAACGACACTCCCTATCAGAAGGACAGCGGTGAGATTTTCGGCACTTACTATCACATTACTTATCAGTCAAGCAAGGACTTACAGCCGGAGATTGAAGCAGAACTGAAGAAAGTGGATGCCTCGCTCTCTGCTTTCAATCCCCACAGCATTATCTCTGCAGTGAACCGCAACGAGAATGTGAAAGTAAATGATATGTTCTCGCAAGTATTTCTCTTGGCAGAGCGAATATCGCAGGACACCGATGGTGCTTTCGACATCACTGTCGGTCCTTTAGTCAACGCATGGGGATTCGGAACCGACCGAAGTAAGGCACCCTCTAAGGCAACGGTAGACAGTCTGCGTCAACTCGTTGGCTATCAGCACGTCTCGCTCAACAATGACCAGATAAAGAAATCCAACCCCAACATCAAACTCGACTGCAGCGCTATTGCCAAAGGCTATGGCGCAGACGTTGTTGCAAACTACTTCAAGCGTAAGGGCATCGAAAACTATCTGATTGAGATTGGCGGCGAAATCGTAACAAGCGGTAATAGCGAAAAGCGTCTGCCGTGGAAAATCGGTGTGATTAAGCCATCCGACGACTCACTCAACATCAACCAAGAGACGCAGACCGTTATCAACGTCACCGATAGAGCAATGGCTACCAGTGGTAACTACCGCAACTACCGTTATGTGGCGGGTAAGAAATATGCCCACACTATCGACCCGAAGACAGGCTACCCTGTTCAGCATAGTTTGCTGTCAGCCACGGTGCTTGCCAGCGACTGCGCCACTGCCGATGCCTATGCCACCGCCTTTATGGTGATGGGAGTGGATAAGGCAAAGAAACTTTTGGAGCATCATCCCGAGCTGATGGCATACTTCATCTATGCGGGTCCTAAGGGTGAAATGAAGGTTTGGTATTCACCTTCGCTGCAAGACAAGGTAGAGAAATAAAACAATGGAGGAATCACTTCATCTATACGAGACGCTTATGCGGCTGCCCCTTTTCTCTGGATTGGGCAGCGAGGAGATTTCGCAAATTATCGCACAGACGAAATTTCAGTTTCAACGGCTCGATACGGGAAAATTTCTTTGCCAACAAGACGAGAAATGCTCAAACTTAGTGATTCTGATTAACGGGAGCATGAACATCATCACGCACAGCGCCGACCACGGCTGTATCGTCTCTGAACCCATAGTGGCGCCCTATCTTGTCTCGCCCACATCACTTTTCGGACTTCATCAGCGTTACATGCATTCTTTTCAATGCACCAGCACATGCCGCTTTGTTCTTTTGAGTAAGGAGGAAGTGTTTAGAATGTTTGACCGCTACTTTATCTTCAAAATCAACTGGCTCAACCTCCTCTCTACTCAGGTGCAAAAGAGGAATCTACAAATATGGCACACACCGCCCACAGACTTACGCCAACGCATCGTTCGATTCTTCCTCCTCCACACGGAGAAACCTGCAGGACCAAAGGTCTTTCGAATCAAGATGACACGTCTGGCAGAAGAAGTCAATGACAGTCGACTCAATGTATCGCGCCAACTCCGTGCCATGGAAGCCCAAGGAGTTCTCACGCTTCAAAGGGGAATCATCACGATTCCAGCCTTCGAAAAACTGCTACAAACACGGTAAGCTACATTTTGGCACACATTATGTGTTAAATATGCTTTTTAAATAGATGGATTCAAGATTATTTTTACTAAATTTGCATGATAAAAAAGCATAGATTTAGTATGAGTGAAAATAAAATAGAGAATCCAAACCGTCAAAACCCCTTTCTTATACCTTACAACACACCTCATAGCACGGTACCGTTTGGCAAAATCACAACGGCTGACTATGAGGAAGCATTCATGGAAGGTATCAGAAGGGAAGACGAGGAAATTGATGATATCATCAATAATCCGGAGGAGCCTACTTTCGACAACACACTAATACATATTGATGAAAGCAAAGGTGAGCATTATTATGACCTGCTCAACCGGGTTTCCAATACATTCTCTTGTATGCTGAGTGCCGAGACCAACGATGAACTCGACGCTTTGGCTCAGAAGATGAGTCCGATTCTCACCAAGCATGCCAACGATATTAGCCTCAACAAGAAACTTTTTGAACGCGTAAAATACGTTCACGAGCATCATCGTCAACTCACTCCCGAAGAGCAGATGTTGCTGGAAAACTCATACGACGGGTTTGTTAGAAGCGGTGCCCTACTTGACGAAGACGGGAAGAAGAAGTTACGCGAGATGACGGAAAAGGCAGGTGTCTTGGCATTGAACTTCTCACAGAATCTATTGAAGGAGAACAAGGCATTTGAACTCCATATCACCGACGAGGCACAACTTGACGGTCTGCCAGACACAGCAAAGGATGCCGCTAAGTTGGCTGCCAAGGAAAAAGGCAAGAACGGCTGGATTTTCAACCTCGACTATCCCTCCTACTCTCCTTTCATGACCTATTCCACACAGCGTGAACTCCGCAAGCAGATGTTCATGGCTCGTGGAACCGAATGTACCCATGACAACGAAAACAACAACATAGAGATTTGCCGCCAACTGATCAACCTGCGTCGCGAAATGGCTCAACTCTTGGGCTACGACACCTACGCCGACTTTGTGATGAAACACCGCATGGCATCCAACGTGCAGAACGTCTATAAACTGCTCAATGACCTCATCGATGCCTATAAGCCCACTGCAGAGGAAGAGGTGAAGGCTATCGAGGCAGAAGCCAAGAAGTTAGAAGGCGACGATTTCAAGCTGGAACCGTGGGATTTCTCATTCTACTCCCACAAACTGAGATTGGAACGCTACAATCTCGATGCAGAGATGCTGCGTCCCTACTTTGAAATCAACAATGTTATCAAAGGCGTATTTGGTTTGGCTACACGACTTTACGGAATCACATTCAAGGAAAATAAGGATATTCCTGTCTACCATCCCGACGTAAAAGCCTACGAGGTTTTCGACAAGGACGGAAGTTTCCTTGCCGTGCTATACGCCGACTTCTATCCACGCAAGGGCAAACAGGGAGGCGCTTGGATGACTGAGTTCCAAGGCCAATGGATTGACCACAAGGGCAGAAACATCCGTCCTCAGGTTTCCCTCGTCATGAATCTCACCAAACCCACCGAAGAGAAACCCGCCCTATTAACCCTCGGCGAAGTGGACACGTTCCTTCACGAGTTTGGTCACGCTCTCCACGGCATGTTTGCCAATACACGCTTCGAGAGCCTATCGGGAACCAACGTTTGGTGGGACTTCGTAGAACTTCCATCGCAGTTTATGGAGAACTACGCTGTGGAGAAGGATTTCCTGCGCACGTTCGCCTTCCATTACAAGACGGGTGAGCCGATTCCGGATGAGCTTATCGAGCGCATCGTAAAGAGCCGCAACTTCCTCGTCGGTTATTCCTGCTTGAGACAAGTAAGCTTCGGGCTTCTCGACATGGCATACTACACCATGAAGGAACCTTTCACTGCCGACATTATCCCATTTGAGAAACAGGCTTGGAAGAAGGCTATCATCACGAAGCAATTGCCCAACACGTGTATGACTACGCAGTTCTCACATATCATGGCTGGAGGTTATGCTGCCGGTTACTACAGCTATAAGTGGGCAGAAGTGCTCGATGCTGATGCCTTCAGCGTATTTAAGAAAAACGGAATCTTCGACCAGAAGACGGCACAGAGTTTCCGCGACAATATTCTCTCTCGTGGTGGCACCGAACATCCCGCCACTCTCTATCGCCGTTTCCGTGGACAAGACCCAACCATCGATGCTTTGCTTGAGCGCAACGGCATCAAAAAGACAAAATGACAATCATGGAGCAAAATATGAGCAACGAACGAACCAAAGAGTATCGCGATGAAAAAGCGCGGCTGCTGGATTACCGCTATCTGAGGATGGCACGAATCTGGGCAGAAAACTCCTACTGCAAACGCCGCAAGGTGGGAGCGTTAGTGGTGAAGGACAAAATGATTATCAGCGACGGCTACAATGGCACACCAAGCGGATTCGAGAATGTATGCGAAGACAGCAATGATGTCACAAAACCCTATGTACTTCACGCCGAGGCAAATGCCATTACAAAGCTCGCCCGCTCCAACAACAATTCTGAGGGGTCCACACTATACGTCACTGCCTCACCTTGCATAGAATGCGCCAAGCTCATCATCCAGTCAGGCATCAAGCGGGTAGTCTATGGCGAGCAATACCGCCTCACCGACGGACTCGACCTTTTGCGCCGTGCCGGAATAGAAGTAGAATATCTCAATATCGACGAATTTAAAGAATAAACAGAAGGTTTCGAAATCATTCAAGATGAACCAAAACAAATCAAATAGATTCATGCCCTTGATAATGGCGCTTTGCGTCATTATTGGCATACTCTTAGGGTCTTTCCTCTCCAACCATTTCTCGGGCAACCGACTCAACATCATTGGTTCGGGAAGCAACCGACTCAACAACCTGCTTCATATCATCGACGACCAATATGTAGACAAAGTCAATATTGACTCGCTCGTTGACAAGGCTATTCCCCAGATTCTGAAAGACCTTGACCCCCACTCTGTCTATATCAGTGCGAAGGACATGCAGACGGCAGTCGATGATTTGAAAGGCTCCTTCTCGGGAGTGGGCATCGAGTTTACGATTCGTCAAGACACTATCCACGTGCAGAACGTCATTAAGAATGGACCTGCAGAGCGTGCTGGGCTATTGGCTGGTGACAAAATCGTGGCTGTCGACGGCAAACCTTTCGTAGGAAAGAGTGTCACCAACGAGGAGGCGATGCATAAGCTCAAGGGACCGAAGGACACCAAAGTGAAAATCGGCGTAGTGCGCTACGGACAGAAGGGCATCAAGACCTACACGGTAACGCGTGGCGATATTCCTCAAAAGAGTATTTCTGCGGTCTATATGCTCGATGACAATACGGGATATATCCGCATCAAGAACTTCGGCGAGAACACTTACCCAGAATTGATTGTCGCCTTGGCTAATCTTTCTAAGCAAGGCTTCAGCAATCTCGTCATCGACTTGCGCGACAACACGGGCGGATACCTCAAGAGTGCTGTCCAGATGGCGAATGAGTTCCTCCCGAAGAACAAGCTCATTGTTTATACCCAAGGCAGAAAGTCGCCTCGTCAGGACTATCGAAGCGATGGAAGAGGTGCCTACCAGCAGATTCCCCTTGTTGTTCTCATCAACGAAAGTTCGGCGTCTTCTGCTGAGATTTTCGCCGGTGCCATGCAGGACAACGACCGTGCCACTATCATTGGTCGCCGTTCCTTCGGAAAGGGACTTGTTCAACAGCAAATCGAATTCCCCGACGGAAGCATGATTCGCCTTACTATCGCACGCTACTATACTCCTTCGGGCCGTTGCATCCAAAAGCCATACGTGCCCGGTGACGAGGAGGACTACGAGTTGGATATTCTGCAACGCTACAACCACGGCGAATTCTTCTCGCAGGACAGCATCAAACATACCGGTCCCGCCTATCACACAAGTATTGGGCGTGTGGTTTATGGAGGTGGCGGTATCACGCCGGATATTTTTGTCCCGGAAGATACTACCGACATCACTTCTTACTATAAACTCGCAGCAACGAGTGGTCTCATGCTTCAGTTTGCTTACGAATATACCGATAACAACCGTCCTACACTGAATCAGTTTGACACAATGGAGGATTTGGCTTCCTACTTGAAGAAGCAGGACATCGTAGAGAAGTTCGCCACTTATGGCGAGCATCACGGTCTGAAGCGTCGCAACCTGCTCATCAAGAAAAGCCATCAATTGTTGGAGCGTTTCCTTATGAGTCGCATCATCTACAACATGCTCGATGAGTTGGCTTGGATTCAGTATATCAATATCGACGACCCTGTTATCCAGCGCACATTGGAGGTATTCCGTACCGGCACAGCATTCCCACAGCGACCCACTACCAGCGGTCGCAATGGCAAAGTGGCTATGGCGGGTTTACCCTCCATTCATCTTGACCACGTGAATTACATGGCATGGATGCCGCAGAATTATTACCACAACTTCATCAATAACGATTTGTTCATCCCCATTAAAAGACCTGATGAGCAGGTTTACTTGGCTTGAAAAATGGAAAAGTCTGAACTCAGAAAAGAGATACGTCAGCGCAAAAGGCAGTTCACCCAGCAACAGCTTCGTGAACAGTCGCTTGGCGTGATTTCACGTCTGCTCAACCATCCAAAGGTGAAGGCTGCGCAGACCGTATTGTTTTATTATTCACTTCCCGACGAGGTTTTCACTCACGAAGCCGTTGACCAGCTCGTAGGTCAAGGCAAACGGGTATTGTTGCCTGTGGTTCTTCCCAACAACGAAATGGAACTGCGTGTCTATGTAGGACCCGAAAGCATGCAGGAAGACTGCTATCATATTCTGGAGCCTTGCGGAGCCACTTTCACTGATTTGGCTAAAATTGACGTAGGGCTAATACCCGGCATGAGTTTCGATGCCAAAGGGCACCGTCTTGGTAGGGGCAAAGGCTATTACGACCGTTTTTTAGCCAAGGTTCCCTCATTATATAAGATAGGTGTGTGCTTTCCATTTCAAAAGTTGGACGAAGTACCATCAGATAAGTTCGACATTGTGATGGACGAGGTGATTTAAGGCTTATCCTATCGCCCATCACAATTCTCTCCTTACTTCAATAGATTCTCACATCAACAATTACACTTGCTCCGACAGACTTATTGAGACGGGTAAGAAGCTGACTCCGCATCATACTAAGGTCTTGTCTAAGAGCGGGATTGAGAATCTTCACATGCAACACTTGGTCGCTGATATACTTATTTCCAGTATAACGGCTGATTGTTGGACCAACGATGCTATCCCATGAGTCCAAGAGGCGCTTCTGCAAGAGCGGAGTCTCAAGTCCTTCCTCCCGCAGAAACTGTGGCAACAAATCGGCTATTGTTTTCACCTCACGTTTTTTCATATCAGTTGTCCTCGTTTTTATTGCGTTCCGCAATCTGTCCATCCTTGACGTCAAATAGTCTATAGTCAAAATTAGAATGGCTCAAGATGCGGTCCAAGTGGTCACGATTGGTATCCGTGATGAATATCTGTCCGAAACTATCGCCTGCCACGAGCTTTACGATTTGCTCCACACGACTGGCATCCAGTTTGTCGAAAATATCATCGAGCAAGAGCAGAGGCGTAGTGCGTGAGGCAGTGCGGCGAAGCATGTCAAATTGAGCGAGTTTCAAAGCCAAAGCGAAGGTCTTGCACTGTCCTTGGCTTCCCTCCTTCTTCATCGGGAATCCGCCAAGGAGCATTTCCAAATCATCCCTGTGAACGCCGTGGAGCGAGTAGCCCACGATGCGGTCTTTGGCTCTGTCTCGACGAATCACATCGAGCAGAGGTCCGCGTTGTCCGTGGGATGTGTATCGCAGCGTAACCCTTTCGCTATCCTGTGAGATGCAACTGTAGATTTGTTGGAAAACGGGTTCCAGCTCGTTTACAAACGCATCGCGCTTATGATAAATCACTTCTCCGTTTTGCGCCATCTGTTCCTCCCAAATGTCGAGTAGTGCAGGGTCAGGTTCTTCCTCCATTTTCAGCAGACTATTGCGCTGTTGCAGTGCCTTGTTATAGTTCATCAGTGCCTCCATATAAGTATGGTCACACTGCGAGATAACCACATCCATCAAGCGTCGGCGCTCCTCACTGCCTCCCAAGATAAGCATGTTGTCGGCAGGTGATGCCATGATAAGAGGAATCAATCCAATGTGGTCAGCCAGCCGACGGTATTCTTTCTTGTTGCGCTTGAAGTGCTTCTTCACGCCGCGCTTCATGCCCACATAAACATTCTCTTCCTCACCATTCTCGTTCTCATAATAGCCTTCCAGCACAAAGAAAGGTTCCTCGTGCCGGATAACCTGCGAGTCAATAGGCGTTGTGCTGCTGCGGCAGAACGACATGTAGTAAACAGCATCAAGAAAGTTGGTCTTCCCCACTCCGTTGGGTCCGATGAAACAATTCATCTTCGGGGAGAGGTCAAGACTTACTTCCTGCAAATTCTTATAGTTGATAATGCTTATCTTTTTCAGTATCATAGTTTAATCGTGATGCAAAGTTACACGATTTGATAGTGAAAAACGAAAAAAGTAGCAAATAAATTTCACTATCTGCAATAAAATGAGTAATTTTGCCACGCTGAATCCTTAAGGGGTTTATTGTGCCCACTTCGTAGTAAGGGGCACTTTCATTACACTATTTGAAGAAACAACAAAAACAATTAGAATAAATGGCTAATAAAATCGACAAGGAAAATGTCCAGAATGAACAATCGCCTGTAGCACAAACTTTAGTAAATAAAAACGGTAAACTGCTTATTGGTGTACTCGCAGCTATCATCATCATCGGTATTGGATGGTATCTTTATCACCAGTATGTGGCTATTCCCCGCGAGAACAAGGCAAGCACGGAATTGGCTAAAGGTCAGGAGTATTTCATGGCCGAGCAGTTTGACAAGGCACTGAATGGTGATGGTGCCACCTTTACGGGTTTCAAGCGCATTGCTGATAACTACAGCAGCACTGATGCAGGCAATTTGGCTAATCTTTATGCAGGACTCTGCGAAGCTAATCTCGGCAAATGGCAGGAGGCAGCCAACTATCTTGAGAAGTTTGATACTTCCGACGATGCTATCATCAGCCCCAATGCCGTTGATGCTTTGGGCAATGCCTATGCTCATCTGAATCAGCTTGACAAAGCTGTTGACTGCTTCAAGAAGGCTGCTAAGATGGCTGACAAAGCTGCTAAGGACGGCGTGAACAACACGCTTTCTCCTCACTATCTGCTTCAGGCTGGAGAAATTCTCGAGAGCCAGAACAAGAAAGCTGAAGCTTTGGAGATTTACCAGAAGATTAAGAAGGATTATCTGAACTCTTACACCGTTCAGACTAAACAAATCGACGCTTATATCGAGCGCGCTTCGAGATAAGAGATATGGCTACCGCTTTACATCATCTATCTGACTACGATGCCACAAAGGTGCCCGACGCGAGTAATATGTGCTTCGGCATCGTGGTGGCAGAATGGAATAAGGAGATAACAAGCGCTCTCCTTGAGGGTGCTGTGAAGACGTTGGAAAAGCACGGAACACTGCCAGAGAACATCCACATCAAGACCGTACCCGGCAGTTTTGAGCTTATCTACGGTGCTCAGCAGCTCTGCAAGAACGACGGTTTTGATGCTGTCATCATTTTAGGGTGCGTGATTCGCGGTGAGACTCCCCACTTCGACTACATTTGTCAGGGTGTCACTTATGGAATCGCCCGACTCAATGCCAGCCAGAACATCCCCGTTATCTATGGTCTCCTTACGGTGAACGACCTGCAGCAGGCAAAGGACCGCAGTGGAGGAAAACTTGGAAATAAGGGTGATGAATGTGCAGTTGATGCTATCAAGATGGCAAAATTCTAAACCATTCAACAATATGCAAAAAGGCTTAACCGATATTTGGTTAAGCCTTTTTTGTTGCTCATCAATTAGCTTTAATTCGTTGGCGACATTTTAGTACGATTCGCTTATCGTCCCGCACGGAGCGCGAGACCTCCGTGAGTTGCGGCTCAACGACGGAGCAGCAACAAAATGCTTTTTTCTGCCAACAAATTCCTCTCTAATTAAACAAATTTCTTCGTTGCCCCATTCTTGCGACGCAAACTTAGAGTGAAACAAATGTTGGAATTGACTGTCAAGATAATAAATCCTTTATGCGATTATCTATCCTGCATCAGCTTGCGGTGGGCTGCTTCAAACTCTTTGGGATATCTGCCTTGCAGACACATGTTGACAAAGCAATTGCTTACGATTTCCAAATCGTCAAGGGTCACGCCTCTGCCACGTATCACCTCCTTGCCTAAACATACTTCCCACGTGGTAGTGAAACAACTGTCAGGAGCTCCGATATAAGACAAGTCGCTGTCAGGCATCTTCATCACCTCATAGCGGATAGACTTCTTGGAAGGCACTGGTTTCATGGCAAGCATCAAATCATAGCCTTGGCGAAGTTCTTCTCTATACTTCGTTGTTCCGGGAAACATCTCATTTATTACAGGCATCATCTCATCAAAAGGGTATGCCTGAAGCATCGTCATCAGTTTCATAGTAGATATATCTTCTTAATCATTAGTCACCCATATCTTCATCGGTTCCTTCGCTATTGGTATCCAACTGCTGGTCTTTTGACAGCTTCATAGCACCCATGCGAGAAATCTTCACCGTAAAACTCACGTAGTCATCGCTGCTCATCTGGTTGGGTGAGCCTACGCTGGCTTTCATCTCGACATTGTCGCCATCATTCTTCACGTAAATCATGCTGTATAGCACGCCGTTCTTTTTGATACGCTCGTCGAGTTCGGCACTAAAATCCTCTTTTGAGAAGGTATGGTCGTAAAACACACTGCCATCCGCACGCAGAATCTTCACGCTGATACGGTTGTCATAGTATTTGGCACCTTCATCATCGGTAGCAGTAGGCAATGATGGGTCAGCCTTCCGCTCCACCACGGCTTTATAGTTGGCTCCCAACCATTGGAAGTCATAGTTACGGGTCTGGTCCCCCACCTTGTGCGTACCTTGAGGCTTCTTCACTTCCGTCTTATGAATAATAATGGTAGGGTCCTCCTTCTTTTTCTTACAAGAAGTAAGGAGTAGCCCGATACAAAGAATCAAGAAAAGTGTTGTTCTGTAAGTTCTCATCAATCTTTCATATTTTTCGCAAAGATACTAAAAAAATCTATAACAACGCTGTAAGCGGAGATAGAATTTTAAGAGCAGCCTGCTATCCCCCATTCCCTTAAGGCTCACACTTTTGTTCAACCACATGAGAAACACAAATCATGATGGACTTGTTCCCCGTTGAGAAAAACACGAAATATCCACAGAAACACTTCCATCTATTTTTCAGCGAATCATGTAGGAGGATTGAACGCACAATCAAAGACATGGATGAGTCGGTTTCATAGGTAGCAGATTATCAAGCCATTACCGCCTAAATATGATTCAATAGCAATGAGTTGATGATTGAGCGACAATTGTCGACGAGTTTGTCGACAATTGTCAACGAGTTTGTCGGCAATTGTTAACGAGTTTGTCGACAATTGTCGCACAATCCAGAGTAGTCGAATTTGAAGTTGTCACCTGCCGTTAGGCGTAGCAAATTGACAGCTTTCACGGTTACAAAGATAGTCATTTTATTTGTTCCTGCAAAAACAACCCCTCCTTTTTATACCATACGACAAAGGGGAATTGGGGTGAATTGTGGGGATTGTGAATCCATCATAGCCCTCTATTTCATTGTGCCAATATCAAATATGAATTATGAATTGTTTGTGGTATGAGAGAATTTTCGTAATTTTGCGATGCATACTAATAAAATAAAGGAATCATGCGGAAATTCCCACTCTTATTTTTTGTCATCATCGTGTTTCTTTCCTCTTGCTCAGATAGTGAGAAGCAGCAGGAAAAGGAACCGGAGATTGACACTATCCCCATGCTCGTAAGTCGGATTCAGAAGGATTCACGGCTCTATACGGCTGAATGCCACATGCACAAAATCGTCACCCACAACGACGTGAAAAAAATCAACGGAAGCATCTTCAACAAGAAGTTCTCAGTGGATGTTCCTTTCAGTTCAAGACAGGTTGCCATCCCGATGGATGCAACGGTAAAGGCATACGTGGACATGAGCAAGGTGACGGAAAAAAATATTCATCGCGACGGTAAGAAGATTCAGATTATTCTGCCCGACCCACAATTAGTGGTGACGAGTACGAAGATTGACCATAAGGATGTATCATCGTATGTAGCGTTACTGCGCAAGAAATATACCGACAAAGAACTGACTGCTATCGAACAACAAGGTCGCGAAGCAATGGTGGCGGAAATTCCAAAACTGCGCATCATTGAACAGTCGAGAGCCAGTGCAGCAAGAATCATCATTCCCATGTGTACGGCTTTAGGCTATAAAGAGGAAGACGTGACCGTAACTTTCAGAAAACAAGATTATTCGTTGGACGAAATCAAACTAATGTTGCAAAATGAAGGCAGATAACTCCTATCATACACCTCAACCGGAAGACGGAAAGGGAATCAACAACAAGAAGCGCCCATCGCTGATGGGCAGGATTTTCAAGTGGCTTGCCGCATCGGCAGTCAATAATGTCCAAACCACGCTCATTGTGATACTGACGGTTGTTGTACTGATTGCAGCGGTGGTGCTGGTGGTGCGCTGCTCCGGCAGTGACAATCACATTGGCATGGACGAGGATAGCAAAGTCACCTTGTCTCCGACGCAAATCAAATCGATTGAGGACATAGGCGAATGGGAATTTCTATCCATCGCCGACGAAGAATTGGTAGACACGGTGAGTCACGGATTCTTCGGTGATGACCGTTTGGTGCGCATCTATTATGGAACCCTGCGGTTGGGCGTGAACATGCACGAAGTGCACAGCGGTTGGCTGACGATGGATAAAGATACGGTTGTAGCCACTTTGCCACCCGTCAAACTGCTTGATACAGACTTCATCGACGAAGCACGCACAAAATCATTCTACGAGGAAGGCGACTGGAAACAAGCCGACCGTGAGGCAATGTATAAGAAAGCCTACGACGCCATGTACAACCGCTGTCTGACTCCCGCCAACATCAAGTCGGCAGAGGAAAACGCAAAAGTCCAACTCTCCAATATTCTCCACAGCATGGGATTTGAATACGTGAGGGTGAACGTTGGAGAGAGAAAATAGTTGCCCACACAGATAATCCCATTTATTGAATATTGATACAGAAAAAGCCTACAAGTCGCGAAAACACGATTTGTGGGCTTTTTCGTTGTAGAGAGTTATTAGAAAGTGAATCTCAACATCACTCTTACTCCGTGCTTATGGGCAGTGGGTAGGTCGTTATAGTTCAAACGACGGACATACTCCACATGCAACAGCTTAAAGATATTGTGAATACCAGCCACAATCTCGAAATAAGGTTTGTCGGGGTCCATCACATTGCACCCTTCGGGGAACTCCATCAGCACGTCACTGTTCTGATTCTGAGCCAAGAATGGGTTGTTCTTGTCCGTGAGCTTGCCCCAAAGCATCTTTACGCCCAAATACTCTCTCCACTTCAGTTTCTTCAAGAGAGGAATACGGTTGAAGATTTTACCATTCAAATCCCAACTCAAATCAGCACTGAGATAGCGGTCATTGAGGAATTCCATATTGTTGACCAAATTAAATGTCTGGTCCTCAACAATATAACTCAAGTTGGCTGCCGGCATGATAAGGAGCGGATAAGGCACCTTGTTCCACTGGGCACCTGCCTTGAGAAAGACATCAATCTTGCCCCACGAGCCCATCCAGAAGCGTTTGTAGATACTTGCCTCTGTAAAGTTGTAGTTGTATTCTCCACCGAGGAATCCCTTGAAGCCCATGGTATGACCAATAGTAAACACGGGAGCATCCAAATTGATGGGCAAACGGCGCTGCTTGGTATTGACATAGGTGCGACCCGGTGCCAACTGCAACTGCATGCTCAGTTCCGTAGTTCTAATCTTTCCGTTGTGGAGATAGTTACCCGCATCGTCTGAACTCAATTCCTTCAACTGACTATTGAGCGAAGGCTGTCCGGCAGCGATGTCCGACAGATGCTGGAATCCCATACGCCCGGCTGCCTCATTGCTCTCGGTCTTCAAGGCTACGGTATAGTCAAGTCCCCACTCGTCTTCCCATTCGAATTTGAGTTGCTGACGGTTGTAGAACATCATCTTGTCAACGGTCGTCCATTTGAAGGCCGTAAACACATTATCCTTATCAGTGTGCACGAACTTATCCGAAGGCGAAGTGACATCGTAGGTTGAGGTAAACGTCAATGTGCGCTTCGGGAATTCTCGTGGAAGATAGTCTTTCTTATTAAAAGAGTAAGTAACCTCACCCTTATAGTAATTCTTCTTCGAACCCCATCCCCGTGCATAGTAGCCGGCAAGGAACCAGTGCTTATTGAGGTTGGCAGTGGTCTGCAAACTCACACGCGTACGGAATCCATCAATGAAGTTCTTAGTAATCATGGTGTTGATAGGACCGATATCCACCTTGCTGGGATGCTGCTCGCTTCCCGTCTCAACGAAGTTCTCAATGAGTGCCTTCGCACAGAAGATGATGTATTTGAATCCCTTCACCTGCTCAATTCGATGGATGAATGCGGTCATACCACTCTCACCCTTGGTAAGCTCCACGGTGCGGTATTGATTCCAGAAGTTATCATCGCGCATCATGGCGTTAGCCTCGCGTTTGGTTTTCGCCCTACCCTTGAAGAGTCGTGGCTGGATGGGGTCGAAAGAATAGTCGCTCAACCTAGTAACACGGGTCACAAGAGCCTTCGTCAGAAACTTAGCCACCGACATCTCCACAATCATATCATCGTCGGTTAAAGCCCATTCACCATTAGGCAGCTTGGTATATTTCTGCGATATTTGCAGGTTATCCACGAAGTTGACATCGCTCCGCTTGGGAATGGTCAAGTCGCACCGCTTCACATGCAGCGAAGAATCAGCCAAGACATACAACTCGCCACGGAAGCCGAAGTCCTGAATGTTGGCAGGGATGAACTGCAGATGATAGCACAGATCATTATCCACGTAAACCGTGTCCTCTATATAGAAATGATAGAAGCTGATAGCAGTCTTGCCGATGGGACTTGGGAAAGGATATTGTAGCAATCGTACATAGTCCTCGTAGATATCCACATCGGTGAACACATCTTTCAGCGCCACATTCAGCATATCGCCCGTCTCTATCATCTGGTTGACACCCGTTGAGTTCTGACCGAGAATGATATTCTTCTCTTCCTTTGGATTCTTGCGATAGACATACTTCGTCACCGTCTCGTCCACGGAGAGCGGCAGGATGAGCTTATTATTATAGGAACTGCGCTCTATCTGGTCTTTCAGCCACGGTTTCTTGGCGAAGAATCCCGTATCAAGTTGCTCTGGCTTAATATCGTTGATGGCTAACGTCAACTTCTGATACTTGTCGAATTGCAGATAGTCATGATTGCGCAAATCGGTTTTCTTCTTGGCTGCAATCACACGCCGCATGAGTTCCACAGCAGGATTGTCCTTGCGGGAATACTTACCTTTCCGAGCCGTAATCTTCACCTCACGGAGTTGTTGACTCACCGGGCGCAGCTTCACGTCTAAACGACGGGGTGTATTCTTCTTGATGAGAACTCGTTTCGACTCATAGCCCACAGCAGAGAAGGTAAGATACCATCCCTCGTGGCGCGCAATGGAATAATAGCCAAGCGCATTACCGCTGGCAGCTACATGATGACCCTTATAGGACGCACTGGGAAACATCAGTGTGTCCTTAGTCTGGGCATCTATCACGTAGCCCTCTATCTTCTGTGCCGACGCGGGCATCACCGCAAGCAACAGAAGCAATAATCCGATTATTCTATTTATATGACAAACCATATCTATAATTCATAATGCACAATGCATAATGCATAATTAGCTTCGCACCCAAATAATGCATAATTTATAATGCATAATTCATAATTAGCTGCGCAACTATATATCGCAAAGAGTTTAGAAAGTTCTGTAGGTAAAGTAGGCGTAGTGAGTGCGCAGCAACTCCTATCTCCTATCTCCTAACTCCTAACTCGGAAAAACTCCTATCTCCTAACTCCTAACTTTAGATGAGTTGTTCCAAGTTGGTGATGACTTTGTCGGGAATTGTCTCGTCATAAGATTCATCCGTCCAGCCTTCGCCCTTGAACCACACGGTATGGCAGCCGGCTTCTTTGGCGGGAAGGATATCCTTTTTGAAACTGTCACCCACGACCACTGTCTCGTCTGCATCCATGCCCAAAGCCTTCACGCCAAGTGTGAAGATGGCGGGATTGGGTTTGCGGACACCCACCACAGCCGATTCTACGATATGCTCAAAGATGCCATCCAACTGGAATTCCTCAAGCACACGGTTGATGTTGCCATAGAAATTGCTGACCAAGACCATAGGCTCACGCTCTTTCAACTGGAGCAGCACTTCACGACTGTGGGCAGTTGTAGTTTTCACTCCACTATACAAATCATCGAGCAACAGCGTCAGGTTGTGTTCAAACTCGAACTCACTCAGATTCCACAGTCCTTTCTCCACCAGATAACTCATCTCGATACGGAGTTTCGTGGCAAGAGTTTTTTTGAATGTGAAGTCGGGCTGGATGATAGGCTCCTTGCCCAACTTGCGTTCAGCATAGACGTAGGCATCACGAAAGTCTTTCTCCTCTATGGGCACCTGCTGCCGTTCATAGCCATGCCAAATCACCTTCCCCCAATGGTTGCCATTGGTGTCGAGTGTACCGCCATAATCAAAGATATATCCTTTGGGCTGCCAGTTGCCTCCTTGTGCATTGGGCAGCGATGTCGAATTGGAGTTCATCATTTGCTTTCGAGTTGTTTTGTAAGTTCTTCACACATCGTCTCGTGTGTCTTATGCATATACAGGTATAGACCTGTCATCACAGTAATTTCAAACAGAGGATAAATCCAGACCATATCCACCAATGCCGAGAGATAGAGCACGATGGCACGGGTGTTGAAGGTCAGAATGTTAGTATAAGGCATGAGAGGACGGCTCTTGGACAGCAGTTGTTCACGGACTGCAGAGCGGGTCTCAGCATCGCCTTTGCCCGAAGTCCACAGCTTGAAAAAACGCTGGAACTTGGGGGTGCGCCTCTCCTGACTGCGGCAGTATTTGGCATAGTTTTTATAGAAAAGCCGTCCAAACCAGTCGCTCTTGGGCAGTGAGTCGTGCTTAGCCTGCTCGTCTGCCGAATTGTCAAGCTCACTACCCTCCTTGCCTTTCAAGAAGTAGAGATGTATCTGACGATAATAATCGGCTAAGGAACTTTGAGGCGAGTGGCACATCAGTCCAGCAATAAGACAAAGCAGCCAACTGAACCATCCCCACTTGATATCCAAACCAGGAATGTTTTGGAACATCAGCCGGTAGGCTACAGCAAAATAGATGGCAAAGAACCATACATCGCCTGAGAAGCCATCAAGGGCACGGCCCAAGAGAGTCCGCTTATTGGCGAGGCGTGCCATCTGTCCGTCAGTAGAGTCACAAAAATCGGCAAATATCAACAGCACGATGGCTAAGACATTATGGTAGAGGTCTGTATAGTGGAAATACCATCCGGCACCCAAGCCGAGGAAGATGGAAAGGATGGTGATGACGTTGGGATGAATTCCCATACGGTTCCACATCAGCGCGAACACCAGTCCCACCGGACGTGTGAAGTGCACGTCAAGCCATTCTTCTGTATCTTTGGATTTAAGAGATTCTCTTAGAAGTTGCTTAAAACTCTTATTGCTCATTTTTTTGTTGCCAATTGTGCTATTGCCTCCGCACCATCCTCCCTGCAACGGGAAAAACTGGGCCAATCATTAAAATCTATAATACAATATAGTCCCTCCTCATTGATAATCGCATCGCCGCCATAAACGTCCACTCCGGTGAGTCGTGCCAATCGCTCCACATCAGCCTGTAGATTTTGCGAATTGAACGTATAGTGGTGAGCCTTCCCGTTTTTTGTCTCGTCACCAAACTTCGACAAACCGTCATCGGTGGGATAGAAATAACGGAAGAAGCCATTGCTGACTCCATAGAACTTCACCAAGTCGCCCTCCACATGAGCGCTGACCACAAAATTAGTGATGCCACGCGACAGAAATTTCCGCTTTGCCTCAAGCAGTGACTCATCATTGGGACAGAACACCACATCGGCTCTCGTTTGCGCTGCCGCGTCGCCGCGCTTGAGCCACCAGCCGACAGTGCCTTTCTCGGGCGCCATGGGAACATGGTTGCGACGCATGATATCATTCAATATACTGCGCTGGCAATTGTGCACGCCCTCGGCACGATTGACCACTCTCCTGCCCTCTTGCTCCAGTTGCTTCAACTCTCTAAGAGTGCGCCTGTCACGAGCCATGGAGAAATAGAAGTCCGCCTTTTGGACTGCACTGAATTCAGTTTCATCTATGAGTTCCGTCTCCCAACCTTCCTGGGTCAGGACATCGAGAACCGACTGCAGGATAGCGCGGTCTTTCTCTATGCAATTCGGCGAGAACACATCATCGCGTCTGATGCCTATTGCCTTCATCTCAAAAAGTCCTCCGCTTTCTGTATGTCGCTCTTGTGGTCAATATCAAGAACCTTCGTGAAATGAAACGCCTTCAGCCGCTGTCCGTCTCTAATAAGAGCCCGCTGGAAGTTGCGCATCCTACTCTCTCCGCGCTCCATACATCCGTTGAGTGTTTGGAAAGCCTTGGGAGTCAAGCCGTAAATACCACCGGAAATATAGGTGCAAGGCGGATTGTTCGTATCGTAGAAGCCCGTGACGTTCATTTCATTATCAGTTCCCACATAAAGCGGTTTTTCGTCGTCAATATAATCGGTGACACCCATCAGTCCGTCATAGCCTTCCTTTAAAAACTGACTGAAGGCTTTCACATAGGCAGTAAACTCCTGCTCACGGAAGATGGTATCCACGGTGGTCAGCACAAACGGACCATCACCCATGATATGACTCAGCTCATAGAAGCTGTGCATCGAGCTGGGTGTGGTCTTCTGAATCCATCGAAGGGGGATTCTTCTCCCGTCAAGTCCTTCAAACTGAATGGTCTTCAAATGGTCTGCCACAAGATTTGTAAGGCAATTGCAAATCACAGCAATTTCCTCACATTCATTGTTCATAAAGACACGAATGAGTCTGTCAACGAGCGTTTCATCCTGAATTTTAACTAACGGCTTAGGCACAGCGATACCTTCCTGTGCCAGCCTACTTCCTTCGCCAGCTGCTATAATGGCATATCTCATATCGTTAACGATTTTCTTGTTTCGAGTGCAAAGATACACATTATTTGTTTATCGTGAAAACTAATCCAGTGTTTTTAGGTTTTTTTTCATGATATGATAGTGGTGATATCCGACATTTTCCAGCCTTCACCCATCCACGTTTCATTCTCAATACTTGAAGTCTGAATAGTTCGTAGTCAAACTCAGGCATTCTCATTTAAATTCTCGCAGAAACTGTCGTAAAAGAGAAAATCGTTAACAACATTCAACAAACTTAAGGATTTTTGCATATTTATTTCATCGCTGCATTTTGAATATTGATATATTTGCCAACAACATAAACAAAACTTTATTAACACCTAAAATCTAAAGCTATATGAACATTCCAATTGTATTTTGGCTCGTCCCACTCGCATCAGTAGTGGCGCTGAGCATGGCGTGGTACTTCTTTAAGTCCATGATGAAAACAGACGAAGGGACACCACGCATGAGAGAGATAGCAGAACACGTGAGGAAAGGCGCAATGGCGTATCTGAAGCAACAATACAAAGTTGTGCTCATCGTGTTCATTATTTTAGCACTGATATTTGCCTTCATGGCATACGTGCTGAAGGTGCAGAATCCATGGGTACCCTTTGCCTTCCTTACGGGTGGATTCTTCAGTGGACTTTCCGGCTTCTTTGGCATGAAGACGGCAACCTACGCTTCCGCCCGCACTGCCAATGCCGCACGAAAGAGTCTGGACGGAGGATTGCGCATTGCCTTCCGTTCGGGTGCCGTCATGGGACTGGTGGTGGTAGGTCTTGGCTTACTTGACATCGCCCTGTGGTTCCTCATTCTGAATGCATTCTATCAAGGCGAGAACGCCGCTTTAATCACCATAACCACCACGATGCTGACCTTCGGTATGGGTGCTTCCACACAGGCACTCTTCGCCCGTGTCGGCGGTGGCATTTACACGAAGGCAGCCGATGTGGGCGCCGATATTGTGGGTAAGGTGGAGGCTGACATTCCCGAAGACGACCCACGCAACCCCGCCACCATCGCCGACAATGTGGGCGACAACGTTGGTGACGTAGCCGGTATGGGTGCCGACCTCTATGAGAGCTACTGCGGCTCCATCCTCAGCACTGCGGCTCTCGGTGCCACAGCCTTCGCCATGGAAGGTGACATGCAGTTGCGCGCTGTTATCGCTCCCATGATTATTGCCGCCGTGGGCATCTTCCTGTCGCTCATAGGTATCTTTTTGGTGCGCACCAAGGAGGGAGCCGATATGAAAGGACTGCTCCACGCCTTGGGCAGGGGAACGAATGTAAGTGCCTTGCTGATTGCTGTAGCCACATTCATCATCCTCTACTCGTTGGGAATACAACACTGGCTGGGACTCTCCTTCTCGGTCATCAGTGGATTGTTGGCAGGTGTCATCATTGGTCAGGCATCCGAATATTACACCTCGCAGAGTTATCGCCCCACCCAGAAGATTGCTGAGTCGAGCAAAACAGGTGCAGCCACGGTCATCATCAAGGGTATCAGCACGGGCATGATATCCACCTGCATACCCGTCATCACCATTTGTGTGGCAATCATGCTCAGCTATCTGTGCGCCAATGGCTTCGACCTCTCCATGAGTGCCGGTTCCATCAGCCTCGGACTTTATGGCATCGGCATTGCCGCCGTGGGTATGCTCTCCACTTTGGGCATCACCCTCGCCACCGATGCTTACGGACCTATCGCCGACAATGCAGGAGGTAATGCCGAGATGAGCAAATTAGGCGAAGAGGTCAGAAAGCGCACCGACCAACTGGATGCGTTGGGCAATACGACAGCAGCCACGGGCAAAGGCTTTGCCATCGGCAGTGCAGCACTCACCGCTTTGGCTTTGCTTGCCTCCTATGTGGAGGAAGTCAAGATTGCCATGGTGCGCGCCGCCAACGCTGGTGAACAGTTTTTCGATGCCGCCGGACAGCTATTCAACCCAGCCAATGCAACCATGACCGACTTCATGTCATTCTTCGAAGTGAACCTGATGAATCCGCGCGTACTTGCGGGAGCCTTCATCGGAGCCATGGCAGCCTTCCTCTTCTGCGGCCTCACGATGGGAGCCGTGGGACGTGCTGCAGAGGCAATGGTGATGGAAGTACGCCGCCAATTCCGCACCATCGTCGGTATCTTGGAAGGCAAGGCAACACCCGATTACCAACGTTGTGTTGAGATATCCACCAAGGCAGCCCAGCATGAGATGATACTGCCGTCGCTGCTCGCTATCATCATTCCCATTCTGGTGGGTGTCATCTTGGGTGTGAGCGGTGTATTAGGACTGTTGGTGGGCGGATTAGCCGCAGGCTTCACCCTTGCCATCTTCATGGCAAACTCTGGTGGAGCATGGGACAACGCCAAGAAGATGGTGGAGGAAGGCAACTTCGGAGGAAAGGGTTCAGAGTGCCACAAGGCAACGATTGTCGGCGATACCGTAGGCGACCCCTTCAAGGACACGTCCGGTCCGAGTCTCAATATCCTCATCAAGCTCATGTCGATGGTCAGCATTGTGATGGCAGGGTTGACCGTGGCTTGCATATAAAATGTTTGCTGTCCGGGATAACTATTAGAACTGCAAAATTAGGGTTGGCATTTCCCACGAAGAGCCAACCCCTTAATTATTTCATTGTATTCAACTATTCGCATGTATGGTAGAGTCAAAGTAAGTTAGCATTGCAGGCATGAAAACAAAAATCGCCAAGAAACCGTGCAGTTACTTGGCGACTTTCTATTTGTGACTCCGCTGGGATTCAAACCCGGAACCTTCTGATCCGTAGTCAGATGCTCTATTCAGTTGAGCTACGGAGCCTTGCTTACCAATTAGTGACTTCGCTGGGATTCAAACCCGGAACCTTCTGATCCGTAGTCAGATGCTCTATTCAGTTGAGCTACGAAGCCGTTTTCTTTTGTAAGCGAGTGCAAAGGTACTTCTTTTTTGCTTAACTTCCAAATCTTTTCCCAAGTTTTTTATTTATAGTCCCCTATTTCAGCAGGACTGGATATTTTCACCCCTTTCATATATAAGGATAAGACAGTAACTTCACAGGTACAACAGAAAAAAGCGACAAAACGAAAAAGCGACCGCAGAGCTTTTCTGCGGTCGCAAAAACAAATGACAACTATACAAATACAACAACCTAATTCAAATACCCATGCAACTTGTGACACCCAGCGTGGTGCCGATTGCCGTGAGAATCGCAATCACCGTCTGGATAATATACTTCCAGGTTTCTTTCGTAAATTTCATAAGCAGATTTCAAATTAATAAAACGGCTCCTGCCTCAGGCACTCCTCCTCAGCAGGAGCCTTGGAGAACATATATGAATAGAAAGGATTACTTGTTAGCGGCAGCTTTGCCGAGGGTGTTGGCGTTCTGCGTAATCTCCTGCACCTTCAGCGGTGTTGAGGTCAATTGACCCTTGTACCTGCCATAGGTCAGATACTGAGTATGGAAAGTCTTCTTGGGTCGGCAAGCCAGCTTCACGTCTTTAATGTTGCGCGAAAGAGCGAAGTCCTCCATCTTCTCTGAACCAGTGCAGCATATTTTAGCTTTGAAGCGACCGAAACCCTCAATGTCAACGCAGTTGCCCGAGGCGACCAGCTCGATGATGCAGGTCACCATGTCCGTCAATACGCCACGGATGACGCCTGCCGAATAGGCGGAGTTATGCGAATGCATGTGTTCGGCAAGCTGGTCAAGGTTGACGGTGCCAGTGGGCACAACGCGGGCTCTCCACTTGCCGAAGTTGGTAGAGCCCTCCTTCGTAATTTGGAACAGCTTATATTTAATAGCCATAATTCAATAATTTAAGGTTAGACGATAATAAAAATTAAGCAGGCTTCTCCTCGCTCTTGTCAGCCTTGTTGACAACATACTTTGGAAGTTCCTTCAGTCTGGGTGAACCAAGACTACGAAGTAGTTTAGCTCCTGAAGCCTGGGTGTTGACACAAAGGTGGGCGCCACAGATATGCATCTCCGGTTTGAAGTCACCTGGCTTAGCAACCTGCTTGCTAGTGATGCCGATGCGGAAGCGACCGAGACCATCAATGATGACGATTTTGCCATCCTGCAAAAGCTCCGCGAAGCAGGTTGTGAAATCCTGAAGGATGCCCTTAATCATGCCAGGCGAATAGGCGGTGTTGTGCGCGTGCATGTGCTGAACGAAAGCATCCAAGTCGTAGGTAGTACTGATAACCTGATGGGCGAACCAGTACGCCTTACCGCCTTTCAAGCTCAGATGTTTCTTAAGCATTTTATACAATACAGTCATAAGCTACATTTTAAAGTTAATAATTCTTTGCTGCAAATATAGGGTAATTAATTCGAGATGAGTCAGAAATCAAGGGTTTCAAATTGGAATTTAACATTCCGTTTTGTTTACAATAAAGATGCAAGTAAATTAATCTCAATGTTTTAAAAGCGAATAAAAATATTTTATTAAGTAGCAAATTAACATTTCGGCAAAATTTCGTGAGATTCGGGAGCTGAAGGTTGTGCTAAGAGCCGGCGCGGGACTTTCGGCGCGGCGAAGAAAAAGAATTTTTCATACATTTATGAATGAAAAAGCACTGATTATCAGTGGTTTAATCTGCAAATGGGAGGTGAAAAAGCGCAATCAATAAATCAATAAATCAATTATTTTTCGTGCTTATTCATAGATTTGCGAGCCTAAAAAAGCTGTTTTCAGATGATAACAACAATAAATACCTATTTATATTTTAATAATTAAATATGTACTATACACATCTATATATCTCAATTTATTTTCTCTCCATTGACCGTAAGCACGTTTTTTAATTGATTTATTGATTGACGAATGTTAAAAAACAATAAAAATTAAAAAAGCACGTTTTTTATTTGGTTATTTCTTACAAAAGCAATAATTTTGCTCACGGTTAAAAAAATAGAACCCAAGCGATTTTTGAAATACTGAAAAAGAACACACATGAAGCTCCTTTCCATTTCACTCTTGAAAAGAGAATGTGACTTGCACATTCTTGCTACCTATAACTTTAAATTAATACTAACTAGAAAAAACAGTAGTAAAATCTAATAGAATGAAATTGAAACCACATCAACCCATTCTTCTCCACCACCCTGTATTCGGCAATTCAGAAGTGGCTATGATTAAGGGTGAGCACGTCGTCAATGCCGAAGATGTTCGCCGTGTGGCTGATATCCAGGACATTGCGTCGTACTATTCAACAGTCTATGGTTTGTCTCCCAAATTTATCATCTTTGACGATGACAACCACAACAAGATTTTCATTTCGCTTAATGCGGCGGAAAGTATCTTGGATAATAGCACCCTTAACAACAAAGACTCAAAACGTTATATTAGTTGGATAAAAACGTCTTTTGCCAACAATGAGGGGGAAAACGGAGAAGAGAAAAATCCCTACACAATGATAGATTCCATCTACGACAAACTCCAGCAATCCGCATGCGAATTCATGAGGGTATTGGATAGTCTCAAACCGAATTCTACCACGAAATCGAAGAACTTCACTGTTACTGAAATCGCCCACGAACTTGGAACTACCGCACAGAAGCTCAATCGCTACTTAGTTGAGCAGGGAATCCAGTATCATGACAGAAGTTCTTACGCTCTAACAGACCCCTACAATCACATGGGTTATACAATCTTGAGGGAAGTAACTATCAAAACATCACGGGGAAAGAAGACCCGCTCCGAGATGGTTTGGACTGAATCGGGTCGTGACTTTGTAATGCACCTATATAATGGAAAACGAGCATCTAATTAATCTCTATCTTGACGAGAAGAATTTCAAAAAGCTGGTCAACGGCGGCTGCGTCGCCGGCAGCATCCGTCTGCGCGACGGCAGCGAGCAGATTGCTGACCTAAGAGTCTATATCCGCACCCACGGCGAGGCTAAGACCCAAACCGTAAAGACCGCCCACGGCAAGGTGACCGTAGGTCCCATCAAGCGTTCGTTCACGTTCAAGGTGGACGCCGCCCTGCCCGTGGAGGAGGCTGCGCAGATGCTACGCGACGAGTGCGACGAGGCGATACGTTTTATCGAGCTAAAGACGGAAGATGAATGAGAAGGTTCTGCATATCGAAAGATACGGTATTTGCCCGCCCCGCCCCACACCTGCAAGACTGCACGCCTAAGTTACTCAACGAGGTGATGAACCTGCCACGCGTGGAGTACATCTGCAATGAACTGCACGAATTAGCGGAAAAACTGAATAAGAAAGAAATCCTTGATAAGGAGTTCTCGCAACAGAAAAACACACTGAAGCGAAATCTTCCATTTTGGACACCCATGGCATCTTTCATGAATGGCAAGCGCACGCTCCGCGACGAGCACGGCAATCCCAACGCCATCCCGTCTGGGCTGGTGATGTTGGATGTTGACCATGTGGACGACCCCCGCGGGCTTTATGACAAGATTTCGTCCAAGCTGGTGGGGGCGCAGGTGTGCCTCGTGCATATCACCCCGTCGTGGCATGGACTGCGCATCATCTTTCCTGCCACCTCGCCCGACATAGTGAGCAGCATCAATCAGATGGCTCATACCTTGGGCATAGAGGACTTGGACGTGGATAAGGCTTGCAAGGACCTCAGCCGCGCATCGTTTCTCGTGATGCCCAGCATGGTGCTCTACCGCAACGACGAATTGCTCTTTTCCGACACTGATTCACTTCTTGTCAATGCCCAGCCCACCGTAAGAGTAGCTACTCCTACGGCGGACGGGCTTTCCAAGGCTTACGACGGAGTGCCCTACGCGGCTATCATCGAAGAGTGGTTCAATGCCAATGGGCGACCCGTGGAGGGCAACCGCAACACGTTGTTGTTCAAGCTGGCGTGCCAGTTGCGCTATATCACTGACGACAATGAAGACTTGATTATGAGCATCCTGCCGTCGTACGGATTGGGCGAAACCGAGATGCGCCAGTTGATTCATCACGCTTGCAGTGAGGCTTACCGTAAGGAGATGCCAAAGGCTATCAAGCTTGCCATCGCCAAGGCGCGGCTGAGTACCGCGGGTCTACTGCTGAATAACGGCGACGAGGACGACCAGCCGCTGGCGATGCCCGAGCGATTGCCCTCGCTCATGAAGCTCCTGCTGAAGAATACCCCCGACATCTACAAGCCAGCCGTGGCTACAGCCGTGTTCCCGCCCTTGGCGACCCATCTCTACAACACTTGGTTCCGCTATCTCGACGGCGAGCTTCACGAGGCTACGCTGATGTGCTGCCTCATGGCTCCAACTGGTTCGGGAAAGTCTTGCATTACGAAACCCATCGACTACATCATGGAGGATATTGAGCAGCGCGACAAAGCTTCGCTCATTTCCGAGCAGGAATGGAAAGAGCAGGTTTCGGAGTTGGGAAGCAACGACAAGAAGCCGCCCCGTCCGAAGGTATGCGTGCAGGAAATCAATCCCGACATCACCACCGCCGCGTTCGTGATGCGCTTAAAGCAAGCCAACGGTCATTTTCTCTTCTCTCGACTGAACGAAATCGACCAGTTCGACGCCTTGAAGGCTGGCAAGCTAAACGAGCAGTTCCTCATTATGTGTCTCGCCTTTGACCCGAACAACAAGTTCGGACAGACTCGCGTGGGTCCCGATGCCGTAAGCTCGCAGGTGTGCGTGCGCTATAATTGGGTAGCGTCCACCACCGTTGCCAACGGACAGCGATACTTTGCGAAAGTACTCACCAATGGTCCCATCAGCCGCATCAACTTCTGTACGATTCCCGAACGTGAGATTGGTGCCCCTATGCCCATCTATGGGACTTATGACGATAACTATCGTATCGCTCTCATTCCCTATATCAACCATCTCAATGCAGCTTCGGGCGAGATTAGCTGTCCCCAGGCTGTGGCGCTGACAAAGCGGCTCATGAAACATACTTCGGACACGGCTGTTCTCACGCAGAACCGAGTGTATGAGAATCTGAGCTATCGTGCCTTGGTTATCGCCTATCTGAAAGCCTGCCTGCTCTATGTGGCAAACGGCAGGAAGTGGGAACCCGAGATTGAGGATTTCATTTCTTGGTCGCTCGACTATGATTTGTGGTGCAAGATGCACTTCTTCGGCGATGCCATCGCCCAGGCATCTGAATCATACACTAAATCGAAAAGAGGCTGCAAGTCTTTGCTCGATTTTCTGCCCAATAAGTTCACTATAAAGCAAGTGCTTGCGTTACGTCATGCTCGCGGCATGCTCCCAAATAGGGAAAAAGCTATGCTAAATAATTGGAAGTCAAGGGGCTTTATCAAAAACGTTAATGAAACTACGTGGGAAAAAATTAAAAACTGACATGCTACTTATTTTAAAAAGATATTATGAATCTGAAGAAATGACGTTGGGCAATCTCTACGTCGGAGGCACAGTCAATTTACTGTGCCAAACCTTGGAACCTGGTATTCCACTGAAAAAAGACCCCTACGGCTGTAAAGGACATAAGAGAATTATGGCTGGCAAATACAGGGTCGTCAATTACAAATCTCCACGATTCAAGCGTTGGCTGCCTTTGCTGCTGAACGTTCCTCATAGGTCGGCTATTGAGATTCATGCCGGCAATGAACCGCAAGATACTCGGGGCTGCATCCTTGTGGGAACTACGGACGGTCCGTTGACTTTGAACAATTCTCAATCAACCTTGAAGCGGATTGTCTCTCTTGTTACTGATGCACTATCAGAAGATAAGGAAGTGACGATTTGGATTCAAGAAATAGGAAGAATAGCTAAGTGATGTTCTTATATCGTTGTTAATTATCCCATTATATTAAGGATATTTTTATTTATATGATTTTAATCTTTGTAAGGTTTAATGTTTAATAGGTTATGGCTAGATTCTTCTTGTTGTGAAACAAGATGACTCATCTACTCTTATATTTGAAGATAAATTTAAATAGTGTTTTTCATGGTTATTAATAGTCTCATTTTGTTGTGAAACAAGGTGGAGATAGTTTATTAGTTCAAAATGTTTTCATTCCGCAAGCGTGTGGAAATTAAAGGCTGGCTGTCGCGAGACAGTCAGCCTTTTTGTTTGCTTCAACTTCTATTGCTAACCTTGATTGAATATTGCTTAGCACCATATTAACAACAATAGAAAATTTGAATTAAGAGCAGATAAATTTGGTCATTGATTAAAAAACTTTTATATTTGCATAATTAATGGCAAATACGAGTATGCAATTCTTACAATGTGGATATAAACTAGGACTCATCCCATTTAAACCTTACTAAAACTATAGACATGTCAACTGGAATAAACTATCAAAGTGATAACCCCGTACTAAATAACCCATACGAGGAGCCCAAATATTATTATGATACTGACATGAACGGCTATATCGACTACAACACAATAAAGCCTGGACGCCGCCCATACGGGTATCGTATCAATCTTGTACCAAACAAGCCCGTGGATTTTTCAATGTTTTCTCAAGATGATTTGGGGAATGAAGATCCCAATGCCAAATTTATTAATGGCATAAGGGCTGAAGTAAAGACATGGAGGCAGAACGGATATCCCAAGTCATCGAGGATTACCAAAGAACTGTTGGACTTCTGGTTCAATAATCCCAACCGCACCAATAATTATAAACTCTTCTTTTGTCAGAGGGAAGCTGTTGAAACAGCAGTATGGTTGAATGAGATAGCTGAGAAGGATCCTAATATTGGCAGTCTTGTCTTAAGAGAGCTTATGGAAAGATGCCATAGCGTATCTGATTCTGATGACGATGTACTGCCGAGGACAGCTTTCAAAATGGCTACCGGTACTGGAAAGACTGTTGTGATGGCGATGCTTATTCTCTACAATTATCTGAATAAGCGTGCCAATCCCCAAGATGTCCATTATGCCGACCATTTTCTCATTTGTGCTCCGGGTATTACGATTCGGGACAGACTGGGTGTTCTTCAGCTTGACAATAGCAATAAAAGTAATAATTTTTACCGAACAGATTACTATCATCAGCGTTATCTGATACCCCAACAGTTTGAGAAAGAGTTAGGAGGGTTGAACTCTTCCATCACTATCATCAACTTCCAGCAATTCATACCCAGGGTTTATTCTGGCAAGCATGCTTCTCCTATGGATGGTAAATTAATATATCATAATGGTGCCTTTGAGAAGCAAAAGGAAACTGAATCTTATAGCGTTCTGCTCAACCGCATCCTTGAAAAGGGAGTGAAAGGTAAACGCATGATCGTCATCAACGATGAAGCCCATCATTGCTACCTTCCCAAAACATCAAAAGAAAAATTAGATGATGATGAGAAGGACGACTTGAAGAATGAGTCTGAGACCGCCAAAGTTTGGTATGAAGGTCTCAGACAGATGAAACTGAATGGATATAAAATTCAACATGTTTATGATCTGTCGGCAACACCCTACTATTTGAAAGGTTCGGGCTATCCAGAATATTCCTTGTTCCCTTGGGTCGTCAGTGACTTCGGTTTAGTGGATGCCATAGAGAGCGGACTGGTTAAGATTCCCTATCTTCCTGCATGGGATAACGCAAGCAACAAAGTCCTGGATGAGCCAAAACTCCGCAATATCTATAAGTATATTAAGGACAAACTGCCTAAACGGGGACAACGAGGACAAAAGAAGAAGGATAAGGAAGACCATGTTGACCGGAGTAATATGCCGGTTCAGGCACCTAACCTTCCAACCTTGCTCAATACGGCTTTGGAACAGTTTATAGCAGATTATATAGACTATGAAAAGGGACTGAGGGAGAAGTATGAGGAACAGGGGAATTTATTCACATCTCCTCCAGTTATGATTATCGTATGCAACAACACTTCCGTTTCCCGTGAAGTATATCGTGAGATAGCCGGTTATCAAGACGGTTATGCTCAAAATGGAGAGCCTAAGTACCATGCAGGTAAGTATGAAGTTTTCTCCAATTATGACAGCATGGGGTTGCCCAAGTCGAAATTCCCTACCCTGCTTATTGATTCCGCGGCTCTTGATGAAGCATCAGTTACTATCGACGAAGACTTTAAACGAGCTTATTCCAAAGAGATAGAAGAGTTCAAGCGCGAATTCGTCAACCAAGGTCACGGCAACCGTGAAGACATCACTGATGCAGACATTCTGAGGGAAGTAGTCAATACCGTAGGTAAGCCAGGCAAGTTGGGAGCCGACATCAAGTGCGTCATCTCCGTTTCCATGCTGACCGAGGGATGGGATGCCAACACCGTCACCCATGTCTGTGGCATACGTGCTTTCGGGAGCCAGTTGCTTTGTGAACAGGTAGTAGGACGAGCCTTGCGGCGCCAGAGCTATGACTTAATGGCTTATGACAAGGACGGCAACGAGATTGACCCAGACAACATCAAGAGATACAAAAATGTGACTTATAAATTCCCGCCCGAATATGCCAGAATTATCGGTGTGCCATTCAACTCTTTCAAAGGCGGGCAAACGGTAGTGCCGCCACCCCAGAAGCCTAAGACGATTGTTCGGGCATTGAAGGAACGCGATCACTTGGAAATGAAATTTCCTGTGATTACTGGTTACAGGTCTGAGAATGTAGAGGGCACGTTATCAGCAGACTACAATGGACTTCCTAAGTTTAAGTTGGATTTCAACGTGATTCCGACCGAGACTTTCTTGCGCTCTGCCGTCAGTAAAGACCTCGCAGAACTACAGACCGATTATGAGGACTTGCGTGATGAACAAGTGATATACTACTTCACCCACTTAATGATTCGTGAATATTATACGGATCCCGAACGGGGTCCACAGTTTCAGAAGTTCCCAGCCATGAAGGAAATCGTGCGCCAATGGTACGATAATCAAGTGGAAGCAATAGGAGGAGACGGAAGTCCCGAGCAGAAACGCCTTGTACTGTTGTGGCGCAAGGACAATGTGATCAGCAGTATCAAACAAGGCATCATCCAAGCCAACAAGGGGCACGAGAAGATTACAGCCGTACTCAACTATTACAACCCAGAAGAGACGACTGCCCATGTGTTCCGCCCAACCAGTAAGCCCACCTTCCCTACTAAAAAGAGCCATGTCAACTATGTCATACTAAGTGAACAAGGGGATTGGAGCCAACAAGTGGCTGAAATGTTAGAAGCCATGCCTGGAGTAGTTTGCTATGCCCGAAATCTTTATTTGGGGCTTCGCATACCCTATGCCGCTTCTGATGAGAAATTTGAATATCAACCCGACTTCATTGTAAGGATAAAAGGTCCAAAAGAACACGAAGAGAATGTTATCTTAGAGTTGCATCATTTTAATGCTGACAAAAAAGAACATCAAACGGAAAAACAATTTTATCTGGAACACTACTGGATAACCGCAACGAATGAACTTAAGAAATACGGCACTTGGTCAGTGATAATAGACGATGACATGGATTCATTAATAACAAAGCTGAACGAAAAAATCAATCAATTATGAAATACGAAAAACGCCCGGTATCGAGCATTCATTACGATGACAAACGCGCCAGCATCCCCGACATTGAACATCAGGGAGAAGAGGCAGGAGTTGTAGAGAACGAAGAGAAGCAAAGTGAATATGATATATTCCGCCATGAATTTCAGCGCGGCAGAGACCCGGAACTCTATTGGCTGGATAAATACAAGAACGATGACGAGGACACACAGATGCCCCAACTGCGTACCGACATTCGTTCTTTATACACGCATGAAGATGTGCGTCCAGAAGCCATCATCGACAGCCTCTATGAACTACACGTAGATGACCATGGACAGCCCATGCTGGATCTATTTGGAGATACTGAGCCAGAACCCGGTGAATTAGAGCGTTTGGCAGGGTACTACCAGCATAATGACAACTGGAAGAATCGACTTATCCAAGGCGATAGCTTACTAGTCATGAATTCACTTCTCAACCGTGAAGGCATGAAAGGTCAAGTACAGTGCGTTTATTTTGATCCACCCTATGGTATCCGTTATGGAGGAAATTGGCAAATAATGATAGGTAAGCCAAAGATGTCTCATGAGTCAAAAGATAACGAATTATCTGGTGAACCAGAAATGATTAAAGCGTATAGAGATACATGGGAATTGGGGATCCATAGTTATCTCTCATATCTTCGTGATCGTCTTGTGGTGGCAAGAGAACTCCTCAATGAAACGGGTTCTTGTTTCATCCAAATATCTGATGAAAATGTACATCTAGTAAGATGCGTTCTAGATGAAGTTTTCGGGAGTGAAAATTTTATAGATCAGATAATATATCAAAAGACAACAGGAGCAGGAAGCCCTGGAGATTTGATAGCACCCGCTTCTATCTGTGATTATATACTTTGGTATGCTAAAGATAAAGAAAAATTTAAATTTAGACCATTATATATAGAAAAATCATTTGAAAAAAATGGTGCTGATGGTGGTTATTCTAATATAGAATTAGAAGATGGAAGCAGAATGACTATTAGTCAATGGGAAAAAATCAATAACCAAAGATTTAGTTATCCAAATCGTCCTCTAAATTCAAAGATATTTACCATGGGAAATTTAACATCCCAGTCAGGAGGCGATATTGGAAGATTTGATATTGAATATAAAGGACACACTTACAAGGTACATGGAACGAGCGTATGGAAAACAAGTAAGCAGGGTATAGAAAATCTCAAAAAGAAGAACAGATTGCATGCTTTTGAAAATGGTACTTTACGATATGTTCGGTATTTTGAAGATTTTCCTTATCAGGCTTTATCTAATTTGTGGACTGATACATCAAGTAGTTTAGGTACAGAAAAGATCTACGTGGTACAATCTGGCTTAAAAGCAATTCAACGTTGTATTTTAATGTCAACTGATCCAGGGGATTTAGTGTTAGATCCAACTTGTGGAAGTGGTACTACTGCTTATTTGGCGGAGCAATGGGGGAGACGATGGATTACAATTGATACAAGCCGTATAGCCTTAAATATTGCCAAAACAAGGTTAATCTCAGCTGTTTATCCATATTATGTTCCTTTTGATAAGAATGAAAAGCCTAATATTAGACTTGGTTTTAATTATAAAAAAGTGTCCCATGTTACTTTGAAAGCACTTGCTAACAATTTACCTTTAACAGAAGAAGTATTATATGACCAGCCTGAAGTTAATAAAAAGCGCATTCGCGTGAGCGGTCCCTTCACCGTTGAGACTCTTCAAAGCCTTGATGTACTGGCACCGGAGTCAGTAGCAGAACATAATGACGACCAAGATGAATATATGCAATTTATGGATAGAATTTTCGACAACCTAAAGAGCAACGGTATTCGGAATGGTCGTAAGGATCAGCAGGTTATCATGCATAGCATGGAGCATGTCGACGAACCTTACCTCAATGCCAAAGGATATTATAAGGATGCAAAGGGAGATGAGCATTGTGTTTACTTCATGGTGGGGCCGAAATTCGGAACCGTCAGCAAGCATGCTGTCAATGAAGCCATCCGTGCCTTCCGCAACCATTTGTCAGAATCTAATTGGCTTTGCATTTTAGGATTCTCTTTTGGCGACGAGATTAATATGGCTTCTGAAGAAAACAAGGACTACAACTTCGGAACCTTCCAAGTAAGCAAGGTGCGCATGAGCGACGACCTCCTGCAGGATGGACTCATCAAAAAAGACAAGAAAGCTGGCTCCTTCATCATCATCGGTGAGCCTGATGTCAGTCTCGTTAAAGACACAGATGGCAGATATCACGTTGAGATAAACGGCATGGACATGTATGACCCCATACATGATGATGTCAAAGCACGCAGCACTGCCGACATCGCATATTGGGAGATGGATGATGAATATAAGGGTAGTCTGTTTAAGGTGCGCAGTATCCATTTTTGCGGTGGTGACAAGAAAGAATTCAAAGCATGGCGCAAAGGACTCGAGACCATCGACAAGGATTATGTAAAGAAGAGTACCAAGAAGAAAGCTGAGTTCACCCTGCGACTCAAATTCAATGATGAAATTTGGGATCGGCTTTATGACTACAAGAGCGAGCCTATCGAATATAGACAAGGTAGGAAAATCGCCGTACGTGTTGTTTCTCAATTCGGAGAAGAGGCTACAAAGATTCTTGAAATGAAGTAAGCTTATGAAATACTGGTTCTTACCTTGCAATCCAACTATCTTCAACATCGACAAGGCTATCAATACGCTTGATGGCTTTTGTTGGTGGCGGCAGAACAATCACTTTTCTATCGGTGACATTGTTTTCATCTATATCACCAAACCTTATCAGTGTATCCGCTATCGAATGGTAGTTGAGAAGACTGATATCCCGGAAATTGACGTACCGGAACATCCCGAACTTTGGGAGGACAAGGGTACTTATTACAGTTCACTTGGCATGAATAAACTGATTCGTCTCAAATTGTTAGAGAAATTTGATGAAGATAAGTATACACTAAGCATTCTTCGCCTACATGGACTTAATAACAATATACAAGGAGCCTGTAAGGTTCCAGAGGGTATATTAAGTTATCTACTACATCCCATAGATTCTGTTGAAGACCCAGCTGGAGATAAAGAAAGAACAACCGATTATTCAACCGATGCCCAACTTTGGGAAGGTGCTGTAGACTCCGTATTGGTTAATCGATATGAACGAAATCATAAGGCACGAGAAGAGTGCATTCGATTGAAAGGCTGCAAATGCGCCATATGCGGATTCGATTTCGAGAAGGTCTATGGACCTATCGGCAAACATTTTATTCATGTCCACCACGTTGTACCCATCAGCAGTATCGGAAAGGATTACCAACTTAATGTGGACAAAGATTTGATACCTGTATGCCCTAATTGCCATGCGATGCTCCACAGCAAACCAGGCAAGTATGAGGTCTATGAACCCGACGAACTTTGCAATATGATAAAGGAAGCCCAGAAAAAGAAAAGTTCTTCAAAAGAAGAGCAACAATAACAAATAGGATTGTCAAATAGAAATAAATTATAAAGCCCCAACCGTTTTTTGATACGAGTTGGGGCTTCATTTTGTCAAGTTCTCTAAAACTTGACTTTGATAGCCTTACCAGAATAGCTGACATCCTTGGCGGAGCCATCAGGCAGTACGACATGGAAGTTGCGCTTCTGCAACATTCCCTTGAAGCTACCGCGGCGCTTGCCGATGGTAAGTTGGCGTTTCGCCTCGTTCCACGTCATCGGAATCTCTGTGTAAGCACCCTGCTCATAACGGTAGCTGTCGCCTTCATCCTCATAGAGGGTGAATTGAGAATCAGCACCGGGGAAGATACGGAGCGTGAGGTTGTCCCATGGCTTCTCATTGGAATACTGCACGTCGGGACCCACAGGCAGAATGCTGCCTGCCTTGACAAACATCGGAATGGAAGCTATGCTGGTGGTAAGCTCCAAGGTCTGTCCGCCTTGCAGTTTCTCTCCCGTCCAATAATCATACCATGCCGTGCCGGCTGGCAGATAGACTTTCGTGGACTTCTTCTGGCTGAAGTCAATGTTCTTCAGTCCTGCCACGGAAGTCTCACCAGAGTTCTTGTTCCAACCGTCGTTGGCATCCACCTGCTTACTCACCTCGGGCGTATATTGCGCATGAACGATGGGAGCGGCAAGGATGGAAGAACCGAACATATATTCCTCGCTCATATTCTTCACCTTCGGGTCGTTGGCAAAGTCCATGGGCAGGGCGCGCATGAAGCTCGAGCGGTTGTGAGTGACCTGCCATGAGGTGGAATAGATATAAGGCAAAAGGGCATAGCGGGTCTTCACCGCATTCACCAACGCATCATAGATAGGCTCTCCTGCCTTGCCATAATAATAGAACTCGCGGTAAACCTCTGTGCCGTGGCTACGCATCATGGGGAAGAACACGCCGCACTCTATCCAGCGGGTATAGAGTTCACGATAGGCAGGATTGTTGCAACCGCTGTTGTCGTTCCAAGAGTTGTTGTAGGCACCGGCGAAGAAACCGCCCAAGTCGCAGTTGAAATTGGGATTGCCCGTCAGCGTGAAGTTGAGTCCGGCAGTGAGTTGCTTGCGCATCGACTCCCATGTGGAGATGATGTCGCCTGACCAGACGTTGCACCCATAGCGCTGTTGTCCTGCGAAGCACGACCTTGTGAGGATGAACACACGGCGGTCATTTGTCAGTTGACGCTGATGGTCGTAGACACCCCCTACCGTTGCGAGCGGGAATGCGCAGCGCACGCTCCGGAAGGAGCCGATGCCCGTAGGCGCGTCCATGTCGGCTTTAGTGGGGTCGAACATATCAGGCTCTGTGGAGTCCATCCAATAACCGTCAGTGCCATAGTCATACAGGCGCTTGAGGTGTTTCCAATAGATGTCGCGCGCCTCTGAACTGAAAGGATTGTAAACCCGCACGCCGGAAGGATAATCCATGCGAGGAGGCCAGAAGCTGAGTCCCGACTGAGGCCATGTGGAGAAGTTGAACAGAAGGTTCTTGTCGGCAAGCTCCTTGTATTGGAGTGTCTTGGGACCAAACGACGACCAAATAGTGAAGATGATATGACCATTGAGGTTGTGCACGGAGTCTATCATCTGCTTGCCATCGGCAAACTCAGGAGCGAGAAAATCCATGGCGTTCCACAGGTAGTTGCTGCCCCAATATTGCCAGTCCTGCACAATGCCGTCGATGGGAATATGAAGTTGACGGTAGCGGGTGAGGACCTCTTCCAACTCAGAGCAACTCTTATAGCGTTCCCTACTCTGCCAGAAGCCATAGGTCCAAAGAGGCATCATGGGAACATCGCCTGAGAGCTGACGCATCTTGGCTACCACACCATCGAGCGAGCCGCCATAGAGGAAATAGTAGTCTACGGCTTGACCCACCTCGGAACTGAAGAAGGTTCCCTTGTCGTCATCGTTGAAGGTTGTGGCGGAATAGTTGTCCCAATAGATACCGTACCCCTTTATAGAGGCGAAGAAGGGAATGCCGTCCTCCACATTCTGCGGCTGGAGCAGACGGTTGACGTGGCGCTGCGAGAGTTGCTCGTTCTGCGGTTGACCGAAGCCATAGATAGCCTCGTCTGCATCAAGACTAAAGTCCTGCCGCACGGTATAGGCTTTAGTGCCGGCATCGTTCAGGGGAGTGAACTGAGCCGGAGCCGACTCGGCAAAGAGTTGTTTGCCATTGGCGGCAAAGGATACGCGACCGTCGTTGAGATTGACAGAAACCGTAAGTTTCGACGATTGTGCCTCTACCCTACCGCCAGCTTCTCTCACCTTGAGAGTCGTCTTCGTTGGGGTCTCCGTCACCACCATACTTTTCTTATTATAATCTTGTTTTCCGGGCGTCTTTACCACACGCACGGAAGCGGGGTTGAGATATTCAATGGATACACATCCTTGACCCACATTCACTTTCACTCCCGCTGTCGTCTGCTCCCAATTTTGGGCACAGACTACCGCGGGCAGCAAAATGCTCATAGCCAACAGCAAGAGTCTGTCAACGACTTTTGAAATTCTGATTGTTTTCATTATTGATAGCTTTTGATTTTCTTATGCAATGTTAGGAAAAATCGGCCCTTTCGGACTAATCTGACTGGTAAGAGCTTTCAGAGAACTAGGAGGGCTCGGAGAACTCGGAGAACTCGGAAATCTCGGAGAACTCGGAGGGCTCGGAAATCTCGGAGAACTCCGATTCGCAAACTCCTAACTCCTAACTCCTAACTCCTATCTCCTAACTCCTAACTCTTATCTCCTAACTCCTAACTCAAGATTGCTTCTATCTCGTAATCTTCATGCTCTGCAGGTCTGCAGGGCGAGAACTGGTGCCGTAGAGGAGTTCGTAATCACCGGGAAGCGTGCGCATGGTGTTGGTGGATGGGTCGAAGAACTCAAACGACTTGTCGTTGAGCGCAATCTTGACCTGACCTTTTGCTCCAGCCTTCAAATCAATGCGCTGGAATCCGCGGAGCGACTTTATCGGACCTTCGGGGTCCTGCAAGCTACGGATATAGACTTGTACCACCTCTGTTCCATCGCGCTTACCCACATTGCTCACAGGAATGGTCAGGGTCTTACCGTCCCACGATGCCTTGCCCACGCTGAATGTCGTGTAGCTCAGTCCATAGCCAAAGGCAAAGAGTGGGTCATCGAAATAGCGGTAGGTGCGACCTTTCATGCTGTAATCCTCGAAGTCGGGCAACTGACTGGTACTTTTATAGAAGGTGACGGGCAACTTGCCAGAAGGATTGACGCGACCGAAGAGAACGTCGGCAACGGCTGTTCCACCCTCCTGTCCTGCATACCAAGCCTGTACGATAGCGTCGCACGAAGTCGTCTCAGGCTCCAAGGCGATTGCTGAACCCGAACAGTTGACGTAGATAACCTTCTTGCCAGCTTGATGCAGAGCCTGAAGGAACCGACGCTGCACGATGGGCAACTCAATGTCCGTACGGTCGCCGCCACGGAATCCCGGTTTGCTCACGGGCATCTCCTCGCCTTCCAGTTGAGGTGAAATGCCACCGACAAACACCACCTTGTCGATACCCTTCAAGCGCTTCACAGCTTCGGCATAGTCGATGGGATGCTCCTCACCGATATTGATTTTCAAATCCGAATTCCAATTCTCCACATACGCGTAGGCTATCTGCACATGATAGTCCTTGCCTGCCTCTCCATGAATCACCGTGCGCGTGGGAGTGGTGCGCCAAATGTAATGTTTCTGCAGCGTGTCACCATTCACAATGACCGCAAAGGCACCGCAGCCTTCCACATTGATGACAAAGTCGCCCGTTGCGGCTGGGCGATAGTGGGTCTCGTAGAGGGCGGAGAAATCCTGTATCTTCACACCGGGAGCGAAGTTGTGCATGCCAGCCGTGGTCACAGCAATAGGATTCTTCTCGTATTGCGTGGTGACGGGACGACCCTCGCGTCTGACATTGTTCCAAAACTGACAGCGCAGTCCGTGTTTGCCGTCGATAGAGCATTTAGGCAGCAGGGTGGACACGTAGAAGGTATCAACCAAGTCACAGCCCTTGAAATAGACAATATTCTTATACGCGTTCTTGATGCCCTGCAGGATATCGATGGTATGATTGGGCGTGCCGTTGTAGTTGCCCCACATCATCGTTTCATTGTCGGCATTAGGACCGATGACGGCAATTTTCTCGCCCTTGGTCTGGAGCGGCAACACGTTTCCACGGTTTTGCAGCAGTACGATAGACTGACGTGCCATGTCGAGCGACAACTGCCGATGCTCTTTGCAGTCCATCACCGAAGCGGGAATCTTCGACCACGAAACGAGCTTCGGGTCGTCCATCTCGCCCAAGTCGAACCGTCCGGTGAGCAAGCGCAGCACATGCTCATCCACTTTCTTCTCTGTGAGCAATCCCCGGCGCACTGCCTCAGGAATACTCTTGTAGGTATAGTTGAATCCGCACTCCACGTCAGTGCCCGCCCATGCAGCCTTGGCAGAGGCATGAACCGCATCGGAAGAGACTTTGTGAGAGGAGTAGATGTCGGTGACGGCACCGCAGTCACTCACCACAAGATATTTAAATCCCCACTCATCACGCAGAATCTGCTGCAGCAGTCGGTTGTTGCCACAGCAAGGGTCATCGTCGAGACGCTGATAGGCACACATCACCTCGCGCACCTTGGCATCCTGCACCAAGGTCTTGAAGGCAGGAAGATAAGTCTCCCACAAATCCCTTGGCGAGACATCATCAAGATTGGCTGTGTGGCGGCTCCACTCCGGTCCACTGTGGACGGCATAGTGCTTGGCGCAAGCCCAGAGCTTCCGGTATTTGGAGTCTTCGGGACCTTGCAGTCCACGCACCACCTGAGTACCCATGACCGAAGTGAGATAAGGGTCCTCGCCGTAGGTCTCCTGTCCGCGTCCCCAACGTGGGTCACGGAAGATATTGACATTGGGCGTCCACACCGAGAGGCTATGGAATTTCTCATCCTCGCCGCCATTGAGCATACGCTTGTTGTATTGGGCACGAAATTCATCGCTCGTTGCCGTAAAGACGTTGTAGAGCAGATTGGGATTGAAGGAGGCTGCCATACCGATAGGTTCGGGAAAGACGCACACGCCGCTCATGTTGGCTGCTCCGTGCAGCGCCTCACTCCACCAAAAGAATTTCTTGATGCCCAAGCGCGGGATAGCCGGTGACTCATCGAGCATCAGCTGGGCTTTCTCCTCCAGCGTGAGACGGGAAAGCAAATCCTTGGCGCGCTCTTGCGGAGAGAGATTGGGATTCTGATAGGGAAGTTGTTGGGCAGAAACAGACTGCGAAACTAAGATAAGACATAAAACGACCCATGTGAAGAATTTGATCACATTGTGGGTAGGTCTGATTTTAAGAATAGATGAAGATAGAGTCATAGTGTTAAATGATATTGTTTCCATCAAAATAACCATCTAAGCATGGGAATATTATTTGTAATTCCCACCTTTTTTTCACTCCTCGGTCGTTCCCGTTGTTTCTCCTGCGTCGTTAACGGCATCAACACGGAAATAGTAATGGCGCGAGCGCTGCAGGCTGTTGAGGGTGCAGGAGGTATGGGTGTTTCCCCAAACCCTATAGCTGCTCCATAACTTATCGGGACGGATGCCATAGCGGACGAGATATCCTTCGGCTCCACGGCTGGGTTGCCAAGAGATTTCCACACTGCGACCGTCCGTCGGGTTGCGGACAATCTCTACGCCCTGTACCTGTTCGGGCTTCTGTCCCCTGCCCTTGCCAAAGACCCGAAGTCCACTCATGGCGAACTTGCCATTGCCGGGCACCAAGGAAAGGTTGCGGACGCGGAGATAACGACAGCATACGGGACGCTGCAATTCAAAATAAGGATGGGTCAAATCCTCCTGCTGAGAAGGAGTCAACAGGAGCGTCCAGTTCTTCCCGTCGAGAGAGCTTTCTACTGCATAGCGCAATGGCTGACTTGCACGACCCGTGGCGCACTTGGCATCCTGCTCCATGAAGTTGAGTTGAAGGGCAAAGACGGTGTCTTCGGATCCCAAATCCATCAATATCCACTCACCGCCCGTACCAGTCGAGGCGCTCCACCAACTGCGCATGTTCTCATCGGCAATGTTTGCTGGGGAGTATCCCTCCAGCGACGGAGATGCCTCCACCGGCTTTCCGTAGGACAGCAACTGCCAGTCGGGACGACCCTTACGCTGGTCGATATAATAGGGATAGTCGGCATAAGCCGTCTCCACATAGAGCCGTCCTTCATTGTCAACATGAACGGGACAAAGGGCAATGCGGCGCTCAAACATGTGGTGCACACCGAGGTTGACACAGTCCACTGTCCATAGATTGCCTTGACGGTCCACGAACATGCCACCATGTCCCAGCCCCGTGACGAATCCTGTATTCTTCAGATTCATCGGTGAGTTGTCAGCCAAACGGAAGGGACCCATGGGACGGTCTGATACATAGTAGCCATCACAATAAGCTCGGACCTGTGTTCCGGGAGTGGCATAGGTAAGATAGTATTTGCCTTTGTATTTCAGAAGCGAAGTTCCTTCCGTCCATGTAGGCGCGTCGGCGAGATTGTTGTCACCACAGCGCTCATAGCCATTGTTGAGCGTGTCGGTGCGGATGCACACCACGTCGGATGTAAGAGGCTTGAAAGATACCGTGTCCAACTGGCAACAGTTGATAGTACCGTTCTCGCTACTGCCGAAATAGGCATAGAGACTTCCATCGTCGTCGAGGAACAGCCACGGGTCATTCCACGGGTGAGGATTGTCACATACCTTCTCCCAATGTCCCGATTTAGGATTGTGAGTGCGGAATACGGCTCCACTGCTCGATGAGGTATAGTAGAGCCAACCGTTCATTACCCATGCAGAGGGAGCGTATCGTTCAATGTCAATGGAGGTGTCGGCAGCCACGAAATTCCAATTGCCTAAATCTTCCGACCACCAGTAGCCTCCGCTTTTGGAGGCGAAGAGATAGTAGCAATCCTTGTAGGTCACCACCATCGGGTCGGCAGCCTCACGATAGTTCTGGCTTTCCAAGTTGAACCGATAGGCGAGGTTCATCGGATTGCAGAGAGTCCCTTGATAATGCATAATGCACAATTGATAATTCATAATGCATAATGCACAATGCATAATTAAAATGCTCAATTCACTAAACACGATTCACAATCTTTAATGCACAATGCACAATTGATAATGCATAATGCACAATGCATAATTAAAATGCTCAATTCACTAAACACGATTCACAATCTTTAATGCACAATGCATAATTAAGATGCTCAATTCACTAAACACGATTCACAATCTTTAATGCACAATGCATAATTAAAATGCTCAATTCACAATATAATTCATTCTACTCCCGCACGTATGCTGGAACTATGACGAGATAGAAGTTAGAAGTTTTTTAAGTTAGGAGATAGGAGTTGCTGCGCCAGCGAATTATGCATTATGAATTAGAAAGTCAGCTGCGCCGCCATGTTCGGCGACTTGTCGAGCATCAGCGGCGCAGCAACTTCTAATTTCTATCTCGAGATAACTTCTAAATTCTAACTCGAGAAACCTCCAAATTACTAACTGGAGAAAACTCCTATCTCCTAAATACTAACTCAATTTGCGTCGTTGCCAACGAGGTTGGGGTTGTTGTTAAGCTCCTCCTGCGGGAAGGGAAGATACATTTTGCTCTCCGTCCAGCCACAGTCCTGAATGGGCTTCCAGTAAGAGGCATCAGCGAATCCCCAACGCATCAAGTCGAAGTAGCGGTAGTACTCACCCATCAGCTCGACGCAGCGCTCATGCTCAATGACGTTCATGATGTTGTCCATCTTGAATCCGTTGATAGTCGGGGCAGCTGCCATCAAATCATCAACATTCGGAATTGTACCGGGTGAAGAAGAATACCACAGATGACTCTGCTCGTCGGGAACCACATTGTTGGCGCGGTCACGAACCTGCTGAATCCAATACTTGGGACCAGTGGGGTCAGTGATGTCCTTGCTGTCGTTGTTGCCCGTGAAGTGGAGGCACTCGGCATACATCAGGAGCACATCAGCATAACGCATGATGGGGTCGTTGAAATCATCATCACCATCAGATATAGCATAGTCGGGGCATTCCTTACGCGTTCCATAGAGGTCTTTGTCGGATGATGGCACGGCTATCATCTGTTCCCAAGTCATCACGCTATCATCATTGATAGTGAAGTAAGCACCATTGGGGCACCAGAGAGTCATGTAACGACGGGGGTCGCCATCCTCAAACTCATCGTATGCCTTCTGGTTGGGAGCGAGGTTCCACCAGCTTGTACCCACACCATCGGGAGTACCGATGTTCATCCAGCGCCATGAGTCGGAGACATCACCACCCAGCCAGTTTGTACCGTTGTACATCTGTACTTCGAAGATGGATTCCACACCATTCTCCTTTTCGGGGTCGTTGGTGAAGTTGTCCTTGAACGAAGGATTGAGTTGATATTCACCGCTGTCGATAATCTTCTTCAACGCGGGCAGAGCCTTGTCGTATTCGGCTGCCTGACCTTTTTCAAGAATAGGACGCCAGAGGTATGCCTTTGCAAGGAAAGCAAGTGCGGCACCCTGAGTAGCACGACCGATGTTGGAGGCATCTGCATAGAACACGCTCTTGGTGGGCAGCATCTCGGAAGCCTTGGTGAAGTCGCTGATAATTTGAGCGTAGATTTCTCCAGGCTGTGCATTGCTGGGATAATAGTCTTCCGAAGAGCTTGTTGCGTGGTCATAGAGAGGAATGGTTTCTCCATAGAGAGAGCAAAGATTGAGGTAGAACAAACCACGGAGGAAGTATGCCTGTCCGAGCAGACGGTTGCGCTGGTCGTCGGTGATATCGGTTCCCTCATATTGCGTAGTCTTCTCGATACAGAGGTTGGCAGCGAATATGCCGTTGAACCAGTCCTCCCAAGCAATCTTCACAGGAGTGTCAGAGGCTGGGCAGTTGTAAGTGTTCTGATACATTGCCGGCCACTTGTAGGTGTTGTCAAAATCATCACCGGGAGCCAGGAGCGTGAAGAGCGTCTGGAAGCAATAACCTCCCTGATTGTGACCAATGAGGGCCTGATAGGCAGGGATAACCGACTTCTCAAGCTGAGCCTCTGTCAAATAGTAGGTGTCGGTGGAAATCTCTGCCGGATTGTTGAGGTCCATGTCTGGCTTGCAGCTCGTTAGCAAGAGTCCGGCTGCTGAGCACAGGATAATATTTGATAAACTCGTTTTCATAATGCTGATTTGTTTTTATTAAATGTTGACCCTGAATTAGAAAGTCAGTTGCAGACCCATGTAGAATTCCTTAGAATTGGGGAATGTAGGATCCCATGACGACAGACCGTCGACGCCTCTTGTCAGGTTGGTACCACTGGAGTTCTGGTCGCCCACCTCAGGGTCGAAACCGTCGTAGTCAGTGATGGTGATGAGGTTCTTGCCGCCAAGATAGAAGCGTGCACTTTCCAGTTTCACGTGCTTAATCCAACGCTCAGGCAGTGTCCAACCGAGCACGATAGTCTTCAGACGCAGGTAAGAGCCGTCCTCCACGTAGCGGTCGCTCTGGCGCATATTCTGGTTGGGGTCGCCATAGACGGCACGCGGCATATCGGTATCAGTGTTTTTGGGGTAGAAGGTTGTCTTGCCAGAAACGGGATTGGTGAATGTGAGGTCTTCGGCACGATAACGGTCGAGAGTAGAGGTGAAGCAGGAATAGTTGTGATACATTCCCTCACCGTAGTAGCGGGTGTTGTTGTAGATATCGTTACCCTGTGAACCGTTCCAAACCATGTCGAAATCAAAGGTACCAATAGGAGAACGATAGGTTGCGCCGATATTGAAACCGTAGGAGAAATCGGGAATCGGGTCGCCGATAAACGTCATATCGTTTGAGTCAAGTACCTTATCGCCATTGAGGTCGACGAATCTTATATCACCTAATGCTGCATTGGGAGCAAATGCCTTGTCGGCATCCAGTTCAGCCTGTGTGCGGTACAGACCGTTGGTCTTATAACCCCAGAACTGACCGACAGAGCTACCCACCTTGGTACAAGTGATACCACTTGCTGCGAAGATTTCGCTATTGGCACCGAGGTCGAGCACTTCATTATCCACTGTTGAGAGGTTGGCTGAAATACTATAGTCAAAGTTCTTGCCGATATGGTTGCGATAAGTGATGATGAATTCAATACCCTTATTTTCAATGCTACCTGCGTTCATGTAGGGGAATGAGCTCATATAACCTGCTGAGTAGGCAATAGGAACCTGCACGAGCATGTCCTTTGTCTTATTATAATAGTAGTCAAATGTGAAAGACAGAGTATTGTTCAGTACGGTGAGGTCCAAACCAACGTCGGTAGACTGTACGGTCTCCCACTTCACGTCGGGGTTAGCAGGTGTAGTGGGCATTGCACCGTTCACCTTGGTATTGTTCAGATAGTACCAGATGTTGCTGAATGATACAGTTGACTGATACTGATAAGGAGAGATGTTGGAGTTACCAATCTCACCCCAGCTGGCTCTGAGCTTCAAGTTGTTCAGCCAGTGGAGGTTCTTCATGAACTTCTCCTCCGAGATACGCCAAGCGGCTGAGAAGGAGGGGAAGTTACCATAACGGTTGGACTTAGAGAAGTTGGAGCTACCATCACGACGGAAGTTAGCGGTAAGGATATACTTGCCTTCGTAGTCATACATCAGTCGTGCGAGGAAAGAGAACATGGAACTGTGAGTCTCAGAACTTCCTACTTCCTTAGAAGAGGCATCCTGTGTGGCACTCAGGTTGAGCACCTCGCTACTTGGCATGGCACGTGCGCTTGCCGATAATCCATGACCCTTGGTTTCCTCTGATGTCAAACCAACCATTGCGTTGAGGTGATGGCCACCGAAAGTGTGGTCGTATGTAAGGGTATGCTCATAGAGGAAGCGGTTGGAATAGCTGCTGCTCATGCCGTAAGTATCAGGTGAATGGGTCTGATAGGCACCCACGGTATAGTCTGCCTCATATTCGCGGAAGTTATAGCGGTAGAGGTCGGCACCGAAGTTGAATTTATACACAAGTCCTTTGATAGGCTCACAAGTAGCCCACATGTTTCCAGTGAAATTATTGGTCTGTGCGCGGTTCCAAGTGAATTCAGCCGTTGCACGGGCATTGACAAGGTCGGTTCCATAGGTAGCGCCTGCAAATCCAGTGCTCGACTCGGGGTCGTAGATGGGGCAAATAGTACTCCACTTCAAAGCGAACAGCACACCAGAGTCGTTGGTATGAGCCAACTTATGAGTAATAGTGGCTGTCTCACCAAATCCGAAGATGCCCTTCTTGAAGTCAGAAACCACGTTGAGGGCATAGTTCTCATAGTTCTGCTTGATGAACATTGCCTTATCGGTATCGTAAGTTCCGGTGACACGGAAGTTAGCGTTGGCAGAACCACCACTGATAGAGACGTTGTGCTTCTGATAGAAACCCGTGCGCTTCAACTCATCAAACATATTGTAGCCCTCACCGATGGATTCGGGGTCAGAGAGTGCTTCCATATAGTCTGTGCGCGTTGGGTCAGCGTTGTACATCTCCTCATTAATCAACTCAGCCAAATCCTCACCGCTCAGAAGGTCAATCTCGTTGGTGAGCCATTTCCAGCCCACGTAGCCATTATAGTCCACTTTCACCTCGCCTGCCTGACCACGCTTGGTGGTAATCACGATGACACCGTTAGCACCACGGGCACCGTAGATGGCGCAGGATGCTGCATCCTTCAAAATCTGGATACTGGCGATATTGTTCTCATCTGGCACGGCTCCGCCAATCATTCCATCCACCACGTAGAGAGGGTCGGTGTTGTTGATAGAGCCTACACCTCTAATATGGATACGGCCGTTGGTGACCTGAACACCAGGAACCTCACTCTGCAATCCTGCAGAAAGACCACCAGGTACCTTCGTCACGTCTTTTGCCGAGAGGATAGCGATACTTGAGGAAAGGTCCTCCTTCTTCACGCTACCATAACCAATCACCACAACATCGTTCAAACTGGTAGCAGTTTCTGAGAGTACGATGTGGAGATTCGATTTGCCACCTACTTCTACATTCTGGGTGACATATCCCAAATAGGTTACTTCAATAGAAGCGTTCTTTCCGACATTCAACTTGAATTTACCGTCCAAGTCGGAAACAGTTCCATTGGTAGAACCAGACTCACGAATGGTGGCACCGATGATAGGCTCTCCTTGTTCGTCGACGACATCACCCGTAATCGTGTTCTGTGCGACTGCCGGTATGCTCATGAAGCATAGGAGACACAACAGAAGAAAAATCTTAGATGTTAGTCTTTGTCTCATCTTGATTAAGTTTTTAAGATTTATGTACATTTGTTTTAAAATTGTTTTCGATGCTGCAAAATTATATAAATTTAGATAAGGTGTCTTAACCTTAGTTTTCATAAACTTTGCTTGATGTTTCAAATGATGTTACTCACTCTGAAACAGTCCATTCAAACACGGTTCCGTCCTTTCTGCTGGGTGTTGTACCGGGATAATAGGCTGCATAGGGAGCGCCTGTGGTAGCATTGATACCGATATAGCGTTGGGTCTTCAAGGAAAGCAACATGCACTGATGGTGGAGCATATCCTGCCAAAGGAAACTGCTGCCTTGCTGAAGGTCTTTTGTCATGCGCACGTCGGCGGAGAGTCCGGCACCCACCACGGTGAGGTAGCCTGTTCCGTTGAGTGCCTCAAGTGCCACACGACCTTGACCTTGGTCGATGACACGGAAGGTACAAGCCTTCATCTGTTCCTGATTGTCAGCGTTGGCGTGTGTGGAGTTGACGGGTCCATGAGGATTAGCCGTCAGATAATCACTGTTGGCAAGATTCTTGAGCGTGATGGTCTTGCCCACAGGGAGATTAGCGCTGCGGTCGGCAAGAGGCTCTTCGACCGTGAAGTCGTCAAAGATTGCCGTGCCACCATTTTGACCTTTCGTATTGAAGGCGAAAAGAGAGAAGCGGGGACCTTGGAAGGTTTTCAGTTGATAGGGCGTAACAAAAGTGGCACCTAACTGCGAGAAGTTCTTTCCATCCCAACTGTAGCTCAGAGAAGCGCTGTCAACGTCGGTGTTGATTGTACAGCGCAGGTAGATTTTACTGCCTTGCACTTTGTCTCCCTGAGTTGTCTTGTTGCCGTTGTCGTCATATTGGCTCAAGATAAATCTACCATTGTCCTTGCTGATGCCAATCCACTCGTAGGGCATATTGAGCAAGGCAAGACCGGCAACGTCGCCATCCTTCAAGCGGGAGAAATCGAGCAGTACTGTTGCGTCCGATTGGGGACCCATGATTCTCTGGGTCAGTGTGTTGGATGCCCAAAGAAAACTCTTTGCCGGCATTGTCTGCAGCATCAGTTTACCTTTGGCATGCTTCCACTTGCTGTCTACGGGATTGTGGTTCCATTGCCAGATGGGCTGTAGGCTACGCCCATTGAAATTATCACTCCGCACGTAAGGAGCATGGGGAGTCTCCTCCACTCCAGTGGCAGGCTTGAAACAAGTACGGGGAACGCGTCCGAGATTCTTAGGCAGTCCGAAATAGGGCCAGCCGTCCTGCCACGTTACGGGAGAGAGACACACCGTACGTCCCACGGAACGGAAGTCTTGCATCGAAATGCCCCACCAGTCGCCATTGGGCAAATCCACAATACCACCCTGATGAAGGGTGGCACAGCCCATATAGTTCTCATCGGGTTTGCTTATCTTGTAATTCTGTCCAAACACAGGTACGGGAGAACCTAAACCCACATTGCTCACCGAATGACCCACTTGGGTACCCATGGTTTCCTCGGCACAGATGGTAGTAGTTTCGTAGGGACCTTCCAACCGGTCAGCGCGGGCACACTGCATACGACCCATGGGTGAATAGTCGGCGCTGATGATATAGTACTTTCCTTTTATCTTATATATATGGTGTCCCTCTCCCATGGCGTTGCCTTTGGGAATGATGACGCGCTCACTGCCCTCCACAAATCCACTGAAGTCTGGCTTGATTTCGGTTGCCTTCACTTCGTCGTAGCCGTGGATGGCATAGATGCGGCCATCATCATCGAAGAGCACAGAAAGGTCATAGATATTGCCTCCCATGTTAATATGTTTCCAAGGACCCGTGGATTTGTCCGCTATAAAAACCTGAAGTCCCAAGCCATTGATGTTGGAGAACACATAGAACTTTCCGTTATGATATCTGATGCAGGGTGCCCAGATTCCTTGACCGTAGGCTTCCTTGCCCTTGTTGAGCGAGAAAAGGTCGCCTTCGTCAAAACGCTCAAAGCAATAGCTCTCCCACGACCAGTTCACTAAGTCGCGCGAATGCAGTATCACTACTCCCGGCGTACAGTGCATGGTGGTACCAGCGAGATAGTAATCATTGCCCACGCGGATAATGTCGGGGTCGGAAAATTCATCATAGAAAAGGGGATTAGTATAAGTTCCGTTGCCATTGTCAGAACACCAAGAGGTAACCTTGACCCTGTTCTGTGGGGTCAGAATACTGCCTCTGCCGTCCGGAGTTGTTCCCTTTGCCATGAGACCAAGGGAACCTACTGCACAGAACAAGGCAACTGAGCATAAACGTTGTTTCAAGGAGTAAAATTGTTGCATATATGGGTATGAATTTTTAGTTTGTAGTCTTTAGTCTTTTTGAGGCATCATCTGCTAAAAGAAGTTTGAGCATCTATTCTCTGTCCGCAAAATTAAGAAATTGCCGGCAAAGACAGTTTTCGTGACGTAACATGAGTTTTCCCGTAGGTTACAACTGTGTTTGCCTCATTTTCCAAAGCTAAGAAAAGACTGGAAATCCGTATTTCACTTGGTTGAGCTGTAACGACACAAAAACTATCAGACACGCTACGAAGCCTATAAATAGAATAGAATGATTAACTTTGCATACCGTTGAATACCAAAAATAATAACTTATATAAACACTATGAACAAGAAAATTACGACTCTATCAGCTTCGCTCCTCATGGCGACTTCCATGATGGCGCAAGCAACGCTCACCTTGCACCTTGACCAAGCAAGCAAAGACGTGAGCCCAACTCTCTACGGTCTCATGACCGAGGAAATCAACTATTCCTATGAAGGAGGACTCTACGCGCAGTTGGTAAGAAATCCTTCGTTTATAGAAGACCGCAACGGTCACCAGCCCAATCCTTGGACGCCGTGGTCTTCGGGCGGTCCCTCTTTCTGGACTCTCACCGACACGCTGTCGGCTCAAATGAGTATCGACACTCAGAAGTGGCTCAACCTTGCCAACCGACAGTCGCTTCGTCTTGTAACCGATGGCAAAACAGGCATCGTCAACGACGGCTACTGGGGATATCCCATCAAACCCAACGCCCATTTCAGTGGTGCTCTCTTTATTGCGACCTCTGAACCGCAGGTGGGAAGCAAGGTGGAAATCAGCCTTGTAGGCAACAAGGGTCAAAAGGTCTATGCCACAACAACCATCAGCATCACCGACACCGCTTGGACCCGCTATACCTTCTCTATGGAAACGGCAAAGGACGTAGTGGCAACGACAGATGCCCAACTCCGGATTACGCCCCTTCAGGCAGGTACCTACCATCTGTGCCGCGTCACTCTCTTCCCCGAAACCTTCAACAACCGACCTAACGGTTTGCGCTGTGACTTGATGAAGATGATGAAGGATATGCATCCCAAGTTCTTGCGCTTCCCTGGTGGCAATTACCTTGAGGGTGGCGACTGCCGCAACCGCTTCGACTGGAAGCGCACCGTGGGCAATCCCGACAACCGACCGGGTCACCAGTCGCCTTGGGGCTACCGCTCCACTGACGGAATGGGACTGCTCGAATTTTTGGAATGGGCTGAGGACGTAGGGGCTGAGCCTCTGTTGGCTGTCTTTGCCGGTTACACGCTCAACGGTGACTACGTGACAGGAGATTATGTGGACGGATTCGTGCGCGATGCTCTCGATGAGATAGAATATGTTACGGGAGGTCCCGAGACCAAATGGGGCGCACAGCGTGTACGCGACGGTCATCCCGAGCCATTCCCTCTTCACTACGTAGAGATTGGAAACGAGGACTTCTTTGATGAGAGTGGCTCCTATCCCGGAAGATACATGAAGTTCTACAACGCTATCAAGGAGCGCTATCCGCAACTGCAAATCATCTCGACTGTTGATGTTAAGAAAATAAGAGAAGACGAGAGAAAGACAGGTATGAGCGGTACTATAATAGATATAGTAGATGAACATTACTACCGCGACACTGAAGGAATGTACAAGGCTGCCCACCAATACGACTCCTACGACCGCAAGGGACCGAAGATTTTCTGTGGCGAATGGGCTTCACGTGAAGGCAAACCCACGACAAATTTGAATGCCGCTTTGGGTGACGCTGCATGGATGACGGGCATGGAGCGCAACAGCGACATCGTGATTGCACAATGCTACGCTCCGCTGTTGGTCAACATCAATCCTGGTGGCATGCAATGGGAAAGCGACCTCATTGGCTACAATGTGCTGGAAGCATACGGCTCACCTTCCTACTACGCTCAGTGCATGTTCTCCAATCACTTGGGCAACAAGATTGTACCTGTGGATGAGAAGTCACTGCCCAACATGACCTACAAGAAGAGTCAATTACCGCAACTGTATTATTCAGCTACTACCGACACTTCCAACGGCAAGACCTATCTAAAAGTCGTCAATGGCGGTTCAACAGCCCAAGCAGTACGTGTGGTAGTAGACGGAAAGAAGTTGAAGTCTCGTGGTCAGCTCATCGTGCTCTCTTCAGCTAAGCCTACCGATACCAACACCATCGATTCTCCGCGCAATATTGTTCCCGTGACGAAGAAACAGAAGGTTGGCAATGATTTCACTATCACCTTTGCCCCCTACTCCATCAATGTGTTGACTTTGGAAGAACGATAATATATTGAAGTTTCGCAAGTTTGCAACTTGCTAACTTCAAAGGAGTTAGGAGGAGTCAAAGGAGTTAGAGGAGTTAAAGACAACAGTGCTGAAGGGTATCAGAATCCTTCAATAGTAATGTCTTAACTCCTTTGACTCCTACTAACTCCTTTGACTCCACCAAACATGCGAAAGTTCAGTAATATATAATAAGGTATATAAAAATAGAGGCTGTGACAAACAATCAATTGTCACAGCCTTTATTATTTCAATAGCATACTCTGAGGTTTTTGTGGCTTTGTCGGGAAATCGTTCCTCTCTCCTACTTCTCCTTTCCTTTTTGCGCCTCCTGCATATATTCCCTCGGAGAAACGCCATAGAGTTTCTTAAACATCGTGGAGAACGAAGTACGGTTGGAGAAGCCGCAAGCATACATCACCTCGGAGATGCTCTGATGCGGGTCGGACAACAGGTTGGCTGCCTGCTTCAGACGGATGTTGCGGATAAACTCGCTCGGTGTCTGATTGGTAAGCTCTTTCAGTTTGCGATAGAGGTGAACGCGACTCAGCCCCACTTCTTCAGCAAGCAAATCCACGTTGAGGTCCTCGTTGCTCATGTTGGCGTTAATCACCTTCATTACGCGCTCCAAGAGTTTCTCATCTGGACTCTTCAACTCTACATCTTCTACCATCTCCTTCATCGACTCTTTTCCCGAATATTTGTTCTTGAGCATGGCACGTTCGCTGAGCAAATTGGCGATAGTGGAACGAAGCACCTCCATGTTGAAGGGCTTGGAAATATAGGCATCGGCACCCAACTCAATGCCTTCCACCTTGTCCTCGTCACGCCCTTTGGCAGTGAGCAGAACAACGGGAATATGATTGGTATTGATGTTGCCCTTCAGTCGGGCACAGAGTGTGTAGCCGTCCATTTCTGGCATCATGACATCGCTCACAACAAGGTCGGGTAGTTCCTTTAGCGCAATAGTTAAGCCCTCCTTGCCATTGGGAGCTAAAAGAATGCGATAACTCGACTGCAACTGCTGAGCCACATAGTTGCGGATATCCTCCTCATCCTCCACTATCAACACCGTCGGCTTCGTGCCTGCTGCCTTCACCTCCTTCACGGTAGTAGTCTGCGGCTCGACATCATAGAACTGAGACAAATCCAACTCGCGGTCCAACTTCTTCTGTTCCTCTTTAGTGAGACAGTCCTCAGGGTTCAGATGACTGTTGCCAAGAGGCAGGCAGATGTCGAAAGCGCAACCGTGGTCGAAGTCGTTGGGGTACAGAGAATTCTTCTCCTCTGAACCTTGCGGTGTCAAGTTGCGAGCCTTGATAGTGCCGTGGTGCATGTCGATAATGGAACGGCACAAGTCGAGTCCTACGCCCGTTCCAGTCTGGCGGCCTTGAATGCTGACAGAACCTTGATAGAAACGCTCAAAGATGCGCTCCAGCTTGCCCTCTGGAACGGGGTCGCCATCGTCGGCAATCGTTATGTACAGATTGTGCTGGTCGTGACCAAGGGTAATCACAATGTTGCCGCCCGTATGAGTGAACTTAAACGCATTGGAGAGCAGGTTCATCAGCACTTTGTCGAAATTGGTACGGTCAATCCAAACATCAATTGGGTCTGCGTCCTTCTTCAGCGAGAGGGTAATCTGCTTACTCTTCGCCTGAATAGAGAAGAGGTCGACAATGCTCTGTGTGAACTCAACGATATTGGTTTTGGCAAAGCGCATGGTCATCTGTCCCTTGTCAATCTTACGCAGGTCCATAATCTGGTTGATGAGATGCAGGATGCGCTCGGCATTGCGTTTCATCAGCGCATAGACATTCTGACGTCCGGGGTCGCTGTCCTCCTTCATCAGCGAGAGCAGCGGAGTAAGGATAAGCGTCATAGGAGTGCGGATATCGTGACTCAGATTGATGAAGAAGCGCAATTTGTCCTCCGACATCTGCTCGGCATGAATGTGTTCTTGCAGTCTCAACTGGTCCTGCTGCTTGCGTTTCAGACTCTGCATGTAGAGATAGACAAGATAGACGGCAATGAGCAGATATACGATTTTTGCCCATATAGAGAAATACCACGCAGGATGCACGGTGACGGCAAACTCCTTGATATCGGATTCCGAAACGTTGTTCTGCGCTTTGATGCGTATATGGTAGGTACCGGGTGAGAGATGGGCAAAAGTGACGGAGTTCTTGCCACGTTCCATCTCGGTCCAATTGTCGCCGTTGACACTATATAAATAGGTGACACGCTCTGGATTGTCGAAGGAGAGCGAAGACACTTCAATGGTGAAAGTATTGTCGCGATGATTAAGCTCAAACTCATCGGAGAAATAAACGGGGCGGTCGGTGATAGTGTAGACACCCGACTTGATACCCGGAACTACTTCCAGCTCGCCTATGGAGAAACCGGTGAGATAGATGGGCAACTTGGAATGCACTTGTGCAATGCGTTCGGGATTGAACCACGTGATGCCTTTCATACCACCAAAACACAGTTCTCCTGTATGCGGGTCGATGCTCGAGACACCATCGGAAAACTCATTGCCCTGCAAGCCGTCACCCTCGTAGAAACTGCTCACCTTGTTGGTACGTGGGTTCAGACAGCAAAGTCCATTATTAGTACTCACCCATACAAGCTGACGATGATCAAGTCGCACTGCCATAACGATATTGCTCGAAAGTCCCTGTTCCGTTCCATAGCTGCGGAGTTTACGGGAGCGCAAGTCGTAGCAATAGAGTTTATCGGGAGTGGCAACCCAAAGACGTTTGTCGCTGGACTCCGCCACATCATAAATATCGACATCCTTGAGCAGACAATTGGTATGAAACACACTGGTCCAACTGTTGCGACGGATGTCAAGGCAGCAAACGCCACGAGTCGTGCAAACGTAGAGGCGTTGCTCATCGGGCGATAGATAGAGTTGGTTGATATAGTTGCAGAAGAGCGAGTTGGAAGCCGACGTTGCCCGGTATTCGGTGAGTTTTTGGTTCTTTAGGTTGTAGCGTTTCAGTCCCTCTCCCATCGTTCCTATCCAAAGGTTCTCATTGCGGTCGAGTTCAATATCAAACACTACATTGTTATTTCCCTTTGAGAAAGGAAGACGATGGTAGACGCCCGACTGTGAATCAATCCATCCACAGCCATTCTGATAGGAGCCCACCCACAATCTGCCTTTGGAATCCTCCCTCATGCCTAAGATGGCACTGGGGAAAGAGCCACCGGATGCAAACTTATGAATCAACTTATGGTGGTTGTCAAGCTCATAGAGTCCGCCATTGTCGGTTGACACCCACAGTCTGCCATTGCGACCATGGGTCAGCGCCATGACGCAGTGGTCGCCAATAACGTTGGCAGAGCCTAACTTATAGCCCATACAGGAGAATCCCAACTGCACAGTGGGCTGAATGTAAATACCCTTCTGCATCAGTCCGAGCCAGATATTACCGAAGCGGTCGTATAAAATGGAAGAGACCTTGGAGTGGGAAAAATCGACTTCTGTGTTGTAATAAATAGGAGTAGTGATAAGTCCGCTAATAACATCGTAATCCCTCACGCCACTTCCGTCAATGCCAATGAGTATATGGCCCGAAGGTTTAGTGCAGAGAGAGGAGATATGCATCTGCTCAGTGCCGTTCACTAGCCTGAATTCATCTGTACCACGGTTTTTGACGTACAGTCCGCCTCCAAGACAACCCACAAAGATGTTGCCCAAACGGTCCTGACATGCCACAAGCGGATACTGATTTGCACTTGGCAAAGCATAATGTCTGAAGCGGTTATGGGCATCTAGAGAGAATACACCTTCTGCATTGGATATGACATACAGTGTGCCGGATGCGTCTTCCAACATACAGCAAGCAGTGACCAATTTGCCCAAGGGTCCGCTTATTGGTTTTGCCTCGTAATCGCCGGTCATCTGCCACAAGCCTGAACCTGCTGTTCCAATGAGGATAGTGCCATTCTTGCGCTGGAATACACAATTGATGTAATTGAAGGGTGAATTGGAACGACTGCTCGTCATCTTCACAGTCTTAAAATGGAAGCCTCCATCAATGACTTGTAAGGCAAGGTTAGAACCGACAAGCATTCGTCCACGGTTGTCTTGAGCGATACAGTTGACGAGATTACTGGCAAGAGCATCGGGCACATCGCTATTGCTCTGCAATGTCTTGAATTGATAGCCGTTGTAGAGATTGATGCCGCTGTTGGTGGCAATCCAAATAACGCCCAAACTATCTTGATAGATTTGCTTGACAACACTGCCTGAAAGCCCTCGCTCGGTATTGATAAACCGACCAGTCTGAGATTGTGCCGGGAGAGCGGAGAACAAAAGTAGCAGAACGGCAAACTTTAAGATTGCCGCAGAAGCATAATGTTTTAGATGGAAAAAAAAGGACTCAACCGTCCCCCTATTAAAAGATGTTGCACTATTCATATGAAGAATATAGGTTGACCAAGTTAGGTTATAATGCAAAATTAGCAAAAAAAACTAAATTTGAGAATGAATAATGGTTTATTTTATAAATAGTGGAATGAAACAGCGGTCAATGATGATTTAAAGTCCAACAAAGTTAGGTTTAATCCATCTAATCTCAAATCCGAGGCAAGCGAGTGCAGAGCCGAACTTGTTCGGGCTATGCCGAGCGCAGCAAGGATTCAGCGAAGCTAAATCCGAGGCAAGCGAGTGCATAGCCGAACAAGTTCGAGCTATGCCGAGCGCAGCAAGGATTCAGCGAAGCTAAATCCGAGGCAAGCGAGTGCATAGCCGAACAAGTTCGAGCTATGCCGAGCGCAGCAAGGATTCAGCGAAGCTAAATATTCTCACATGACAGCCATCATAGAGGGCAACATACCAAATCTTTCACTTTGGAATTCACTTTATATATCATGCCTATATATTTATATATAAATATATGGGGAGTCAACGGAAACAATCGGTCCTGTTCGATTCAAAATCTGTTAGGAATCATTCAAAAACTATCTACTTGTGATTGCTGACAGGTGCCAACCAATTGAGCGCCAAGTGCCAGCCGTTCGAGCGCCAAGTGCCAGCCGTTCTGCTCGCACTTGTCAGCAATCGAAGATAGCCACATATAAAATCATTATTGGCTGTTCTTGCTTGATAAATCATTCCTATACACCTATATATTATATAGGAATATAAGCATATTAAGACACTTGGCAATGCTGAGGAATTGAATTTTGGGCAAGAGAAAACGCAAATGAAACAAGCGCCAAAGGATGTGTAACGAGAGAAATATCAGATTACCGACAAAAAGACTAACTTTGCAACGAAGAAAACAAAACCGAAGTCTGTTCATAACTAAGAATACGAAGAAGTAATATATGGTTAGGTTATTTGAATTTGTAAAGAAGTTTGGGAAGTCCGTCGCGTGGTGCGACGGACTTTCATTGATTCTAACAGCCTTTGCCTCTACAGCAACGGCACAGAACCCAATTGTACAGTCACACTTCACTCCCGACCCTGCACCCTACGCGCTGGGCGACACCGTGTATCTCTTTACCGACCACGATGAGAACGATGCAGAATATTTCAAGATGAAGGACTGGCTGCTCTTCTCAACCACCGACATGGTGAATTGGACCTATCGCGGTACGCCCATGTCCACGGCGACCTTCAGTTGGGCGAAGCAGGGCGACAATGCTTGGGCTTCGCAAGCCATCTGCCATGAGGGAAAATGGTACTGGTATGTAGCGGCAGAGGACACGACGAAGCATCTTCACGGAATTGGAGTCGCAGTTGCCGACCATGCCGAAGGGCCATACCACGATGCTTTAGGAAAACCGCTCATCCCAGGTGGATGGGGATATATTGACCCTTCTATCTTCATTGACGATGACGGAACACCTTGGCTTTTCTGGGGAAACAATAACTGCTGGTATGTGAAACTCAAACGCGATATGATTCATCTGGATGGTCCCATCCGCGAAGTGGCGGGAATCAATGACACAACGGCATTTGGACCTCTAAAGATGAAGCACGACTATCAAATCAATAAGGATACCCTCAAGACGCATTTCGAAGAAGGACCGTGGGTGTTCAAACGCAATGGCATTTATTATTTGGTATATGCCGCGGGTGGAGTGCCCGAACACTTGGACTACTCCACGGCTCCTACTATCAACGGTCCTTGGAAATGGCAGGGAAAAATCATGGGAGAGGCTGAAAACAGCTTCACTATCCATGCGGGAAGTATTCATTTCAAGGGGCGCGACTTCATGTTCTACCACAATGGCAAACTGCCCGGCGGAAGTGGCTTCCGCAGGTTTACAGCCGTGGAGGAATTTCAATGGCATGGCGATTCGATTCCTTTCATTCCACAAACAGAGAAGGGTGTGACGAAGGCGGTGCGAACGCTCAATCCTTTCCAGCGCATTGAAGGCGAGACAATGGCGTTCTCGCAGGGTATCACAACCGACCGCCATGCGGGCAATCAACACTACATCATCGTGAAGGACTCTGCGGCATGGCTCTCCATGCGCAATGTGGATTTCAAGCGTGGAGCCAAGAAGTTCGTTATCAGTGCGGCATCCGACATGGCGGGATGCAGTGTCACCGTCCACCTCGACAATTTGGAGGGACCTATCATGGCAAAGTGCGCTATCACTCCGTCCCAACAATTCTCGCTCAACAAGTGCAAAGTGCAATCCGCTAACGGAGTACACGACATCTACTTAGAGTTCCATAAACCCTCCAATGCTACCCTGCAAGTTGACTATGAACAGTTCTTTGCCGGCAATCGTCAGTAAAGATAACGACATCCCGCTCACCACATTCGATTATCAATCAATTTACTCATTATGACCTATAAAAACATCTTAGCAACCTCAATGTTGGCGCTCTGCATCAGCGGAGGAGCCTTGGCGCAGGATGCCCATTTCGATTATTTCAAATACTCGGGCAACGACCCGCGCTTCAGTCAGAAGATTGACCCGCAGCGGCAGTATTTCAATCCTATCTTGGCGGGCTATTATCCCGACCCGTCCGTATGCAGGGTTGGCGACACCTATTATTTAGTGAACTCCTCGTTCTCGTTCTTTCCCGGTGTGCCTATCTTCACCAGTACCGACCTTGTCAACTGGAAACAGATAGGCAACGTACTCGACCGTGAGTCGCAAGTGCCGCTCTATCATCAGAACGTCTCTGGTGGCATCTTCGCCCCCGACATCACCTACAACAAGAAGAACAAGACGTTCTACATGATTACCACCAACGTCGGCGCAGGCAATTTCGTCGTCAAGACCAAAGACCCGACCAAGGGTTGGAGTGAGCCTATCTACCTGCCCAAGATTGACGGTATCGACCCTTCGCTCTGCTTTGACAAAAAGGGCAACGGATGGATTGTGCACAATGCGCCCGTGATGGGAAAGACCGAATATGAGGGACAGCGCGCCATCCGTCTGCTGCGCTACGATGTGAAGGGCGACAGCATTATCGGCGAACCCATCGAGATTGTGCGCGGTGGCACCCATGTGGAGAAACATCCCATCTGGATTGAGGGGCCTCACCTCTACCAGATTGGTAAATACTATTATCTGATGTGCGCCGAAGGTGGAACGGGAAGTTGGCACAGCGAGGTTATCTTCCGTGCCAAGAAACCGCAAGGACCGTGGGAGGAATGCCCTGACAATCCTATTCTGACTCAGCGCACAGGCTTAAACCCTGACCGTAAGGACCCCGTGACGAGTACGGGACATGCCGATTTAGTGCAGGCAAAGGACGGAAGTTGGTGGGCTGTGTTCTTGGGTTGCCGTCCGTATGAGGGCGACTACTACAACACGGGACGCGATACCTATCTTCTGCCTGTCACATGGGATAACGGCTGGCCCACTATTCTGCCTAAAAACACCGTGATGCCAAACGTAGTAGACAAGAAGGGACTCCAGCCCTTGGACGAGAACGCAACAAAATATACGGGCAACTTCAGCTATGAGGACCGCTTCAACAACAAGGAACTCAACCTGCGATGGATGTTCCTGCGCAATCCAAAAGGCAACTTCTATGAATTGGGCAATGGACTGACCATTCATCCTTCGGATGTCAATATCCGCCAGAAAGAGTCGCCGTCAGCCATCTTCTGCCGCCAGCAGCACACCAACTTCACAGCCGAAACAACTTTAGAATATACGGCACGCACCGACAGCGACTTTGCCGGATTCGCACTCCTGCAAAACGAGGACTGCAACTTCCTGCTCGGAAAGACACTGCTGAGGGGTAAGCCCGCCGTGATTCTTACCCGCTGTGAGAAACAGCAGTCGGTGATTGGCTCTGCCCTACTCTCTGAGCAAGAGGCACAGCAGCCTCTGCGATTGAAGATTGAGGGCAAAGGCAAATATTATAGCTTCTATTATGCCATTGGTCAAGGCGACTGGCAACTTCTCGCCAAGGGCGTGGACGCTGTGAATCTCAGCACGAATGTCTCCGGCGGCTTCATCGGCGCCTGCATAGGACTATACGCAGGAAAAGTTAGGAATTAGGAATTAGGAGATAGGAGTTTGAGAATCGGAGTCCTCCGAGCTCGGAGGACTCCGACCAGTCCGATTAGTCTGAAAGAAGCCTTCCGATTCCCACTCCTCAACATCGACTGGTGGAGAATGGAGAAATAAAGTGAAGCCCCCACGAATCCCACGATTCATGGGGGCTTGTTTGTAATAATACTTGTATAACTAGAGAGAGAATAGATAGATTTACTCGTTGCTCACTTTGATATGATACCAGTCCATATCAACGTATCCTCCTAATTTCTTCGTGGCATAACAGAAAACAGCAGCTCGGGTGCCCATGAAGAGTCGCTGATAGTCGAAGCACATCTTGAAGGAAGTTCCCAGGGGATGCCACGTCTTGTTGTCGGTGCTGTAAGCGAAAGTTGCAGTATCGGCATTAAGACGGAAATCGGCACGCATCTGCAAGTAGATTCGTTTTGGGGTGGACTTGAAGCGAACTTCTTCCTCTTCGTGTTTATCCACTTTCTCAATGGTCATATTCTTGGCGCCAACATGCAAGTTCTCAACGTTCATGCTCAACTTGTAGCCTTGCTCGTCACGGCTCACCATGAGCATTGCTGCGTCACTCTGAAAAGCGGAGAGACCAGTGCGGTCGCCTTCGTTCATGTGGGACACATCGAGCGCCACCGTGACTGTCGAGACGGGTCCCATGAGACGTTGACTGATGGTGTTGCGTGCAGCGAAGAGATTGTCGCAGACGTTGGGTGTATGCAGACGCAGAAAGTCCGGACGCTCTGTCAGACTCCACTTTGAGTCAATGGGGTTGTGGTTCCACTGCCATGCTAATTGCAAACGAGGCGACTTGAACTCGTCGCTGATGCAGATATCAGACTTTCCGTCGCCTGCAGGAAGTGGCAAAGTGAACGAAGCGGGAATGCGACCCTCGCTATCACCCAAGATGGGCCAGCCGTCGCGCCATGTACAAGGCTCAAGGGTGAGCACACGCCCTACTCCACCTCTATCTTGAAAGATGAGTCCATACCAATGTCCATCGGGAGAGTCAACGATGGTGCCTTGACCGGCATAGGGGAATCCAGCAAAGTTGTCCTGAAGGATAACCTTTTTCTCATAGGGACCTAAAATATTGTCAGCACGGAAACACACCTGGCGGCGCGGTTTTCCATTGGGCCATGATATCATGAGCAGATAGTAGCGACCATGATATTTTACCATTCTACTGCCTTCGAGGAGACCCGTCTCAGTGGAGTCGCGCTGAAAGACAACCGTATCTACTCCGTTAGGTTTTACTGCGGTGAGGTCGGAAGTCAACTCGGTACAGTTGCCACAACCATGAAAGACATAAACTCGCCCATCGTCATCGAAGAAAAGGGAGGCATCGTGAAAATGAGGCAACCGCGAAACAAGAGTCCAGCCCTTGCTCGGGTCAGTTGTGGAATACACATAACTGTCGCCGCCCGGAGAATCATTGGGAGCGAAGAGCGCATAGAAGCGTCCGTTGTGATAGCGCAGTGACGTTGCCCACTGTCCATGACCATACACCGTTCCGCCTTCCATATTATATTTGGGGCTGTCGGTGAGCTTGTCAAAGAGATAGCCGACAATCGTCCAGTCGGTGAGATTCTTCGATGCCATAATAGGTCCTCCTGGCATCAAGTGCATGGTAGTGCTTACTAAATAATAGGTATCACCCACGCGGATAATGTCGGGGTCGGGCACATCTGCCCAAATCAATGGATTTCTGCAAACTACGTCGGCTCTCACATTGAGTATCTGAGCAAACAGAAGCAGAACTAAGAATAGCTTTTTTATCATATTCATGTAAATTTCGAAAGGTTGATAGTTGCCGCGCATGGCGGTGAGAGTTTTGACGAGAGTTGTGGGAAGGTCTGATGATTTATTCAACCTTGAGCAGGTGTCCTTCCTCGTCATAGTTGATGGGAGCGACCTTCAGACTGCGGAGCCACGTCTTACCTCCACTGGGCACGCAGTCATGATGGAAGAGATACCACTGCCCATGATAGCATGCAATGCTGTGGTGAGTCGTCCAACCTACTACTGGGTCCAAAATCACTCCTTGATAAGTGAACGGTCCGTAAGGATTGTCGCCGATGGCATAGCAGAGCAGATGGGTATCACCCGTACTGTAACTGAAATAATAACGTCCATTATATTTGTGCATCCAACTTGCCTCGAAGAAACGGTGAGGATTATCGGCTGTCAGTGGATTTCCCTCTTCGTCCTGTATGATGATGGCACGCGGGGGTTCGGCAAACTGCAACATATCATCGCTCATTCTTGCGATACGCGGAGCTAAAGCGGGACTATTTCCTTCGGGCAATTGCTCGGCTTTCAGCAGGATGTTGTTGCGGAAGCGCTGCAACTGACCGCCCCAAATGCCACCAAAACAGGCATAGATGGCTCCGTCATCGTCCTTAAACAAACAAGGGTCAATAGAATAGGAACCACGAATCGGGTCGGGTTGTGCCTTGAAAGGTCCTTCGGGACGATTAGCCACGGCAATTCCCAAGCGGAATAGTCCGTTATAGTCCTTGGCACTGAAAAGCAGATAATAGCGTCCATTGAGTTCCACTACGTCGTTATCCCATAATTGTTTCTCAGCCCAGGGAATATCCTCAACACTGAGAATTACACCGTGGTCGACAACCTCTCCGTGCATCACGTCGTCGGTAGAGAGAACGTGATAGTCTTTCATCTGGAAGTGACCGCCATCATCGTCAAAAGCTGCCCCACTCTCACGGTCGTGGGACGGATAGATATAAACGCGGTCATTGAACACATGGACAGATGGATCTGCCATGTAGTCTTTTGGAAACAGGTATCTTGATTGTTTCATATATGTGATAGTTTTTGTTATTTCTTATTATGCTTGAATGGCATGCTTCTGAGGACTCGGAATGATTTCTGATATCTCAGAGAACTCCGACCTTAATAGAGCCATATATCTCCTTACTCACTGAAAAGTTTGCAGATTTCCTCCACCACAGGCTTAGCTTTGTGCTGACGGTCGAAGAGTAACGGATAGTTGGTGCGGCCCTTCACGGGGAAGTCGTTGAGCCAACTGTTGCCATCACTCACACCCCATAGAGTCACGCGCTTAATGTTGGAGGCGTATTTCTTATAAAGCCGGAAGAAGGCAAGGTAACGGTCGCCATGCTTGCGCTGTACTTCTTTGGGCAGTTTCTTCGGATAGGGGTTAAGCGCCTTTTGCATCTCAAAATTCTGCGAAATCTCGGCACCCGAGAAATTCCATGGGTTAGGCAAAGCGCTGATGTCAAGTTCGGTGATTGCCACCATGATACCAGCATCGGCAAAAGCCTTGAGGGAAGTCTCATAATCGGCAATATTGGGATAGTCGAGTCCGTTATGGCTCTGCATTCCCACAGCATCGACCCTGCATCCTGCCTTACGCAGTTGTCTCACCAACTTGATAGCAGCATTGCGTTTGGCGGGCTTATCCATTGAATAGTCGTTATAATACAATTCTGCGTTGGGGTCAGCCTCATGCGCAAACTTGAAAGCAAGCTGAATATAGTCGGGACCTATGGCACGCATCCAGGGTGTGTCGCGCAATTCACCATCATCGGTGATTGCCTCATTCACAACGTCCCATCCTTTGATGCGACCCTTATAACGTCCCACTACCGTATGGATGTAGTCGCGCATGCGCCCTATCATGACTTGCCGGCTGGGCATCTCGCCATATTGGTTAAGGAAGAACCAGTCGGGAGTCTGACTGTGCCAAATCAACACATGTCCGGTAGCCGTCAAGTGATTATCTTCGGCAAACTTCACGAAGCGGTCGGCATCATCCCAAGTGAAGACACCTTCCTTGGGCTCAATCTCTTCGGGCTTCATGCAGTTCTCAGCCACAACGGCATTGAACTGATTACAGATAATCGCCACGTCCCCCGGCTCTTCGCCTTCAAGTTGCCGCATGTTGACAGCAGTCCCGATGAGGAAATACTTCCCCACCGTTTCCCGCAAAGACTGTCCCCTAACAGACCATACTGCGAGTATCAATAATAATATGGTACTATAATATCGTTTCATATTAATAATTCTAACTCCAACTCAATAAGAACTCCTAACCCCTAATTCCTAACTGATGATAACTCCTATCTTCTTCTAACTCCTAACTCGATTTTCTATCTCCGTGTTGATTTTATCCACCAACTCATCGGTCAGTTCATATTTGCTGATAATCCAAAGAGCGAGAATCAATAGCAGAGCCGGAATCACGCATACCAGCCAGAGAATGCCCTGTTCAGCCATAGGTGTCTGCACTGCAACTTGTGGGTTGAATCCCGTCATAGCGAGTACGATTCCGGGCACCACGCCACCCAAAGCCATTCCAGCTTTGAAGAAGATGCCGGTAAGAGCATTGACAATGCCAGAGATGCGTCTGCCGGTAGTCCATTCTCCATAGGATATCACCTCCGGCACCAATGCCCACATATAGCCCGTTGCCACGATGACACCCGTTGACTTAATGAACTGAGCCACATAGACCAGCCATAACTGACTGCGAAGGGCTGGAACCATAGACACAATGTAGAGGATTGCCATGCCGATGATAGCGATACTTAGGAAGATGTTGAACATACCACGCTTGCCTACCTTGCGCTTGATTGCTGGAACCATAGGCATAAAGATGAAGGCTGGAATGGAGCCTAAACCCATAAAAACAGAGAGCTGAGCCGGCGTAGCACTCATGTTGTAAGTCATATAATAGGAACCAGCCGCATTTCCAACCGACATCATGGCAAAGGCAGTAATGAAGAAGAATGCCAAGACGCGAAGCGGTTTGTTGCGTACAAACTCCTGCCAGAGGTCGCTCACTTTCACGTTGGCGGTCTCTTTTGCATCCATCACGACTCGCTCGTGGCATTGAGAGAAACAGAACACAAGCAGCAACAATCCGACGCATGCATAGATTGCCATCGTCCAGAACCAAGCATCACTGGAAGCCTGCGTGTTGATGATGGCATTGCCCTTGGCATCCTTTGGCGCAAAGAATGCAACCACAAGTGGAATACCCGAAGCTACGGCAAGTCCACCAAGGTTTGCCATGAACATTCGTACAGAAGTGAGTATCGTGATTTCGTTGGTATCGCGGGTAAGTGAAGAATTGAGCGCACCATAGGGAACGTTGATGAGCGTATAGCACATCGACATGCCTACATAAGTAACGTAGGCGTAGAGCAGCGAACCCGAGAAGCCATTCCAGAAACAGAGCACAGCGAAGAAAGTCAGTGGAATTCCACCCAAAACAAGATAGGAGCGATACTTACCCAACCGTGGATTGTGCTTATCAACGAAGGTTCCTACCAATGGGTCCCAAAGCACATCAACGAGCCTTACAACGAGGAACATCGTAGCAGCCTCGCCTGCGTTCAGACCAAATATATTCGTGTAGAAGAACAGCAAATACATGCAGATGGTCTGGTAGATGAGGTTTTGAGCCAAATCTCCAGAGCCAAAGCCAATGCGCTGCAACCAATTAAGATGATAGAATCCTGAGGATTCCTTGGGATGACTTTGCGTACTCATATAATTTTATAAGTCTTTAGTTTTTCTTTTTGTCAGCCGTCATAAACCGTATGAGTTTTCGACTTGACTAATTGTTTGCTGCAAAGTTAGGCATTCTCAGGAAATAAAGTTTTTCCTCATGTTAACGATACTTTTTCTCATGTTTCATTCCTTCAAAGTACTTGTATCTTCGGAGAAAAAACTGTAGTAAAGGCATTGGGAGTTACAATTAATATATAGTCGATATGTTTGCGTTTTAGTCACAGTAAAGGTTAACAGATTTCATCGGTAACATTCTCCTGCACAATTGATTCAAGAAATCAGTATAACTCACATTATTTTATATAATGACGATAGACAGAAGGGGTCATGCCTGTGATTCGTTTGAAGGCATTTGTAAAAGTATTATGCGAATTGAATCCTACTTCGGTAGCTAATGCCGAGAGTGTATGAAGCCGCATGTAATCTTCATCGGCAAGCCGCTGGCACGCTAAATGAATGCGGTATTCATTAAGAAACGTCTTGAAGTTTTTACCGTAAGTGTCATTGATGACTTGTGAGACGTATTTTGGATTAGAATTGATAATTTTTGAAAGCATGCCCAAACTGAAATCAGGATTGGCTATGTTTTTCTCATCGGACATCACTTGATTAATCTCAGACAAGAGCACAGCCTTCTGAACCTGCGTGATAGAATACTGATGGGAAGCTGTAGGAGCTTCGGAATTGGAGATTTCATCTGTTGTTTTATTGTTTTGGTGTGCAATCTCATCATACATCCTGCGTATTTCCTCATTATGTTTGATGAGCTCTTGGTTCTTACTGACCAATAATCTACGCGCACGATTCACCCGACGATTATTGTAGATTACAACAACGAGCAGTACTGACACAAAAACAAAGAAAACAAGAATGATTCCAATTACTGCATATTGTCGGTTTATAGTTCCGTGAAGCTGCCCGATATGCTGTTCCGTTTTTTGGTTCTCATAGCGGAAGAGCCGGTCTTTAGCGGCATCAAACTGGCGTGCATTGAACACAGAGTCAGAAATATTGAGCCATCGCTGCTGGCAAATGAGTGCAGAGTCCTCGCGCCCATGTTCGCGATAGAAAGTAGTTAGTGCCTCATATGCCTCTGCCAACTGCTCGTAGTCATGGTTCTTTTGAGCTATATCTCTTGCATATAGGAACGCTGTCTTGGCTTCGGAATCCAGACTCCGATTACTCAATGAGCCGCCCAATTCTATGTATGCCTCAGCAAGATGGGAACTCTTCACGCCGTGGGACCGTGCTGAAGAGATAGCCTGTCGCAAATAATAGATTGCACCAGAATAGTTGTGTTCTGTTTTGGCTATGAGTCCTTGATTAAAGAGTGAGAAAAACTGTTGTTGGATTTTATCACGGATTGGGCACATCATCTGCATTTTGAAGAAGGTCTTTGCCTTCTCAGGCTGGTTGAGGTGGCAATAGACATTCGTTAAATTAATGAGGATAATCGCTAACATCGCATCATCCTTTCGCTTCAATACCGACTCATAGACCTTCTCAAAATAGAAGGCAGCCTTCTCATAATCCTTAAATATCGCATAAATCATACCAATATTATTCATGCATCCTTCATAAATATCAGGACGTTTCAGCTCATCGGCAGCCTTGCTGCCAAGGATGTAATAGTCGAGTGCCTCAATATAACGGTTGGCATAGGCATAGCAGTTTCCGCAATATTGCAGACCATTGGCAATTTGCGGACTTCGGTCACCCTGCTCATAGGCATCCTTGAGGGGAGATAAAGCAACAATGGCACCCGACCAGTCGCCTTTGGCTATGCATTGGCGTCCGGTTTGCATGGCTTCTCCAACCTTAGAGGCATTTACACAAAGCGAGAAAAGCAGAACTATCAGCAAAGTATAGATTCTCATTAATTGCAAAGATAAAGAAAAAAAACAAAATAGCAGTCTATGGCAATTAAGAATGTGAGCTACAGACACACTTACTTTTCCATGTTTCATGAAACAAGGATTTTTCGCCAACTATTTCTTCGACCCTAATTGTTGTTTTTATTTATTTTTGCACAAGAACAATTACATGGTATTCCAAAATAAGGACATCCAAACCTAATTTATGTTTAACCCTTTATTAAATTTCCCGAACTATGAGAATGAAACAATTACTATTGATTTTTTGTTTCCTTATGGGAGCTATCGGCATCGCTGCTGGTCAGCCCCCAACCGGAGCGCAATTAAAGTTCAGTCCTACGGTAAACAATCCTTTCAAACGTATATTCAATGCTGAAAGCAAGTTGCCATCTAAACAAATTCGCCCGTTGAAAACGGACGAAACCGAAAACCCACCTACGCTCTATGGCATCATAGGCACAAGTGACGGCTTTTATTTGGGTTCTTTCCCTGCCAGCAATAATCTGACAGTAACCAAACTTTATGAGAATAACAAGCTCGCAGCCACAGGTGGAGCCATTTTCGTCAACGACAAACTCTATGTAAATCAGATGACTTCTGACGGAATCTACAATACTACAACACAGTATATTTTCCGTAGTGAACCATCGTGGAAATTGATAGAGACGCGTGAGAACTTGCCCTACAGCAGCAGTGCCACCTGCCTCACTTACGATGCCACAACAGATTTAGTGTACGGTCAGTTCTACAACGAAGAGACAAGCGAAATGTGCTGGGGAACTTTGGACTTGAATAGTGGTGAGTCGTCACTTCATGGTACGATGGATGACGTTCTTGTTGCCATTGCTGCCTCTCCAGACGGAAAGATTTACGGCGTCAACTCCAATGGTATGTTTATGGAGATAGGTAAAAGCAATGGTTCGGTGAGACGTATTGGTCACACCGATGTAAAGCCTGCCTACATGCAGAGTGCCGTCATTGACCAGCAAACAGGTAAATTCTATTGGGCGGCCTATACCGACACATCCACCTCGGGACTATACGAAGTAGACATCAATACTGGAAAAGCCACACTCATATCTCGTTTTGCCAATAATGAGGAAGTAGTGGGACTGTTCATGAAAACTCCGGCTTTATCATCAGATGTTCCGGCAGAGCCTACCAATGTAAGTCTCAACTTTGACGGAGGAGCACTGGAGGGAAACATCTCGTTCCATACACCTTCACTGACTGTCGGAGGCGAAACTCTCAATGGTCAACTCACAGCTCATGTGATGATGGATGGGAAAAACTACAGCCAAGATGTTGAGCCCGACGCCGACTGTACAATCAGTCTAACGGCAAGCGGTGAGGGATATCACAATGCTTACGTTTGGGTGAGCAATGAAAATGGAGCCAGCAAGAAAGTGTTGCGTCAGGCATGGCTGGGAGACGACACTCCTCTACCTGTAACCAACATCCAGTTAGAAAATGTAGAGGGTAAGGCACAATTGTCATGGGATGCGCCTGAAGGCGGAGTGCATGGAGGATACGTAAACGTTGACTCTGTAACTTATACCATTCTTCGCTATCCAGACAACACGATTATTGAAGGATATACAGGAACTACTTTAACCCAGGACATTGAGTTGCAGACGCTATCTAATTTGTCCTATCGCATTATTCCTGTTTACAAAGGAAAACGTGGAGAAGCTGCGAATTCATCAGAAGTATTGTTTGGAGATGCCTATTCTGTTCCCGCTAATATTGCAGTTGGAAACAGTTCTGTATTCTCACTCTGCACGGTTATCGACAACAACAATGACGGTGTCACATGGACATGGTATTACGGAGGCGCAGCCCAATATAATGGTAAGAAAGCCTATGGCAGAGCTGCCGATGACTGGATTATCACTCCCGCAATACGGTTACAAAAAGAAAAATACTACAAGGTGACTTTTCCTATATTCGGTCGCAATGCTTTGTATTTTCCTCAGTATTATGACCTTTGGATTGGACAAGGTACAACGGTAGAGAGCATGACACATCAGATAGCGAAAGACACCTTGCAGGAATCGAGTAGCGGTATGAAATTTATCGAGCGGTCTGCAATGGTCTCCGTGGATGAGGACGGGCTCTACAACTTTGGATTCCACACAACTACTTCCAGCTATATGGACTTTATGCTCCAAGCTATCAAAGTAGAAGAAACATGTGCCACTACGTCACCCGAGGCAACAAAAGACCTCACATTGACACCGGGTGAAAATGGAGCTTTGACTACTCGCATTGACTTTACTGCCCCTCAGCATGCTATTGACGGTACAGAACTCACCGGACTTGGTAAGATAGAGATAGCACGACAGAAAAATGAATATTACAACGGCTTACTGCTCAGTTCGGAATGGGTAACTATACATACCATTGACAATCCAATTCCTGGTGAGCAACAAACCTATACAGATAACGAAGCTGTGCAGGGTGATAACATTTACCGCGTGGTTGCGTATGACACAGACAACTATATTGGCAAGGACACTACAGCCAGCGTATATTGCGGAGTGGACATTCCCTCGGCACCAACAAACGCAACACTTACGGAAGCTGAAGGAGGCGTAATGTTCACATGGGATGCTCCCCAAATAGGAGGCAACGGCGGATATATTGACACAACTAAACTGAGTTACACCGTATTAGAGCCTCAATATGGCACCGTGATTGGCGACGATTTGAAAGAGAAGAAATTTTTTGTTAATGCCCCTGAGTATGACAATATGCAGTATGTAGTAAGTCTTTTAGTAGGCGCTAACAATGCAGCCGGTTTCAGCAACTCTGTAGCAGCATCCAACAGCGTTATCATTGGTAAACCCTTTGTGCTTCCTGTAGTGGAGAATTTCCCCAACCACAACCTTAATTACTACTGGTTCCTATCTGGTCCAACACTCATTGGCGAAGATGCAGGTTGGAATACTACCACAGCAATAGGTGTTGACAACGAATCGGGCTATGCCTATTTCCAAGGATTGAGTGGCGATAATCAAAGGCTCATTTCAAGCAAAATAACACTTAAAGATGCTGCCTCGCCTACTCTGCGCTTCTTTGTCAAAGGTCATGGAGAAGATATAGACAGTCTCAACGTTGAGATAACAAGTAACTACAATGAACCTTACACACAACTTCTGACCATTACCCCGAAAGATGTAAATGACAGCACATGGACATCCTTTGAAATTCCACTTGATGACTGGGTTGAACAAGACTATGTACATGTGGCATTCAACGCCAGTGCTAACAGCAACCGTTGTGGGTTCTCTTTGGATAACATCAGCCTACGTGATGTACTGCCCTACGATGTAGAAGCTAAGATGTTGAATGTAGACAAAGAAGAAATCAAGGTAAGTGACAGCAACACGGTTTCCCTACAAGCAGTAGTGGAGAACTGTGGCTCAGAGAACATAGTTGCTAAAGACTACCATCTCGACTTTGTTGCAAGTGGAAAGACCATCGCTTCTGTAGAAGGTATCAATCTGAAGCCCTATGAGCGCCAAATCTGCAAAGTGAATTGGAAGCCAAACTTGGAAACCGCTGACGATATAGCAATCAAGGCGGTAGCTATATATGATGCCGACCAAGATTTGAGCAACAACACTACCGACAGCGTTTCTCTGATGGTTCGCAAACCATTTGCTCCCGCTGTCACATTGCTTACTGGCGAGGAACAATCGGGTACATTGCATCTCTCATGGACAGCGCCAAATCTCAACGGACTCCCATCAGAGAGAGTAACGGACGATTTTGAGAGCTACCGCAACCAAGCCATTAACCAAGCTGGTGATTGGACCATCTGGGATAGGGACTCTCTGCCCACAACGACCTCTTATTACTACTTCCCGAAGATGGGTTCTGAGATTGGCTATATTGTGATGAACGTGGATGAAATCATTTATGACCTGAACCAAACGCCCATGTCTGACATTTGTCCAGCTCATTCAGGCTCCACTATGCTCGCTTCGTTTGCAGCTGTCGGTGGGGACAATGACGACTGGCTCATCACACCAGAACTCTCAAGCAGCAGTCAGACTATTTCCTTCTGGGCTAAGACGGGAGTAGAGGAATACGGGCATGAGATGATTGAGATTCTTTACTCGAACACTGATACAGCACCAAGCAGTTTTACTGCACTTACCCAAAAGACTGTGTATGTTCCAGCAGAATGGACAGAGTTAAGCTATAATGTACCGGCAGGAGCAAAATATTTCGCCGTACATTGTATTTCACATAATCGGCAGGCATTGTTCATCGATGACTTCAACTATGAATGTGCGCCGCATCCGCTTGAAGTGAAATTCATCGGCTACAATGTATATTGTGACGGTGAAAAACTCAACAGTGAGCCGTTGAGTCAGACTCAGATGGATGTAGCAAATCCTAAAGATGGGCAATCATTCACTGTAAAAGTGGTTTACGACCTCGGTGAGTCTGCTTCAAGTAATGTTTACACATACGTTTCAACTGGCATTGAAAGTCTGAACAATAACAATCAATATCAGGGAGAACTCTATGACCTCCAAGGCCGCAAAGTAAAGAGCGCCACAATTTCTGGTGTCTACATCCATAACGGCAAGAAAGTCATAAAAAAGTAACCAAAATCTAAGCAAGAAACCCGGCAGTTTCGTGCCGGGTTTCTTTATTTATTACTGAACTACTACAAAAAAATGGCAATGAAACTCGAAAAGTCAGAAAGGTAAGAAAAGTCTGATGCATATTGCTCTGAAGAATTCTAATAGACTTTTTATTAATTCCATAGCGAGAACAGAGTAGTTGTTAATTCACATCAACTTCTATTATTTTCTAATGCATCATAGTTGAGTACACGAGAAAGATAGAAATTAGATATATGAGATAGAAGTTGGGAGTTCTATAAAATTGGAACAAGAATTCATAATTTTTTCTACATAATGCTACATTTTTCAATTTTATTCGTTACCTTTGTGTGCTAATATTAAATTTAATTGCTATGCCTAAAATCTCGGATCGCGGTTTGGAAATGCCAGAGTCGCCAATTAGGAAATTGGCTCCTTTAGCTGTAGCAGCACGCAACCGCGGCATTAAAGTCTATCACCTAAACATCGGGCAGCCTGACCTGCCCACACCGCAATGTGGACTCGATGCACTTAAACACATCGACCGTAAAGTATTGGAATATTCCCCATCTCAGGGTTTCCTGAGTTATAGGGAAAAACTCTGTAAATTCTACAAGAGATTCAACATCATTCTGGAACCCGACGACATCATCATCACAACGGGAGGCTCAGAGGCTGTGCTCTTTGCTTTCATGAGTTGCCTCAATCCCGGAGATGAAATCATCATTCCAGAGCCTGCTTATGCCAACTATATGTCGTTCGCCATTTCAGCGGGTGCCAAAATTCGCACTATCCCAACGACGATAGAAGAAGGCTTCGCACTGCCGCACGTAGAAGAATTTGAGAAACTTATCAATGAGCACACTCGTGCCATCATGATTTGCAACCCCAACAACCCGACAGGCTACCTTTACACGCGCAGTGAAATGAATCAGATTCGCGATATGGTCAAGAAATACGACCTTTTCCTCTTCTCTGATGAGGTTTATCGCGAATATATCTATACAGGCTCACCCTATATCTCAGCCATGCACCTTGAGGGAATCGAGCAGAACACCGTGCTCATCGACTCTGTGTCAAAGCGATATAGTGAATGCGGTATCCGTATCGGCTGCTTGATTACAAAAAATGAGGAAGTGAGAAAGACTGTGATGAAATTCTGTCAAGCCCGCCTCTCCCCCCCACTGTTGGGTCAGATTGTGGCTGAAGCCTCACTTGACGCTCCGCAGGAATATTATCGTGGTGTGTATGACGAATACTGTGAGCGCCGTAAATGCCTCATCGACGGACTCAACCGCATCAAAGGTGTTTACTCGCCTATCCCAATGGGTGCATTCTACACTGTAGCCAAACTGCCCGTGGATGATAGCGAGAAATTCTGCCGCTGGTGTCTGGAAGAATTCAATTATGAGGGAGAAACCGTGATGATGGCTCCCGCAGCAGGATTCTACACCACTCCCGGCGCTGGCCGCAACCAAGTTAGAATAGCTTACGTATTGAAGAAGGAGGATTTAAACCGCGCTCTGATTGTACTGAAGAAAGCCTTGGAGGCTTATCCCGGCAGAGTGGACGAAGAAAAATAAAGGAAGGAACATAATAGGAAAATGAACTTACCTCTCTTTTTAGCAAAACGAATCTTCACTGCAGAAGGCGAAGACAAACGCCATGTGTCCAAACCCGCCATACGCATCGCGACTGCAGGCGTGGCAATCGGACTGGCAGTGATGATTGTGAGCGTTTGCGTGGTAATGGGTTTCAAACATACTGTGCAGGGCAAGGTGAAAGGCTTTGGCGGTGACATTCAAGTTGCCGAATTCACCACCCTGCAAAGCTCAGAGCAATACCCGATAGTGATGAATGACTCCATGGTCAACTTCCTCAGCCACCTGAAAGGCATTGCCCACGCAGAACGCTTTGCTATGAAAGAAGGTATACTGAAAACCGACGATGACTTCCTTGGCGTAGAAATGAAAGGCGTGGCAGAGGAATTCGACTCTACCTTTATTCATGAGAATATGGTGAGCGGTTCCATTCCACGCTTCTCCAGTAAGCATGACGGCAATAAGATACTCATTTCCAAGCAGATGGCGGATAAGCTACAGCTCAAGGCGGGCGACCGCGTATTTGCCTATTTCATTGACAGGAGCGGTGTACGCACCCGAAGGTTCGCCATCAGCGGCATCTATCAGACCAATCTGTCAATGTATGACAAGATAATGGTCTATGCGGACCTTTACACTATCGTAAAGCTCAATGGTTGGGAGCCCGACCAAGCCACGGGCGCGGAACTGACTGTGACGAGTCCCAAAGACGAATCATTAGCTGAGGAACAAGTGATAGAGAAAGTGAACCGCACTGTGGATAAATACGGAGCTACTTACTCGTCGAAGACTATCCGCGAAATCAATCCTCAGATATTCGCTTGGCTGGACTTGCTGGATATGAACGTATGGATTATTTTAGCCCTCATGATTGCCGTTTCGGGCGTTACGATGATTTCAGGACTGCTGATTATCATTCTGGAACGTACCAGCATGATAGGCATCCTCAAAGCATTGGGTGCACGCAACCGGCTTATCCGCCACACTTTTCTATGGTTTGCTACCTTTATAATAGGCCGCGGTTTACTTTTCGGCAACCTGATTGGATTGGGACTTGTGGTGCTGCAAAGATTCACGGGGCTTGTCAAACTTGACCCCACTACATACTATGTGAATACCGTTCCTGTTGAAATCAACTGGATATGGATAGTAGCGCTCAACTTAGCCACTCTTATAATCAGCGTATTTGTACTCGTTGCTCCCAGTTATCTTATCTCTCATATTCATCCTGCAAAAAGCATGAAATATGAATAAACCGAAAAATGGAACAAGAATACCGTCGAAAAGGATAACCGAAAAGGTACAAAACAGATGAAAAATAGAAAAAGATTGGCGAATAAATAAAATATTGCACATTTTTTTTTGAATTGAGCAAAAATGGTATTAACTTTGCACAAAATTCCAAGGTTTGTGCAATGGAACCTTTAAAGAACTTTAACGAATATATAAAAGACAGCATTGTAAAGAACTGGGACCACGATGCCTTGAGCGATTACAAAGGCATCACGCTCCAATATCATGATGTGGCCCGCAAAATAGAAAAGCTCCACATCATGTTTGAGAGTATCGGCTTGAAACAAGGCGACAAGGTGGCACTCTGCGGCCGCAACAGCGCCAACTGGGCAACAGTTTTCCTTGCTATACTCACTTATGGAGCCGTGGCTGTTCCTATTCAGCATGAGTTTAAGCCCGAACAGGTTTACAACATCATTAACCACTCGGAAGCCAAGTTGCTCTTCGTGGGCGATATTGTTGCTACCACACTTGACCACGAGAAAATGCCAGACTTGATGGGCATTGTTTACATTCCCGACTTTTCGGTGGTGTTCACGCGTTGTTTGGATTTGGAGAATGCGCGGGAACACTTGAACGAAATGTTCGGCAAGAAATTTCCTAAATTTTTTCGCAAAGAACATATCAACTATTACGAGGACAAGCCCGATGACTTGGCTCTCATCAACTATACGAGTGGCACAACGGGATTCTCAAAGGGCGTGATGCTTACTTACCGTTCGCTGTTAGGCAATCTGAAATGGGCTCATCAGACGATGGGACCTCTCACACATCCCGGTGACAACATTCTCTCTTTCCTTCCCCTCGCCCACATGTACGGACTGATGCTGGACTTCCTGTTCGGTATCACATACGGTCTCCACATCCAATTCCTCACCCGTCTTCCAAGCCCTACTTTGGTTTCGGAAACTCTACAAGACCTACGTCCAAGCATAGTGTCGAGTGTGCCATTGGTAGTGGAGAAAATTATCCGCAAGAAGGTTTTCCCCATCATCGAGACCAACAAAATGAAATTGCTCCTGAACATGCCCATCGTGAGCCATAAGGTGAGGGAACACATCAGAGACCTCGTGATGCAGGAGTTTGGCGGCAACCTCAAGGAACTCATCATTGGTGGTGCCGGACTCAACAAAGAGGTGGAACGCTTTCTGCTCGACATCCAATTCCCCGTGACAGTCGGCTACGGTGCCACTGAAACCGGTCCTATGATTACCTATTGTGACTATCATGAGTTCAAGGCAGGCTGCTGCGGCAAGGCTGTATTCAACATGGAAGTGAAAATCCTAAGCGACGACCCACAGCACAAGCCCGGTGAAATCATCACACGTGGTGAAAACGTCATGACAGGCTACTACAAGAATCCAGAGGCTACGAAGGCAGCCATTGACGAGGAGGGATGGTTTCATACTGGCGACTTAGGAACGATGGATGAAAGTGGATTGGTCTATATTCGTGGGCGCATCAAGAATATGCTGCTCGGTGCTGACGGCCAGAATGTATATCCCGAAGAAATTGAGAACAAGCTCAACAATATGGCAATGGTCAACGAATGCCTCGTGATTCAAAAGGGCAACAAACTCATTGGACTGGTGCATCCCGACATGGAGGCCGCCAAGTCACTGGGGCTTACACAGGAGGAACTTCTGAAAATCATGGAGCAGAACCGCAAGGACCTCAATGCTTCATTGCCCCAATACTGCAAATTGGCAGCCATAGTGCTTCACGAGAAAGAGTTTGAAAAGACCCCAAAGAAGAGCATTAAAAGATACTTATATCAAAACGCAATATAACAAATCACACTAATATGGACAAAATACCGTGCTTCAACCAGTTTATTCAGAAAACTATCATCGACAACTGGGATAGGGATGCTCTGACTGACTTTAAAGGTCAGACCCTTCAATATCACGATGTGGCACGCAAAATAGAGAAATTACACATTCTTTTTGAGAGCAGTGGAGTGCAAAAAGGTGACAAGGTAGCACTCTGCGGCCGCAATAGCGCCAACTGGGCAGTAGCTTTCTTGGCTACGCTCACCTATGGAGCCATTGCTGTACCTATTCTGCATGAATTCACTGCCGACCAGATTCACAACATCGTCAACCACTCTGAGTCCAAACTGTTATTCGCCGGTGATGTTGTGGCTACTGAAATCGACCCTACGAAGATGCCACTGCTTGAAGGCATTGTCTATATACCAGACTATTCGCTTGTCATCTCGCGAACAGACCAACTCACCTATGCGCGTGAGCATCTGAATGAGATGTTCGGTAAGAAGTTCCCCAAGTACTTCCGCAAAGAGCATGTACATTATTATATGGACCAGTATCCTGATGAGCTGGCGATGATAAATTATACCAGCGGCACAACAGGATACTCTAAGGGCGTGATGATTCCATACCGTGCCCTCTGGAGCAACATTGACTTCGCTATGGCAAACGTGGGACCTCACCTTCATCCCGGCGACTCTGTCATCAGCATTCTGCCCATGGCGCACATGTACGGAATGGCTTTCGAATTTTTGTTTGAATTCCTGCGTGGTTGCCACGTGTTCTATCTGACTCGTGTACCCTCGCCTGCCATCATAGCTCAGTCGTTCACAGAGGTGAAACCCAAAATCATCATCTCCGTTCCTCTCATCATTGAGAAGATTATCAAGAAAAAAGTCTTTCCCAAGATTCAGAACAATAAGATGAGGCTGTTACTCAACATGCCGATAATCAAGGAGAAGATAGACGATAAGATTTGCGAACAAGTGTCCAATGCCTTCGGTAATCAATTCTATGAGGTCATCATCGGCGGTGCAGCCTTCAATCAGGAAGTGGAGCACTTCCTGCACCGTATTGGATTCCGCTACACAGTAGGCTACGGTGCTACAGAATGCGCACCTATCATCGCCTATGCCGATTACAAAACTTACGTCCCAGGCTCAAGCGGTCGCGCCGCACTACACATGGAAGTGAAAATCGACAGCCCGCAACCAGCCTACACTCCTGGTGAGATACTCTGCAAGGGTCCCAATGTAATGTTGGGCTACTATAAGAACGAAGAAGCAACTAAAGCCGTACTCGACAAGAACGGCTGGTTCCACACGGGCGACCTCGGCACTATGGACGAAGACGGCAACATCTTTATCAAAGGCCGCTCAAAGAACATGCTGCTCGGTTCCAATGGTCAGAACATCTATCCGGAGGAGATTGAGGATGCCCTCAACTCTCTGCCCATGGTAGTGGAAAGCGTTGTTGTGCAGCGCAACGAAAAACTCTACGCCCTTGTTTATCCCGACTTCGACATGATGAAGAACATGGGATTCAATAAAGACGACTTGAAGTCAGTGATGGAGCAGAACCGCCAAAATCTCAACAACTCCCTGCCCGTTTACAGCAAGATTGCCGGTATCGAGATTCACGATGAGGAGTTTGAGAAGACTCCTAAGCGCTCTATTAAACGCTATCTCTACAAATAAAGTCTGAATACTTCAAAGCTATATAATCAAGGAGCGCCGCCCCAATTGGTCAGCGCTCCTTTATTTTTTTTATTACCATCGAGTAAACAATAAGTGAGTTCGAATGATGAACAGAAAGCAATAATAAATTACGCGAGTTCGAAGAAAATACTGGCAATAACTGGCTTGAAAATCCCAAAAAGTCACTACATCAATTTCATTCATACACAATGATAAACGCTCATTCTCGATTGAGCGACAATTGTCAACATGCTTTTCGGCAATTGTTAACGAATTTGTCGACAATTGTTAACGAGTTTGTCGGCAATTGTCGCACAATCCAAACTGCCCATTGAAAATTCCCAAAGTCTAGATTTTCAAATCGTTATGAGCTGTATGAACTATCTTTAAATGGGGAAATATAATACTATAGCCTTAACTCTACTTTGGGATTCAGACTCTTGGTTGTCTTTAACTATAACGTGAGTTGGACGAATTTAAATGAATAAAGGTTGCCTGTCCTAATATTGCTCTACCATTAATAGAAGATTTCTTAGGGAAAAAGCAAGTTGCGGCTAAAGCTACAAGGCATTCACTACAAAGTTCTCAATTCTTCTATGTCTGGAAATCTGCAGCAAGCAAGTGGAGAGCAAGTTTTCTTGCTATTCCGAGCGCAGCAAGGATTCATGTAATAATGCACTATCTGAGAACGGTAACCATGGTCATGGACGAGAATCATAATGACCTTCATAACTGCTTTAGACAGCGTTGAATCGCTGTGATATTGTCGACATCCTGCTATGGGTCCGTTATCCATCCTCGAATACTTTTGGTTAAATAAGGTTAACAATCGAATTTAGTTTCGATTATAATTTGGTTTATATTATAAACTTATTTATATTTGCAGTGTGATTTAATCATGCGGGAGTCTTTTCCCTTCTCAGCTCGAGAGAGAAAGCGCATAGACAACAGGGCCAAGTTGTCGGCGAAGAGACAAAGAACATTGTTATTCACTTTAAAAAAGAAAAAGAATTATGAATGAAAATAGTAATATGACAGCCGAGCGCAGTCTTGAGATTATCAGCCAAATGGTGGAGAACACCCGTCAACGAGTGGAGGTCAATGGTTGGAAACCGATGCTCTATTGGGGTTTGGTCACCATTACGTTGGCACTAGTCGTGGGATATCTTTGGCAGAACACCAAAATGGGACCCGCTGCCAATTTGCTGTGGATTTTGGAAAGTGTCGGAGCCATCTATCCGCTGTTCAATCGCAGTAAGCAACCAGCACAGCCCACCACTTACTTGTCTAAGTCCATAGGAACTATTTGGAAGTGGTTGGGCATTATTTGCGGTTTGTTGGCAATCATATGGAGCTGTCTTGGAACTCTCCACGCCTACTTGCCCCCTTTGCCCTGGGTGAATAACCATTTTATCATTCCTATTGTAGGCATAGTAGTAATGCTAATGGGGTTAGGCTCCACCATCACGGGCAGCCTACTCAAGATTCGCTCCATCATGGCATGCGGTGTCATTACAGCTGTGCTCGGCGGCACGTTGGGGCTCATCATCATAGGACCGCAGCAGATGTTGTTTTTGGCACTGTGCATCTTCGTAGCATTAGTCATTCCCGCCCTTATCATCCGTAAAAACGACAAGTCATGTTCAAGCCACTGAATCCACTATTGCACAGCGAACTGCGCTTGGCGGTGATGTCCGTACTCGTCAGTGTGGAGGAGGCTGACTTTAACTTCCTGAAGGAGCAGACTGGCGCCACATCGGGTAACCTCAGTGTGCAGATAGACAAACTCTCGGCAGCAGGGTACGTCTCGGTGGAAAAGACTTTCAAAGGCAAGCGTCCCTGCACTATCTGCAAGATAACCCAAAAAGGCATTGACGCTTTTGCAGAATATGTTGAGGCGTTAAAGACCTATGTCTCTAAAAAAACTTTATGAGTATAGGAACAGAAGAAAGAAATGTCCAATCAACATTAGTGCCGGAACTCTAATTTTAGTGTTCCGGCTCTTTCGTTATATTATGTTTTTTATTATGCTTACAACATTGACTTTTCCAATTTCTTTTATTGAAAGTCAATTATCACACAAATCTATCAGTATTCTTGCTCTTGATGCCCAATCGTGAGTTTCTTCAAATCATAGAAACTTCCATTGTAGATATTGAAATCAACATAGCCCTTGATACCCGGAAGTCGACCTGCATCCGTGTGTTGCCAGAACTTCCACGGACCCTTATACTCCACCTTGTCAACGTAATAATGGGCTATCCAGTAAGGATAGTCATCAAAGACTGACGCTGAAAGATAGGCCTGCTTAAATTTATAATAGGTATAGATGATGGGCTTCACATGGTAGCGGTCCTCAACAATATGCAGCCACGTGAGCACATCGCGCTGGAAATCCTCCACACTGCGGTCGGCTGGCTTATGCTCAATGTCCAACACGGGCGGCAAGTCGCCATCTTCCAAATGAACCTTGCTCAAAAAGAAATAAGCTTGGTCGCGGGGTGTGGACTTATTATTCCAAAAATGGTAGGCACCACGAATGAAGCCATAATCGCGTGCCGACTGGAAATTCTCGTAGAAATTCTCATCAATCCGATTGTCACCCTCGGTTGACTTGATAATGATAAAACGTAGGGGACAGCCGCTAATCATTCCATTGCGCAACTGCACCCAATCTATTTTTCCTTGATAGTGGGAAATATCTATGCCATGAATTTCGTAGCCTTGCGGATATTTGGCGTCACCATAGAGCGCGCGCCAACGAAAACCTGTGGGACTTACAAAGAAATAATAGAAAATCCAGACATAGATAAAAACAAGAACCAGTCCACCTAACCACCAACACCATTTGGGAATACGCGCGTGAATCTCACGCCAACTGAGTCTATTTGGTTCCTCAGTGTGATGGGTGTCAGTAGAATTAGGTGAACTGGTCATCTATAGGATTAATATTTTCAAATATTATTTCATGTGCTCAAGTTGCAGAGTCTTTGTAGGCTGGTCGCAAACAGAAGACGGGCCCCAGTACTGGATAGGTCCGGGATAGATGTATGCGGTTTCCTTAGCCCACTCGTCGCGATGAGCAGCAAATGTCTTGAAGGGATTGCCGTTGAGGTCAACAAGAGCCTTGCGGATAACAGGCTTCATCACACCGTTGCGGCGCTCCATGTTCATCATCATAGTGATTGGCACGCCACCAGCTTTCCACTCATCGGGGCTGGCTGTGGTATTCTTCACGATTGCCATGTAACCCGTCTTGCCGTTAGCGATAAGATGAGCTGCAGACATACCCAATGCGTAGCAATAGTTAGCATCGAAGTTGGAAGGAACACCGCAACGACCCTCGTAGCCAAGGAAGTGATGCAGTGCGGCAAACTTACCTGTGAACTTACCAACCTTAGCCCACTCATTCAACTTTTTACCTACCATTTCAGAGAGCAGTTCCTCAGTCTCAATGAGAGATACCATCACGTTTCCGTGCGGGTCACGGTCAAGAGAGAGCTGGCGCGCCACGCCTACAGGCAGGGTTTCGAAGGTAGCAGCATTTTCCTTGCTCAGATGAGCCAAGATGTAATCGCGCTGAGCCTCAACATCCAAATCCTTGTATTCAGCTCCATGAGCAGCAAGCAAGTCGTTGAGTTCAGAAATGAGTCGGCCAATAGCAGGGATAAACTCAATCAGACCCTCAGGAACCAGAACCACACCGTAGTTCATGCCCTTGCTGGCACGATAAGCAACAGCTGAAGCAATCTGCTCAACTATCTGATTCAGAGTCATATCCTTCTCCTGAATTTCCTCAGAAATCAAGCAGATGTTAGGACGGGTCTGCAATGCGCACTCCAATGCAATGTGAGAAGCCGAACGACCCATCAACTTGATAAAGTGCCAATACTTGCGGGCGGAGTTGCAGTCGCGCTCGATGTTACCAATAAGCTCAGAGTAGGTCTTAGTTGCAGTATCGAAACCGAAGGAAGTCTCAATCTGGTCATTCTTGAGGTCACCGTCGATAGTCTTGGGGCAACCGATTACCTGTACTCCGTAATTCTTTGCTGCATAGTATTCAGCCAGCACGCAGGCATTGGTATTGGAGTCATCACCACCAATAATCACGATAGCCTTAATGTCGAGCTGACGGATAATCTGAAGTCCCTTCTCAAACTGGTCAACTGTTTCCAGCTTTGTACGGCCAGAACCAATCATATCAAATCCACCCGTATTGCGGTACTGGTCAACGATATCGGCAGTGATTTCCATATAATTGTGGTCCACCAAGCCGCCGGGACCCATGAGGAATCCATAGAGTTTATTCTCAGGATTCATTTTCTTAATAGCATCAAAAAGGCCGCAAATAACATTGTGACCACCGGGAGCCTGTCCTCCGGAGAGTATCACACCAATGTTCATTCTTTGGGTGTTCTCTTTGTCACCCTTTACAAATTCAACGAGAGGCATTCCATAAGTGTTGGGGAAAAGCTTCTTGATTTCTTCTTGGTCTCCAACACTCTGTGTGGGTTCTCCTTCAACTACCTTAACGGCTCCCTGAAGACCCTTAGGAAGTTTCGGCTGATAAGCAGCACGCTCCTTCTGCAAAAGACTGATTTTCATTTTGCGAATTGATTTTTTAATTAGAACAAAATTTCAATGCAAAAATACGAATTTCTATTGGAAAACTAAAATAATTGGGCATTAAATCATTGTGAAGATTTAAAAAAAGGTATGAAAATATTTGTTTGTTCCTTTTTTTTATCTAACTTTGGGAATTGAAAAATATATTGTCAACTAAATATAAACCGTTATGGCTAACAAAAGAGATTTAAAACGCTCCATCAATTACGTATGTAGTGATTTGTTTGCAGAAGGAGTTGCTCATTCACTTTACGGAGCTAAAGCAGACCAAGAAACCGTCGAAGCTATCCTTACAAGTATCTTGAATATACACAGCGACTTCATCAGCCGCATTTCCCATCCTGAACCCGGAATGAAGAAAAAACTTTACTACAACAAGGTAGTGGAGGACTTCAACAAGAACGTAAACGAAATCATCGACCAGCTGAATGGACTCAACTAATTTTTATAGTTGGCTATTATATAAGAAGATGGGCTGGACGAAAATTATCGACCAGCCCATTCCTCGCAAATGTATAATCTGTCTGGCTCCCCACACCAGTAATTGGGATTTTGTCATCGGCCAGCTCTATATGAGAGCGGAACGGATGCACATCAACTTCCTCATGAAAAAGGAATGGTTCAAGTGGCCCTTGGGCGTTTGGTTTCGTCACATAGGCGGCATACCTGTCTGGCGTTCCAAACACAGCAGCCTCACTGACCAGCTCGCAGAGCAAATCAAACAACGCGACGACTTCCGTCTCTGTATTACGCCGGAGGGTACCCGCTCGCCAAATCCCGACTGGAAACATGGCTTCTACTACATTGCGCTGAAGGCTCAGATTCCCATCTTACTCTATGGAGTGGACTATGAGAAAAAACTCATTCAGTGCACCAAGATGTTTATCCCCTCAGGCGACGTGGAGAAAGAAATGAGAGACATCAAGCTCTACTACAAGGACTTCAAGGGGAAATCACCCGAGAAATTTGTCACGGGGCTTTGAGATGTGGAGGAATTGGACAGAGGAAAATCAACCGATAATGAAATATCAGAGAAATAGAAATATTAAGAAAAAATTTATTCTGATTGCCGGCATATTGATGGTTGCCACCACCGTCAATGCCCAAAGTCCCGCTCTCAAACAGAAGGCGGAAAGAAAACTGAATGCTTATTTCTATTCGTATAAGCCCAAAGACGGGGAACTGCTTCAACCTGCAAAGATGAAAAAGCTGTCCATCAACGACAGAAAAGCAACGGTTGACATTACGATGGACGAATATTTCGCTCAACAGGAGTTCACCAAAAAGTCTGTAAAGAAGATATATAAAAAGGTAAGGAAAGTCCTACCCAACCCCTATGATGATTATAAGATACAAATCCGTACCAATGGCTCGCTCATTGATGATTTGGCAACCGATGCCACCAGGTATAACGGTGCATGGGGCAACATCGAATACGATGGAGAACCATGGGTGACAAATGTGTCTGTTTCCCGTCATCCCTCTCACGGACTCTACAACCGCCACCTCGTCGTGTGGGCTTCCCACGGCAGGTATTACGACAACAAGAAAGGATTTTGGAAGTGGCAGAGGCCTAACCTTTTTTGCACCACAGAGGACCTTTTCACGCAGACCATTGTCGTTCCCTATCTCATTCCCATGCTTGAGAACGCGGGAGCAAATGTCTTTACCCCAAGGGAGCGTGATTGGCAAACCGAAGAAGTCATTGTAGACAACAATGGCTGTTCAAACGCATCTTACTATAAAGAGATTGATGGGCGTGACCCGTGGGTGAACGCCCCCGAAAAAGGATTCGCATGGCATAGCGGAAATTACCAGATGGGAGAAAATCCTTTCGCCAATGGTACCGTGCGAATGAACCTAACCCAAAAGAAAGAAAAGAATCTTTCGCAAACCGTTTACCGACCCAACATCCCAAAGGACGGTCGGTATGCTGTTTATGTGAGTTACGCCACTGTAGAGGGTAGCGTTCCCGATGCAGAATACATTGTTTATCACAAGGGACAGGAGACCCGCTTCCACGTCAACCAGCGCATGGGTGGCGGCACATGGGTCTATTTGGGGACATTTGAGTTCGACAGGGGGTGCTCTGCCTACAATCAAGTAGTAGTCACCAATCTTTCAAAGAAGAAAGGAATTGTCACTACCGACGCCGTACGCTTCGGAGGAGGCATGGGAAATATTGAGCGAGGCGGAACAACGAGTGGACTTCCCCGCTGTCTGGAAGGCGCCCGGTACTACGCACAATGGGCCGGAACTCCTTACCGCTACTACAGCACGAAGAATGGAGCCGACGACTATGGCGACGACATCAACGTGCGCTCGCTCATGAGCAATTGGTTGGGCGGAGGAAGTGTCTACATGCCGCTGTTGGAAGGAAAGAAGGTTCCGTTGGAACTTTCTCTTGCCGTACACAGCGACGCTGGATATGCCCCCAACGGCACCGACATCATCGGCTCACTTGCCATCTGCACTACAGATTTCAACGACGGACGACTCAATTCCGGCGTTTCGCGACAAACGAGCAAGGACTTTGCCAAAGCTTTGCTCAATGGCATTATGCGCGATATTCCTTCCACTTATCAGAGATGGAACAGGCGATATCTATGGGACCGCAACTATTCCGAGACACGACTACCCGAAGTGCCGTCAGCTATCATTGAGACGATGTCGCACCAAAACTTCCCCGACATGCTTCTCGGTCAAGACCCCAACTTCCGGTTCACGCTCGCCCGCTCGCTCTATAAGACTATTCTGCGCTTTGTCAATGGTCAGCATGGACGCTCCTGCATTGTTCAGCCCTTGCCCCCTATTCATTTCTCTGCTATGCTAAACGAAGGCAAGGCAAGGCTCACTTGGGCTGCCCAAGACGATGAGCTGGAACCCACTGCACATCCTACATCTTATATTGTATATATAGCAGCCGGAAACAGTGGCTTCGACAATGGAACGGTTGTAAAGCGGCCTTTCATGGAAGTGGAGCTTACGCCCGGCGTTGTCTATAATTTCCGTGTAACCGCCGTCAACCGTGGAGGAGAAAGCTTCCCTTCAGAGGTTCTCTCAGTCTGCTACGAGCCTAAAGCACGTAAGACCATCCTCATAGTGGATGGATTTCAACGGCTCTCGGCTCCTGCCGTCATCAACAACAGTTTGCAGCAGGGCTTTGATTTGGATGCCGATGAAGGTGTGAGCTACGGTCTCACGGCAGGATGGAGCGGCAAACAACTCTCCTTTAACCGTGAGAACATGGGCTCTGAAACAGAAACAGGATTGGGATACAGCGGCAACGAGTTGGCTGGGCATTTCATCATGGGCAACACTTTTGACTATGTTCGCTCCCATGCCAATGACATTGCGGCATCCCATCTCTACAATATCGTCAGTTGCTCCCGTACATCAGCCGAGACGGGAAGCGTGAGACTGACCGATTTTCAAGGCGTAGACCTTATCCTAGGCCTGCAGAAGTACACGCCTCAAGCCACTGAATATTTCAAGGCATTCTCTTCTCAGCTCCAGCAGCAACTCAATGCATTCTGCGCCCACGGCGGCGGACTATTGGTAAGCGGTTCCTACGTGGGTAGCGACATGCTTCAGCCCGCAGAAACTTCATGGCTCAACAATGTTCTTCACTGTTCGTGGCAGGAGTCTGTGCGCAGCGATTCGTTAGGGGCAATGAGCGGAATGGGCGTGACGTTCGACATCATCAACCAACCCAACCCAGACCACTATTCCGCCACCCACACGGATGTGCTCAATCCCACTGCACCCGCCTTCTGCTCTATGAAGTACAGCAACGACATGAGTGCTGCCGTAGCCTACAATGGTGGCTCTACGCGTACTTTCACTATGGGCTTCCCCTTCGAGGTCATCACCAGTCAGACAACGCGCCGCCAACTCATGAAGGGTATCTGGCAGTTCCTTTTGAAATAACTTAAAGACAGACAATATGAAAATACAAGCCAACGCTTCGGGCACCCGCAGCATAGAGGTGTCGGAAAAACATCTTCAAACGATAGACAAGTACCAACTTCTTCGCAATCTCATTGATAGCAATGGCATTGTAGATGAGACGGTACTTGATAAGCTCAAATTCAATGTACGCTCCCTTCTGGAAAGCGGAACGGACACCGACAACGACTTACTGGACCTCTGCCTTGACGTGATTTACAATTCCAACATGAAGGCTTTTGGTCTCCACCAACTTGTCTTGCTCTATCTTGACTGGAAAAAGAAGCAGGACGAAAATACAGACAACAACAGCGAGCAACAGTGAGCCAACAAGACTATCAAGGTTATCGGCTCACCGATTTTCTGCCCACAACCAAAAAAGAGTGTGAACTCCGAGGCTGGGATGAGCTTGATGTTATCTTTTTCTCGGGTGATGCTTATGTGGACCACCCGTCGTTTGGAGCTGCCGTGATAGGCCGCACCCTTGAGGCAGCGGGCTATCGGGTGGCTATTGTGCCACAGCCCGACTGGCACGGCGACTTCCGCGACTTCAAGAAGTTGGGGCGACCGCGATTGTTCTTTGCCGTTTCGGCTGGTGCCATGGACTCGATGGTTAACCGCTATACGGCAAACAAGCGTCTACGCTCCAGCGATGACTATAGTCCAGACGGTCGTCACGACATGCGACCTGATTATCCCTCCATCGTCTATACCCAAATTCTCAAGAAACTTTTCCCCGACGTGCCGGTTGTGTTGGGGGGCATTGAGGCTTCCATGCGACGCCTCACCCACTACGACTACTGGCAGGACCGCGTGCGTCCCTGCATTCTGTGCGACTCAGGTGCCGACATGATTATCTATGGCATGGGCGAGAGGCCCATCGTGCGTTTGGCTGAGGAATTGGCTGAAGGAATGAGCATCCGGCAGATTGAGGACATCCCACAAACAGTATTTCTGCGCAAGAAGGAAGAGATTCCCGGTGGCATCACCGACGACGACATCGTCCTTCATTCTCACGAGGAGTGCCTGCACAACAAGAAAGCAGAGGCTGAGAACTTCCGACATATTGAGGAGGAAGCCAACAAGATGCACGCACAACGACTGTTGCAGGCTGTTGACAACCGATACGTGGTGGTGAATGCGCCCTATCCGCCCATGACGACGGAGGAGATGGATGCTTCCTTCGACCTTCCCTACACGCGACTCCCCCACCCAAAATACCGCGGCAAGACCATTCCAGCCTACGAGATGATAAAGTTCTCCGTCAACATTCACCGTGGGTGTTTCGGCGGCTGTGCCTTCTGTACCATCTCGGCACATCAAGGCAAGTTCATCTCCTGCCGCTCCAAGCAGAGCATCCTGCGCGAAGTGAAACAAATTATCAACATGCCTGATTTCAAGGGCTATCTGAGCGACCTCGGCGGACCTTCGGCAAATATGTACGGCATGCACGGTCGCAACCTCAAGGCTTGTGAGCACTGCAAGCGTCCCTCGTGCATCAACCCACAGGTTTGTCCCAACCTCGACACCGACCACAGCAAGCTGCTCGAAATCTATCATGCTGTTGATGCGCTGCCGGGCATCAAGAAGAGTTTCATCGGCAGTGGAGTGCGCTATGACCTACTATTATATAAGAGTAAGGATGAGAAGGCAAACGCCGCGGCTCGTCAATACACACGCGAGCTTATCACGCGCCATGTCAGCGGTCGTCTGAAGGTGGCTCCCGAACATACTTCCGACAAAGTTCTCGCCTTGATGCGCAAACCCTCATTCAACCAGTTCTATGAGTTTAAGCGCATCTTCGAGCGCATCAACCGCGAGGAAGGTCTCAACCAGCAAATCATTCCCTATTTCATTAGTTCCCACCCCGGATGTCATGAGGAAGATATGGCGGAGTTGGCAGTCATCACGAAAGACCTTGACTTCCATTTGGAGCAGGTTCAGGACTTTACCCCCACACCCATGACGGTAAGTACGGAGATGTGGTACACGGGTTACGACCCCTATACCCTTGAGCCAGTATTTTCAGCCAAGACGCAACGCGAGAAGCTCGCCCAGCGCCAGTTCTTCTTTTGGTACAAACCGGAAGCGCGAGCCGGTATTGAGCGAGAACTCACACGGTTAGGGCGCCGCGACTTGCTTGCCAAGCTCTACAATGGACGCCCACTGCCCCACCGCCACGTCAACTTCGACAATCGCGCTATCGGCTCCTCGCCCTCAAAACATGAGGAAGGTAACGGCACGGGGTATTTCAAGGACAAAAAGAAAAAGAGTTTTAATCCTAATTTCAATCATGACAATCATCGACAGTCTGGTAAAGGGGAAAATCAGCGACGACCTGAGCGAGGACGGCATCGCAGTCACTGACGACTACATCGCTGTGATTGACGGCAGTACGAGCAAGACTCCACTTCGCGTCAATCCGCAAATGACAAACGGTCAATATGCCATGCGGCTGCTCAAGCAAGCTGTCACCACATTACCCATCAACGCAACCATCAAGATGGCTGCGTTGCGTTTGACGCGCGCCATCAGTTCAGCCTATCCTGATGAGCAGAAGGTCATTGACGAATTGGAGAAGCATCCAGAACAACGCCTTTGCGCCAGTATGGTTATCTACTCGCGCTATCGTAATGAGGTCTGGATGTTGGGTGACTGCCAGTGCATCATTGATGGTCAGTATTTCAACAACCCCAAACCGGGCGAGTCGGTGTTGGCTGAGAAACGCTCACTCGTTCTTCACAATGCACTGAGAAACGGAATCTCCATTGAAGAACTCCGCAACAATGATATTGGGCGCAAAGCCATTCTGCCCGAACTTATCCGTTCCATGAGAGAAGAGAATATCAGCTACAGCGTTGTTGACGGTTTCAAAATTCCCATGAGCAAGACCCGATGCCTGAACATTCGCAAGTTGAAATTGTGCCAGAGTAGCCCCAAAGAGATTGTACTGGCTTCCGATGGCTATCCTTTTCTGCGCCCCACGCTCAGTGAGAGTGAGAAACTCTTGTCCCAACAACTTGCTAATGACCCGCTCTGCATCAATGAATTTAAGGCAACAAAAGGCTGGAAGTTCAACCAGAAGTCTTTCGACGACCGCGCCTACATCCGCTTCCAGATTGACGATTAACCATATTTTCTTTCTCAATAGAAAGTCCACACATATTTTCCATCAGCGGTTTGCTGACTTCCAACTTTCTCTTTGCAGATAACCTTCCCAAACAAACTCAGCACTACGCTTTCATCTAATTATTGACGGATTTCAATGCTCGTTATACCCCACCTTTAAATAAGGTAGGCGGCATCTCTGAATAAAAAACAAACAAGTTTGTTTTGTTCTTCGCTCGATTTGCACTACCTTTGCAGGAAAAAGACAAAACAACTGTAAAATGAGATCAAGAACATCAGATTGGTTTGAGACCAAGATTCGTTACGACAAGACACAAGAAGATGGCACACAAAAGAAAGTGACTGAGCAGTACGTAGTTGACGCGCTCAGTTTCACCGAAGCCGAGAACTCAATCATAGAGGAGATGTCGTCCTACATCAGCGGCGACTTCAAAATCACCGATATCAAGCCGGCTCCCTATCATGAGATTTTCTTCTCCGATATTGAGAGCGACGATAAATGGTACAAGACAAAGTTGCAGTTTATCACCATCGACGAGAAAACCGAAAAGGAGAAACGCTCCAACGTCAACTACCTTGTACAGGCGGGCACGCTCGAGGGCGCTGTGAAGCATATCGTTGAAGTGATGGGCACAACGATGAACGACTACATTATCGCCAGCGTATCGGAAACAATGATTATGGATGTATTTGAGCACAACGCGCAGCCCAAGAAAGAGCAGCACGACGACAAGCCCGAATACGAAGAACAGCCCAAAGCCGAATAAAAGGTGGTGGACTGTTGGTTGTGACATAAACCTTTTAACCTAAAGATATGAATTTAGAAGATGTAGCAAAGAACTTGCACGAGGTGGTGGACACGCTTCCAAGTGGTGTGCGTCTTGTTGCAATCAGTAAGTTCCACCCAAATGAATATATCGAAGCTGCCTATCGCGAAGGTCAACGCGTGTTTGGCGAAAGTCATGAGCAGGAACTTGCACGGAAGGTTGAGTCTCTGCCCAAGGACATCGAATGGCACTTCATCGGTCATCTTCAGACCAACAAGGTGAAGTATATCGCTCCCTATATCAGCATGATAGAGGCTGTTGACTCTATGAAACTGTTGAAGGAAATCGAAAAGCAGGCAGCCAAGCACGACCGCGTCATCGACGTATTGCTCGAACTGCATATCGCAGAGGAAGAAACCAAGTATGGACTCACTCTCGATGCTTGCCGTCAGTTACTTGATGCTGGCGAGTGGCGCAACTTGAGTCACGTACACATAGCAGGACTCATGATGATGGCTTCTAATGTGGACGATGAGCAAAAGATAGCTTCAGAGTTTGATATCGCCAAGAATTTCTTCGATGAGGTCAAGGCTAAATATTTCGCCGATGACCCCACGTTCAAGGAACGCTCTTGGGGCATGAGCCACGACTATCAGATTGCAGTGAAGCACGGTTCTACAATGGTTCGTGTTGGAACAAAAATCTTTGGTCCACGCGTTTACTAAACAGTATTCATCATCTAACTCATTCATAAAAAAGTCCGCCTTCAAGAATTGATAGAACTTGAAGGCGGACTTTTTATCTTTCGTAGCCCACTACCCTGCCGCCAGACTCAATCGACTTTCTCACGTCAATCAGCCTCTGATTGCTACTACCTCTGAATAGAAGGTCGGGATTCCGAAGTTTCTCAACAAAGGGACCATCAACCAAAACGTCAATTCGATTGAGAAGTTTTCGCTGTCGTTCATTCCGATAGAGATTCTCAAAAGTGAAACCTGTGTAACACCAAATCGTCTTTCCGAGTTTCGTCTTGATGGCATCGGCTAACTCGGCAAAACCTTCCGGCTGATACATCGGGTCGCCGCCAGTAAACGTGACGTTGGCAAACGGGTCATCTCCCAACTCCTTCATGATGTCCTCTGTTGACATCCAATGACCATTGTTGATATTCCACGACTGCGGATTATGACAGCCTTTGCAACCGTTAGGACAACCGGCGCAATAGATGGATGTCCGGAATCCGGGTCCATCAACTGTCGTGTCGTGGATGATGGATAATACAGAAATCATATTGCGTTAGATGTTGTGCGTGACACGGTCGTTAAGTTCCGCCAACTTTCCGGCATTCCAACGGTCTGTGGTGCCTACCAAATAACCCGTGATGCGCTGCAGGCGGTCTATATGCACACTGCCGCACTTGGGACAGACCTCAATGGCTCGCGCCGTCTCATATCCACAGTCCATGCAACGGTTGCGGTTGTGGTTCACCGAACCGTAGCCCATGTCGTATCGGTCCATCATATCCACCACACTCATGATAGCCTCTGGATTGTGAGTGGCATCACCGTCCAACTCCACGTAGAAGATATGTCCGCCCCGAGTCAGCGTGTGGTAGGGAGCCTCCACCTGAGCCTTGTGGAGTGCCGAACATTTATAGTAAACGGGCACGTGATTGCTGTTGGTATAATAGTCGCGGTCGGTAACACCGGCAATCATGCCAAACTGTTGCTTGTCACGCTTTGTGAATTTTCCCGCCAATCCCTCAGCGGGTGTTGCAAGAATAGAATAAATGTGATGGTAACGCTCAGAAAACTCGTTGGCACGGTCACGCATGTGGGTGATGATGCGCAGTCCTAATTGCTGCGACTCCTCACTCTCTCCGTGGTGCTTTCCTGTGAGAACCTTTAGACACTCGGCAAGACCGATGAATCCAATGCCAAGGGTTCCCTGATTGATGACTCCCTCTATGGTATCGTCCGGCTTCAGTTGTTCTGCTCCTTTCCAGAGATACTGCATCAGCAGAGGAAACTGACGTGCGCGGGCTGAGGACTGAAACTTGAACCTGTCATCGAGTTGTATAGCCGTGAGTTCGAGCAGATAGTCCAACTTAGCAAAGAAAGTGTTGATGCGCTCTTCCTCATCCTTGATATTCATACATTCAATGGCAATCTTCACGATGTTGATGGTGGTGAAGCTCAAGTTGCCACGACCGATGGAAGTTATCTCGCCGAATCGGTTTTCAAACACACGTGTACGGCAGCCCATCGTGGCTATTTCCCATTTGTATCTCTCCGGGTCATCGGCTCGCCAGTTCTCATTCTGGTTGAACGACGCGTCAAGGTTGAGGAAGTTAGGGAAGAATCGCCGTGCCGTCACCTTGCAAGCCAACTTGTATAGGTCATAGTTGGGGTCTTCTGGAAGATAGTTCACTCCCCTCTTCTTTTTCCAAATCTGTATGGGGAAGATGGCTGTCTCGCCGTTGCCAACACCCTCATAAGTTGACCGAAGCAATTCGCGCATCACACAGCGCCCTTCGGCTGAAGTATCGGTTCCATAGTTAATGCTTGAGAACACGACTTGGTTGCCCCCGCGAGAATGAATCGTATTCATATTATGAATGAAAGCCTCCATAGCCTGATGCACGCGTTCTACTGTCTGGTTGACCGCAAACTGCATCATTCTTTCCTTGCCTCGCAGCGCCTCTACGCTCTTCTTTTCATAGTCACGGACGGGTGCATCGTAGAGGTCGCTCAAGTCTTCGCCCGAGAGTTGCTCCAGTTTTCTCAATTCCTCTTTGTAAGTCATCCTCACGTAGGGAGCGAGATAGAAGTCAAAGGCAGGAATGGCTTGTCCGCCATGCATCTCGTTCTGACAGGTTTCCAAAGAGATACAAGCCATCACTGCAGCGGTCTCTATACGTTTGGCGGGGCGCGATGAACCATGACCTGCAGTAAATCCATGTTTGAGAATCACGTCAAGGGGATGCTGCACGCAGGTGAGAGACTTCGTGGGATAATAATCTTTGTCGTGAATATGGATGTAGTTGTTTCTCACGGCTTCCCTTACTTCCTCGCGCAGCAGGTAGTCGTCAACAAAGGGCTTTGTAGTCTCACTGGCGAACTTCATCATCATTCCCGCCGGCGTGTCGGCGTTCATATTCGCATTCTCACGCGTCACATCGGTACTCTTGATGTTGACAATATCGAGGAATACATTGCGCGTCTTGGCTTTGCGTGCAATGGAACGCTGATGACGGTATTGGATGTATTTCTGCGCCACATCCTTCCGCCTGCTGCCCATGAGCTGACGCTCCACCTCATCTTGAATCTGTTCCACTCCCATCTGTTTCTGCCCGTGAGTGGCAATGAATTTGGCAATGGCGAAAGCCAACTTATCGTCCTCACCACTATCGGTGTGCCTCATAGCCTTGCGGATAGCCTCAACGATTTTCATCTCATCAAAGCCATCAACGCGTCCGTCTCTTTTTACAACTGTCTCTATCATAGATGATTATTTAATTTTAGATTACCTGATTTATCATTTATTGCCTACAAAGATAACTAAATTATAATAATAGTTGTATATTTTAGACAACTTTTAAATAGTTAAATTATGTCAATCGACTGATTATTAGTAATTTACAAACTACAAATGGAAAACTATTAAATAATTAATATAATATTAGTTTTCTAATTTAGACAACAATATATTAATGTATAATGAATCTTTTCACTAAATTAATGATATATAGTCGATTGATTCTTTTCAAGAAGTTGTCTTCCAGTTAGCGTCCAACACTTAGCAAACACAAGGCTGAGAATCAAGTTGCAAGCTTGTTATGTTCTTCAATGCTCGCCATTCACTACCTTTCAATAAGGTAGGCGGCATCTCGGAATAAAAAACAAGCTCGCTTGTTTTGTTCTTCTCTCGATTTGCACTACCTTTGCAGCATGAAAGTGAACTTGGAAACATTCGAGGGCGTGAATCGCCCCATGTACGTGCTCGAAGAGCAACGACTGAGAAATAATCTGGAAATCATCAAAGACGTGGCGCAACGTGCTGACGTGGAAATAATCATGGCGTTCAAGGCTTATGCCTTGTGGCGTACTTTCCCAATCCTTCGAGAATACATCGGTGCCACCACTGCCAGCTCCCTCTATGAGGCAAGGCTGGGCAAAGAGGAGTTCGGCGCTCCTGCACACACGTTCTCTCCTGCCTACACCGACTATGAGATTGAGGAAACTTCCCGTTGCTCATCCCATTTGATTTTCAATTCGCTGTCTCAATACTCACGTTTTCACGACAGAGCCTTGCAAGCCAACAGCAACTTGCAGATTGGATTGCGCGTGAACCCGGAATACAGCGAAATCAAGACACTGCTCTATAATCCCTGTGCGAAAGGTTCACGATTCGGCATTTTAAGCGCCGACCTACCGCAAAAGTTGCCCGAGGATATCACGGGCTTCCACATTCACTGCCACTGCGAAAGCGGAAGTGACGCTTTCGAACGCACATTAGTTCATATTGAAGACAAGTTTTCTGCATGGTTCCCGCAGTTGAAGTGGATTAACTTCGGCGGAGGACATCTGATGACGCGCAAAGACTACGACCGCGAGCGGTTGGTTAGGGTTCTGAAGGGATTCCATCGCCGCTATCCGTGGCTCCACGTGATATTGGAGCCCGGCAGTGCCTTTGGCTGGCAGACTGGCGTTCTGTTGAGTCAAGTGCAGGATATCGTGGAGAACTATGGCATCAAGACGGCAATCCTCAACGTGAGTTTCACCTGCCACATGCCCGACTGTCTTGAAATGCCTTACCATCCAGAGGTGCGCGGGGCGCAAGTTGTGGACGAGAACGAAAGCCAAGGCAAGCCCTTTGTCTATCGGTTAGGCGGAAACTCTTGTCTCAGCGGCGACTTCATGCAGAGTTGGGCTTTCGACCATGAGTTGCAAGTGGGTGAGAACATCATCTTTGAGGATATGCTCCACTATACAACCGTCAAGACCACTATGTTCAACGGCGTGACGCATCCTTCCATCATGCTGGCACGTCCCAACGGCGAACTCGTTACTCTTCGTGAGTTTGACTACGAGGATTATAAAAACAGGATGGACTAAAGAAAAGGATTAGAATTGACAATCCTATATAGCAAAGGGCGGCTACAGATATTACTTCTGTAGTCGCCCTTATATAATTGAAAACATTCACTTCATTTGAAACGTAAGGCTTAGTCTTCCAGGTGACCGAACTTTCCATCGCGGAAATCGTCGAAAGCACGATAAATCTGCTGCTTAGTATTCATTACGAAGGGACCATAAGCTGCAAATGGCTCATGCAAGGGTTCTCCACTCATCACCAACACCGTGGCATCGGAGGTAGCCTTCACGTCAAAAGACTCTCCCTCGTTGGCGAATTTCACGAAGTGGTCTGTCGCAACTGGCACGCCATTCACTTCAACAGTACCACTCACCACGAGCAATGCGGTATTGAAGTTGGCGGGGAAGCTGAAGGAGGCTTGTATTCCCTCTTTCAAAATTGCATTCATCAGATTGACGGGGATGTGTGTGCAGGACCTTTCACGCCCTGATACTCTCCGGCAACGACCTCAACGCGACTGCCTCCCTCAAGGGCTTTCACACCCATCTGCCCATTCAGAATGGTCTGATAGGCAGGTGCATCCATCTTGTTCTTTGCAGGCAGATTCACCCAGAGCTGTACCATCTGGAAAGTGCCACCCTTACGTGCCCAAGCCTTCTCGTAATATTCCTTGTGCAGCACTCCGCCAGCAGCCGTCATCCACTGAACGTCCCCAGCATGAAGCACACCGTGATTGCCGGCGCTGTCGTGATGCTCCACTCCACCCTGATAAGCCAAGGTGACAGTTTCAAATCCACGATGAGGATGTGCGCCCACTCCCCTAACAGTCTCAGAGGGTTCTACTTTGAGCGGAGAGTTGTAGTCCAACAGGATGAACGGGTCCATATCTGCCATGGGCATATCATCAGGTCCTGGTATGAAATTATGCACTCTGAATCCGTCACCTACCCAGTGTGTCTCAACAGGTGAAGCTATACTCTCTATTCTTTTTGTTGTCATTTTGTTGTTCCTTTCTCAATTAAATATTTGTTTGTCTCGTTCACTTTGTTCTCAAACCTTGAAGCTCAAACGTGCCGTCCATTACGTTGACCGTTTTCTTCGATTCTGTTTTCATCTTTGCTGCCGTCTGATTCACCAGCCTCATCAAGGACTTATTGTCCATTGAATCAACTTCCGTCAGAAGAGCCTCAGGAAGTTGGCGGGTCACCATCGACCGCAACAGTTCTAATTCAGACTTGTCAGTCAAAGAGCTATCTACAACCACCATGTTGTAATCCGTGGACTGCATACGCTCAATAGCCGACTCAACATCAGTCACCAATTGAAATTTGTGAGGACTGTAGTTGAAGAGATACTCTGCTGAAAGTTTCGAAGCAGAATCTAACACTAAAACTTGAAGAGTTTTCATTTCTTTTCCTTTCTTCTTTAATTTCTTGGTGCAAAGTTAGCAAGTAAAAGAGAACTGAACATTGACCTATGTTAAGAAAAGATTATCGACACAGATTCCAATGACTTACAGCTTTTTGACACCAGGCTCTACAGGAACATCGTCATAGACAGAGTGATGTAAGAGATAAAAAAAGAGAGCAAATTCCCATACTTCTTGACTATTGTCGTGAGGGAGCCTGGTTAATTTCCTCACTACTTCACCTGAGTATCCTGCAGAGGCGTCTGTTTCTGAGCGGCATCAGCCAGGGAGGCATACAGGCAGCCTTAGCCAGCGGTATCACCTTCATCCCGAGCTCCACGTCATGATAGAAGGCCCTCACCGCATACTCACCGTTCTTCGGGACAACGGATATTTTCCGTGGGCATCTGTTTTATGGACAATAGAAAGATTCAACAAGCCATTCCTATAACCAATGTTGTAATTCGGACTCAAAGATAGAGAATTGCAAGAATTTTAAATGTTCAAAATATCCGGAAATACCGAGATGTTTAGTTTTTGCAGTCTCAGATTGTCCTAACGGCATAGAGTGGAACATTGGTCAGCCAATCCTGTTCCCTATAAGGCGACATACTGAAGCGGACGGCATGCAGACTCTCATGTTTATCTATGAAAGCCTTCATCGATTTCGACCTCAAATTTTCCTCCGCCTTCACTTCGATGGGCAAGATGCGGCCTTTATTTTGTACTATGAAGTCCAGTTCTAGCCGTGAGTCCTCACGGCTATAATAATAGATGGCTATGCCTGGCAAGGTCTTCAGTTGGCAGAGTACATAGTTTTCCGTAAAAGCACCTTTGCTTTCAGTCATGGCATTGTTCGACATGAGCATCATAGCAGGCTCCATCTCGCTGACGGCACCAAGCAGCCCCACGTCGAGCATGAAAATCTTGAATGCGTTGACATCCTCATAGAATTTCAGTGGCATGCCTACTTCTCTAACTCTGGGCACCTTGTAAACGAGACCCGCATCGACTAGCCATTGGATGGCTGTCTCGAAATCCTTAGCTCTTGCCCCTTTCCTCAGTACGCCATAAACAAATTTCTTATTTTCCTTGGCCAACTGCGAGGGAATGGACTGCCATACCATGCTGATGCGTGTCGCCTCATCGGCAGAAACATGCTTCGACATGTCACTCCTATATAAATATAAGACGTCGTCCTGTACGCGCCTCACCTGATTGGCATCATTGGTCTTCAGGAAAGTTTTCACCGCCTCGGGCATACCGCCAACAAAATAGTACTCGCGAAGCAGTTTCTTCAACTTTTCGTGGAGCAGTGAGATGGTCGTCCAATCTTTCGACATAAGAATCTGATAGACCTTCTCTTCGCCCTTTGCCAAGAGAAATTCCTCAAAACTCATGGGGTACAGTCGGATGATGTCTGCCTTGCCTACGGGTGCAGACTCACCACGATGCAAGGACACGCCAAGCAGGGAACCTGCCACGGCTACATGATATTCGGGCGCATCCTCACAGAAATACTTCAGCGCGGAAAGGCCTTTGGGCAACTCTTGTATCTCGTCGAGGATAATCAAGGTCTTACCAGGAAAAATAGGCTGTCCCGTCAAGGCACCAATGACGAGAATCACACGTTTCATGTCGTAGTCCTCGGCAAACAGCCCTGCCACTTCGGGATTGTTATCGCAATTGATATACGCCACATTCTCGTATTCCCGCCGGCCAAATTCCTTGAGAATATAGGTTTTACCCACTTGCCTTGCCCCAGCCAATATCAGGGGTTTGCGCAATGGACTGTCCTTCCATTCTTTCAGTTGTTTAATTATGCTACGCTCCATAGTCTCCCAAAATTACTATTAATACCACAAAGATACAAAATCTATGCGAATATCAAGCATGATTTTACACTTTTCTACACGAACTTTATAACTTACATCACACTTTTCTACACGAACTTTTCTCATAATGTCACATTTTTCTGCACGAACTTTATATGTGGCACCTCAGAAATGTAGACTGTACCAGCGTGAGAAATATAGATTGTGATAATAACATGAGCCTTGAGTAGTTACATTCTTATTCTGTCGGTCAACGATTACTCCTGCAAGTATTACCTTGCTCAACAAATCCCACGCTGATGACGAAGCTTTCTGCATATTAGAAGATGAAATTAATATTAAGCAGTCTGATTTTTAGATAGCATTGGAACCTTTATCAACAACATTAGCAAAACAATAGTTTTAGGGAATATCAGATAAATTCTTCGGGACAGTATCTGCTAAAAGGAATTGTGCTTTTAGAAGCAGAACCCTATCTCCACTAAAAGCATTCAAGTCTATTAACGAAAACAAATTATTAAAACTCTATTTTTCATCATTAGCTTCCATTAATAAATTAGAATAATCTTCTATAATATTATTTTCTTTACCATATTTCTTATTGAGTACACATGGCAAATCTTCACCTCTTTCTAAAAGCTTTTTGAACAAGGTGTAGGAGATGCAGGAAGAAAAGAACAAAGATAGAGAATCAGTAATTTTTTGGCTTACAGCCACGTGAAGCCAACTCGCGCCTGACCCGACTCAGACTTTCTGGAGCCACACTCAGATAGGCTGCTACTTCAACTTGGGGAAGCCGCATCGCCAAAGAGGGATAACGTTTCATGAAATCAAGATAACGTTCCTCGGCAGAATCACCCATGAGTTGGCTGACCCTACGCTCCAGTTCGTGCACATGAGAATAGAGAAGCTGCTGTCTGAAATCGGCGAATTGAGCATAGGTGTGCTGCAGCATCTCCATCGTGCCTCCGTCAATGAGCAGAACCGTACTGTCCTCAATGGCTTCTATAAAATAACTCGACGGCTTCCCAAAGAAGAGGGTCTCCACATTGCAGACCAGCCAATTTTCTGGAGCGAAGAGTAGAATATGCTCACGTCCCTTACTATCGATGGTGTACTTTTTAAGCAGTCCCTGCTCAACGAAGAAAGTGTGGCGGCAAGTCATATCCTTACGTAGGAGAAAGTCACCACGACTTATCTTGATGCGGCGGCAATGCCTAACAAGATAGTCAATGCTGTCAGCGTCGAGCGCGATGTTCGATTGCACGTAATGCCCGAAAGTAAGGGGCTTCTTATTTGGGTCTGTTTTGGGACTCATTCGTTTGTAAGCTATATATTTAATAATATGAGTTAGACGAATTCACAGAGGGCTATCCATCAACGTGAATGCAGTCCTTCTAGATTGAAGAAGCGTTCATCCATGATGTCTGACACGTGGTAGCCTCATGTCTGACACGTGGTAGCCTCATGTCTAACACGTGGTAGCCTTATGTCTATCACGTGACAGCAATCGAGAGTAGAAAGACATTGAGTAAACTTGGGTGGATTTTATCTCAATGATTGGCCGCTATCCCATTGAGAATCAACCCATTTTATTTCCACTCAATAATCTCCTGCAAATCCTTTCTAATCTTTGCAGGATGCGGACAGTCGGGAGTGGGATGACCAATGGGAATCAGAGCGACGGGTTCATAGCCTTCCATCGGGAAAAGTTCATGATAACGCTTCACGTCGAAGTTGCAGACCCAACAAGTACCAAGTCCCTGTTCGGCGGCAGCCAAGCAAAGGTGCTCTGTCGCTATGGCAACATCAATATCGCCATGAGGCTTCTGGTCGTCCGGGCGCACCCATTCAGTACGAGCGTCTCGAAGACAGACGATATACATCGGGGCAGTGGTGAACCAATCGCGGTTATAGCATTGACGCAGACGCGCCTTCGCTTCTTCTGAACGAACAATAAGAAACTTCCAAGGCTGTTTGTTGCAAGCCGAGGGAGCCAAGCGCACCGCCTCAAGTACAGCATTCAACTGTTCTTCACTCACAGGCTCTGTGGAGAAATGTCGCACAGAAAAGCGTTTATTAACTAAATCCAAGAACTTCATGTCGTATCTATTTAATAATGTTGAACTTCGCGAATTTTACTAAGAGTTGCTTCATCCCCACATTGTCAAACTCCACCGTAGCCTTCAAGTTCTCACCCTGCCCATCGAGAGCCACAACCCTACCCTCTCCAAAGCGAGTGTGAAGGATGCGACAACCCACTGTAAGCTGAGAAGCCAAGTTGTCCGGTCTATTATTGGCTACGCCCATACGATTCAAGGCGCGAACCGACTTGAACGATGAGCTAAGCCGACCACCGTTGGCAATAGCTCCTGCAAGTTTCTTGGCATTACCACCCTCGGAGAGCAACCGTTGCTTCGTGCGCTCGCTGAGAGGGTCGGCAGCTTGCTCAGGCTGATGAGGACGGGTGATTTTCGGTTTAGGGTCGGCAATGAATCGGTCAGCCACAGGTTCCGAATTCTGCATGCGCCTACTCAACCGTGGACCATTGCCATAATCTTGGAAACCACGATACGGACGGTCTATCTCAAAATCTCCGTCGCCAAAGAATCGGCTACGGGAAGACTGAAAAGGATTGTCGCCCGCTAAATAATCGGAAGAAATATCTAAAAGGAAGCTACTAGGAATAGAAAATTCCATCTTGCCATAGCGCCAACGGCTCTTGGCGGAAGTAAGGAAACAACGTTTCTCTGCGCGTGTTATAGCCACATAGAGCAGACGCCGCTCCTCCTCTATTCCTTTTTTTGATTCTGCTGACATGCCACTGGGAATGATGTTCTGTTCCAATCCCACGACGAACACTGTGGGGAATTCCAAACCTTTTGCGGCATGCATAGTCATCAGCGACACGCGACTCTGAGAATTGTCGTCGCTGTCAAGGTCGGTGAGCAGAGAAACTGTCTGCAGAAAATCAGGAAGAAACACATGCTCCTCCTCTCCTTCCTCGCGCTGAGTCTCAGCGAAATCAGAGAGTCCACCCACAAACTGGTCAATGTTCTCCTGCCGTGCCACTGCCTCATCGTCATGGTCCTTAGCAATGTCGGCGCTGATGCCAGAATGAGAGATAACGAGCCGTCCCAAATCGTAAGCATCCTTTTGAAAAATCATGTTGGAGAAGCCAACTATCAAATCGCGAAAAGCCGTCAATTTATTGAGGACGCTTGCCGAGACATCCAAGCCATAAAGCTGTGGCTGGTCAATCACATTCCAAAGACTTGTTTGGCTCGCACCCGCGCAAGCTATTACCTTATTCAAAGTAGTGGCTCCTATGCCACGTGTTGGATAGTTGATGATTCGGCGGAAAGCCTCCTCATCGTCGTGATTGACGATGAGCCGGAAATAGGCAAGCACATCTTTGATTTCCTTGCGCTGATAGAAGCTCATTCCTCCGAAAATGCGGTAAGGAATATTCTGCTTCCGCATCTCGTCCTCAAACGTGCGACTTTGGGAATTGGTGCGATAAAGAATGGCAAAATCTCCATAATCGCACCCTTCAACATGATGAAAATGAAGGATGTTCTTACATACGTAGGCAGCCTCTTCTTTATCGGTGTGGAGTTGTTTATAGGTGATGCGGTCGCCGGCGGCATTCTCACTATAAACGTTTTTGGGAATCTGATGCTCATTATGCTTCATCAGACTGTTGGCTGCAGCGACGATATTCTGAGTGGAACGATAGTTGCGCTCCAGTTTGAAAAGCTTTGCCTTGGGATAGTCGCTTTGAAAATTGAGGATATTGTCAATATTGGCACCGCGGAAGGCATAGATACTCTGATAATCATCACCCACCACGCAGAGTTTCTGGCGCTCTGCTGTAAGTTGATAAACGATGCGCTGCTGAACGTAGTTGGTGTCTTGATACTCATCAACTAAGACGTACTGGAATCGCTTGGCATATTTCTGGCGAATGTCGTCATGCTCACGGAAAAGTTTCCACGTGAGCATCAGCAAATCGTCGAAGTCCATAGCCGATGCCTGTTGCAAGCGCTGCTGATAAGTTGTATAGATGATGCTGACTTCTCCCATGCCGTCGCACACATCTCCATCAACCAAACGGCTGTCGGAAGAATATTGCTCAGGAAAAACAAGCCTGTTCTTAGCACGCGAGATTTTGTTGTGGACTGCGGAAGGAGAATAGATTTTGTCGGACAATCCCATCTCTTTCACGATATTTTTCAAAAGAGAACGGGAGTCAGTCTCATCATAGATGGTGAAAGAAGAACGATAGCCAATGGAGGAAGCCTCCACACGAAGGATATGGGAAAAGACAGAATGGAATGTGCCCATCTGGAGTCCACGAGCCTTATCGCCGCCAACTAAACTGATGATGCGTTCACGCATTTCCTTTGCAGCCTTGTTGGTGAAAGTTAAGGCAAGAATCGTCCAAGGCATTAGCCCCATTTCGAGCAGATAAGCAATCTTGTAAGTCAGTACTCGAGTCTTTCCCGAGCCTGCTCCAGCCACTACCAATTGGGGACCGTCAACATATTCTACAGCCGCTAACTGACTATCGTTGAGTTCTTTCCTTAAATCCATTGAACAAATTATTTTTTATGTTGATTCCGGTAAACACCACCAGAAGAGGTTTTGGGGTCATAATCCTCGCCCTCCTTGGGAAAAGAGGGAATGAAATGCATCTCATGCTGAATCTTAACTGAGCGTTTCCGAATGTAGGGCGAAGGGTCTTTGGAGGAAAACTTGCGTGGATTGGGCAGTGTGGCAGCAATCAATGCACATTCCGGTCGCGTCAAATCAATTGCCTCCTTGTCAAAATGGTGCTTGGCGCAGGCTTCAACGCCATAGATTCCATCACCCATCTCGATAGAGTTGAGATAGACTTCCATGATGCGCTGCTTACTCCACATCAATTCTATAAGGAACGTGAAGTAAGCCTCAAAGCCTTTGCGTACCCAACTCCGGCCCGGCCAAAGGAATACATTCTTTGCCGTCTGCTGCGAGATAGTGCTGCCACCATGCAATTTACCTCCATTGATATTATGCTTGGCTGCATTCTCAATGGCATTCATATCGAAACCGTGGTGAAGAAGAAAACGCTGGTCCTCGCTCGCCATCACCGCTACCGGCATGTGTGGGCTGATTTCTTCCATCGGAACCCACGTGTGGTGCCACTTTAACGACTCACCCTCTCCCGCCTGCTGGAAAAGACGTATCACCATGAGCGGTGTGACATAAACAGGCAGGAACTTATAGATGACAACAGCCAAAATAGACGTGGCGAAAAAGAGCGACAGTGCCCACCTGAGAATCTTCTTCAATAGCTTCATATAGAACACACAAACGGGAATGCTCCCCCGCGAAGGAGGAACATTCCCTATGATTAGACATTAAAATGCAAAGAATGATTGCTTATTAGAGTTCACCATTGTTGGCCTTATCCACAAGAGCCTGTGAAGCATAGAGATAAACCTCAACACGGCGGTTCTGCTGACGTCCTTCAACGGTGCTGTTGTCGGCTACAGGCTCTGAACTTCCCTTGCCTTCAACTTTCTGAATCTGACTGGAAGAAACTCCGCAACTGGTAAGATAGTTGTAAACACTCCTTGCGCGGTTGTTGCTCAAAGGAATGTTGATGCCGTCGTTGCCAGTAGAGTCGGTATGACCATAGATATCAACATAGCAATCAGAGTTGTTCTTCAACACGGTAGAGAACTTAGCAAGACTGTTCTTGGAAGACTGGTTCAAATCAGCCTTATTGGTAGCGAAGAGAATACCGGAATCAAAGGTAACCTTCACAGCCTTCAAGCCGTTGGTATCGGTAACTTCCTCCACCTGAGCATCAGGCACCTGTTGAGCCGTCTCCTGAGCCACCTTATCCATGTGACGACCGATGATGGCACCTGTACCAGCGCCAACAGCGCTACCGATGGCTGCACCAATGGCAGCGCCCTTACCGTTGCCAGCGATAGCGCCAATGATGGCACCTAAAGCTGCACCGCCTCCTGCACCTGCTAATGCACCTGTACCCTGCTTAGTAGAGCAACCTACAAACGTACTTGTCAAAGTGAGGAAACAAAGTCCCACTGTAGCAATCTTATAATTCTTCATAGTCGTATAAATTTTAATCCGTTTTTACTCGTTTCGGGTGTCTACTTGCAAAGTTATTGTTTTTTTAGCTTTCGACCCCAATTTTCCCAATAATTTTTATTACTTTTGCGCAAAGTTAAGATTTTCTTGGGGAACGGCAAAGGAAATATCCCTATTTTCTTTCGGCAAATCCCTACTCGTAAGAGGAATATCGAAAAAATGAAATAAGAAAAATGGCAAAAGAATTAAAACAGTTGACCAAACGTGCTGATAACTACAGCCAATGGTACAACGACTTAGTGATGAAAGCTGATTTGGCAGAGCAAGCGCCCGTACGTGGATGCATGATTATCAAGCCGTATGGGTATGCGATTTGGGAAAAGATGCAGGCTGCTCTGGATGCTGATTTCAAAAAGGTAGGTGTGCAGAATGCCTATTTCCCCTTGCTTATCCCGAAGAGTTTCTTCGCCCGCGAGGCTGAGCATGTGAAGGGATTCGCCAAGGAGAGTGCCGTGGTGACCCACTACCGCCTGAAGACCAGCGACGACGGCAAGGATATCATCGTTGACCCCACTGCCAAGCTCGAAGAGGAACTCATCATTCGCCCCACTTCTGAGACAATGGTTTGGAACACCTACAAAGGCTGGATTCACAGTTGGCGCGACCTGCCCATTCTTTGCAATCAGTGGTGCAACGTGATGCGTTGGGAAATGCGCACGCGTCCGTTCCTCCGCACTTCTGAATTCCTCTGGCAGGAGGGTCACACGGCTCATGCCACAGAGGAAGAGGCACGCGAGATGGCTAAAAAAATGCTGAATGTCTATGCCAACTTTGCCGAGAATATCATAGCTGTTCCGGTCATTCGGGGTGAGAAGAGTGAGACCGAACGCTTTGCCGGTGCAGTAGACACCTATACCATTGAGGCAATGATGCAGGACGGTAAAGCTCTGCAGAGCGGAACTTCTCACTTCCTCGGTCAGAACTTTGCCAAGAGTTTCGATGTGACTTATCTTGACAAGGACAATCAGCCGCAGTATGTCTGGGCTACATCTTGGGGTGCTTCCACTCGTCTCATCGGTGCTCTTATCATGGTACACAGCGACGACAACGGTTTAGTGCTTCCTCCCAAGGTAGCTCCTATTCAGGTGGTGATGGTACCTATCTATAAGAATGATGAACAACTCTCTGCCATCTCTGCCAAGCTGCAGCCTGTTATTGATGCTCTTCGCGAGGCTGGCGTGAGCGTGAAATATGACGACGCTGACAACAAGCGTCCCGGATTCAAGTTTGCCGACTATGAACTCAAGGGTGTTCCCATTCGCCTCGTCATGGGCGGTCGTGACTTGGAGAACAACACGATTGAAATCATGCGGCGAGACACTCTTGAGAAAGAGAGTGTGAGCTTCGACGGAATCGTGGAGCGTGTGAAGAAGTTGCTCGGCGAGATTCAGACGAACATCTTTGAGAAGGCACGCAAATTCCGCGATGAGCACATCTATTCCTGCGACAACTACGAAGAATTTAAGAATCGCATTAAGGACGGCGGTTTCTTCCTCTGCCCGTGGGACGGCACAGCCGAGACCGAGGCAAAAATCAAGGAAGAAACGCAAGCTACCATACGTTGCATTCCTTACGGCTATGACCAGACACCCGGCACCGACATGGTTAGTGGAAAGCCCTCTGTGGCACGTGTCATCATTGCCCGCAACTATTAACGGACGTTCATGTTGAGAACGTTGGCATTCTCATTGCTTGCCGTCTTCTTCCTCGCTTCCTGTGAGGATGGGGACGGCAACTCTGACAAAATATACGGCTACAACGTAGATAGTGTCGTAGTCGATACAGCGGTCCATCTTACTTCCGATGCCCATTCACCCCAATGCGAGCTTCATATCTGTCTGCGTTACATCCACGATGAGAAATCGCTCAACGACTCCTTGATGAGCGCTGGCTTTATTCTTCCGGAATACTTCCCCACAAGGAACTTGCCAGTTGACCAGCTCGCTTCGGCTATCGCACAGAAGTGCATCGACAGCTATCGCCAACAGTTCACAGCCCTCTACGAGAGTGACCGTTCCAATGCCAACCAGTATCATTATATATATAAGGTATATACGGAAACGCTCCAAGGACCCGACTCAACGCTCTGCTATGTGGCTCATGTCCTGACGGGAAATGCAGGTGAACAGGAGTGGCAGACTACGGCGAAGAACTTCAAGTTACCATCGGGACATCTGCTCACTCTTGACGATATCTTCGTACCTGGCTACAACAACAGCCTTCTGCGTATCATCACTGCCAAATTGATGAAGCAGTTCCACGCCGATAGCGAGGAAGATTTGAAAGAGAAAGGAGTGTTTGCCAATGAGGAGCCGTACCTACCCGACAATTTCATCTACTCAAAGAGACGAATCGTTTTCTTCTATGCGCCAGACGAGGTGGCTCCTCACAATGCCGGTGAACTAAGAATCGAAGTCAGCAGAAACGAAATCAAGGAATTACTCAAACAACAATGAACGAGATACTGAAATATTTTCCCCATCTTTCGGAAGAACAGCAAAGACAATTTGCTTCTCTCTTCGACTTGTATGCAGATTGGAACGCGAAAATCAACGTCATCTCCCGCAAAGACATTGACTATCTGTATGAGCATCACGTTCTCCATTCTCTCGCCATCGCCAAATATATCCGTTTCAAAGATGATACCAACGTATTAGACTTTGGCACGGGGGGAGGATTCCCCGGTATTCCGCTCGCCATCATGTTTCCGAATGTCAACTTCAAACTGATTGACGGTACCGGCAAGAAAATCAAGGTAGCCACAGAGGTTGCCAACGCCATAGGCTTGAAGAATGTCATGTTGGAACATCTGCGTGGGGAGGACGAGCGCGGTCACTTCGACTTCATCGTATCGCGTGCCGTCATGCCATTGCCCGATATGGTGAGACTCATGCGCAAAAACATCTCACGCACCCAGCACAACGCACTCCCTAATGGCTTCATCACCCTCAAAGGGGGTGACGTGACTGAAGAAGTTAAACCATTTAAAAGAATTGCCAACATACTCCCTTTGAGCGAATGGTTCGAAGAGAAGTGGTTTGTTGGCAAAAATATCATTTACATCCCATGCTGAAGATAGAACGTTTTGTTTGTAATCCCATTCAGGAGAACACCTACGTCATGAGCGATGAGACAAAGGATTGCGTCATCGTGGATTGTGGCGCTTTCTTCCCTGAGGAGCGCAAGGCTGTCGTTGACTATATCCGCAACAACCACCTCGTGCCTCGACATCTCATAGCTACTCATGGGCATATTGACCACAACTTCGGCAACAACACCATTTTCGATGAGTTTGGACTGAAGGTGGAGGTTCATGCCGACGAGGAATCTCTTATGAAGTCACTGCCGGAACAGGCAGAATCCTTCTGCCATATCACGCTTGACTACGAAATTCCTGAAGTGGGCAAGTATCTGCACGCTAACGACGTGATTAGCTTTGGAAGCCACAAGTTTACAATTCTTGAGACACCCGGTCACAGTCCCGGCAGCGTTTTCTATTACTGCAAGGAAGAGAATCTGGCTTTCTCCGGCGATACTCTATTCCGCGGTTCCGTTGGCCGCACTGACATCATGGGCGGCAGCATGTTCCTGCTCATACAAAGTCTGCGTGCCATCAGCCAGCTTCCCGACGAGACTCAGATTCTTCCCGGTCATGATGAGCCGACCACCATGGGTGAAGAACAAACCTCCAATCCTTATCTTGACCGCTAAATGGCAGAAGTCTCCAAAACAGGTAAAATTATCCTTGGCGTTGACCCAGGAACCAATGTAATGGGCTACGGACTCTTGAAGGTCGTGGGTAACAAGGCGTCCATGATGGCTATGGGAGTCATCGACCTTCGTAAGATGAAGGACCCTTACCTGCGGCTCGGACGGATTTTCCAGCGAATCACTGGAATCATTGAGGAATACTTACCCGACGAGATGGCTATCGAGGCTCCTTTCTTTGGTAAAAACGTCCAGTCAATGCTCAAGTTAGGACGCGCACAGGGAGTAGCTATCGCTGCAGCCATTTGCCGCGATATTCCCATTCACGAGTATGCGCCCTTGAAAATCAAGATGGCAATCACCGGCAATGGTTCGGCAAGCAAACAGCAGGTTGCCGATATGCTTCGTCGTATGCTCAACATTAATGCTGATGAAATGCCGCGCTTTATGGATGCAACCGACGCACTCGGTGCTGCCTACTGCCATTTCCTCCAGATGGGACGACCGGAAACAGAGGAAAAGAACTACAGTAGTTGGAAGGATTTTGCCACTCACAACAAGGACCGCATCACTCACCGATAATAAATCTTAAAAGTTGAGTTCCTTCTGTATCTTTATAGTCAATTCAAACGTTATCTTCAAATAACCCATTTAAAAAGTACAACAAGATGAAAAAGACAATGATTGCCTTGCTGATGCTCTGTCTCACCACCATGAGCGCTAACGCACAACAGGTATACAATGAGGTTTACCGTCTGTCGAAAAAGATTGCCGACAGCACACAACTCGACATCGAGACCCGCAAGATTGCCACGTTCAAGGTGGATGCTTTGAAATACATGGCATTGAAAGCCAGCGAGCTGATGCCCGACAGCAGCATGAACATGCTCGACCGTCAGGCATACGCCCTCTACGATTTCATTGACACTTTCACGCAGCGACTGTCGAAAGCCAGTACTAACAGCAAAAAAGACGAGGTCATTGCCCTTTACCGCAACGCCAGCATCAACAATGCTTGGTTCAACGACCCAGACAAGGAGTTGGTTTGGAGCTATTACAACAATCCCAACTACGTCACGCAGTTCTCACTTGATACTAACTGGGAAAAGGCTGATGCACAGGTGAAGAGCAAAAGATGGTGACAAAATGCCTCTATCATTTCGCTATGTCAAGAAAAAACAGTAATTTTGCAAGATAAAAGTTACTATACAATAGCTATAAATTATGAGCAAACAAACAGAAAAGATTAAAGAGCTTCTCGCCAAACGCGAGCAGGCACGCCTCGGTGGTGGTGAAAAAGCCATCGAAAAGCAGCACGCCCGTGGCAAATACACAGCCCGTGAACGCATTGAAATGCTCGTCGACAAAGGCTCGTTCGAGGAGTATGATATGTTCAAACTTCACCGCTGCCATAATTTCGGCATGGAGAAGAAGCAGTTCTTAGGCGATGGCGTTGTGGCTGGTTCTGCCACAATCGATGGTCGTCTCGTTTATGTCTATGCACAAGACTTCACTGTCAACGGCGGCTCTCTTTCCGAAACCATGAGTCAGAAAATCTGCAAGGTGATGGATATGGCTATGGCAAACGGTGCTCCCGTTATCGGCATGAACGATTCTGGTGGAGCTCGTATTCAAGAAGGTATCTCGGCACTCGCTGGATATGGTGAGATTTTCGAGCGCAATATTTTGGCTTCTGGTGTCATCCCGCAGATTTCTTGTATCATGGGTCCCTGCGCAGGTGGTGCTGTCTACTCCCCTGCCCTCACCGACTTCATCTTCATGACTGAAGGCACAAGCTATATGTTCCTCACAGGACCTAAGGTCGTCAAGACTGTTACGGGTGAGGATATCGACTCTGAGCATTTAGGTGGTGCCAGTGTTCATGCCACTAAGAGCGGTGTGACAAGTTTCACTGCCAAGACCGAAGAGGAATGCATGGAGATGCTGAAGACGTTGCTCAGCTACCTCCCCTCCAACAACGAGGAAGAGGCTCCACGCGTGGAGTGCAACGACCCCATCAACCGCACGGAAGACTCACTCAACAATATTCTTCCCGATGACCCCAACATGGCATACGATATGTACAAGGTCATCAACGCAATCACCGACAATGGCGAATTCTTCGAGGTGCAGCCCAAGTTTGCCAAGAATATCATCACTGGTTTTGCACGTTTCAACGGTCAGAGCGTGGGCATCGTAGCCAACCAACCCGCTGCATACGCAGGTGTTCTCGATGTGAACGCTTCTCGCAAGGGTGCCCGTTTCGTACGTTTCTGCGATGCCTTCAATATTCCAATCGTATCGCTCGTTGACGTTCCTGGATTCCTCCCCGGTACAGGTCAGGAATACAATGCCGTCATTCTCCACGGTGCACAGTTGCTCTACGCTTATGGCGAGGCTACCGTACCCAAGGTTACCGTAACGCTGCGCAAGAGCTATGGCGGTTCCCACATCGTGATGGGCTGCAAGCAGCTCCGTAACGACCTCAACTACGCTTGGCCTACGGCTGAGATTGCTGTGATGGGTGCCTCTGGTGCTGTGGCAATTCTCTGTGGCAAGGAGGCTAAGAAGGTGAAAGAAGAGGGAGGCGATGTCAACCAGTTCCTCGCCGAGAAGGAAGAGGAATACACCGAGACGTTCGCTAATCCTTATCAAGCAGCTCAGTTCGGTTATATTGACGATGTGATTGAGCCGCGCAACACACGTTTCCGCATCTGCCGCGGTCTTGCTCAACTGTCTCACAAGCGCATGTCGCTTCCCGCAAAGAAGCATGGATGCATGCCGATGTAATTCTTTAAATTCTTAGAAGATGGACAAGAACATTTATGCAGCCATCGCAATGGCACTTTACGAATATCAAGGCAACAACGTTCACGAGAAGGAAAGTGGTGTTATCACTATCAGACCCAAGCAGACCATGTGGGATGCGAAGTTCCTCTCGTTCACACCTAAGCCCTAATTCAAAATAAGCATTATCCAAAATGAAAGAATTCAAATACACAATCGACGGTAAGGAATACAAAGTCGAGATTGGAGAAATCAACGAAGAGAACTATACCGCTGAGGTGAAAGTCAACGGTGAGAGTTTCGAAGTGGGCATGGAGAAGCCGGAAGAGCCTGAGAAGAAAAAGGTTGTTCTTGGCAAGCCTTCAGAGAAAGCTGACAATGAGGAGCAAGCCGCTCCTGTAGCCGGTGTCAACACGCAGAATGCCATCAAGGCTCCCCTGCCGGGCACCATTACCGGCATCAACGTAGAAGTTGGTCAGGAAGTGAAAGCTGGCGACACGCTTGTTGTGCTCGAAGCCATGAAGATGGCTAATAACATCGAAGCTGAGAAAGACGGAAAGGTTACTGCCATCTGCGTGAAGTTAGGTCAGGCAGTCATGGAGGAAGACCCACTCGTAGTAGTAGAATAACATTCTATTTCATCATAGAAAAAGGTCGATAGCGAAACAGCTACCGACCTTTTTTTATTTCTGATTTTACTTCAAAACTGCGAAAGAGTAAAGCAAGGATGCTGTGACGATGAATCATCGTGAATCTCCTCCCAAACAGTTTCGAAGGCTCATCCTTGAGGGACTACTTACTTAAAGCAATGACGGATGCAGTTGGTTGTGTAGGCGTAGGGAATGTAAGCCAACGATGGAATAGGTTGAGTGAGTATCAAACTCGCCTTACGCCCCACGGTGATACTGCCGTAGTCACTACTGAGTCCCATTGCATAAGCGCCATTGATAGTCACTGCATTGAGAGCCTCTTCGGGCAACAGCCGCATCTTCATACATGCCAGCGACATCACAAACTTCATGTCACCTGAAGGCGTAGAACCGGGGTTGTAATCGCTCGCCAAGGCGAGACTCAATCCATGGTCTATCATGCTGCGGCCTTTGGCATACGGCATGTTGGAGAAGAACGATGTACCGGGCAGTGCAGTGGGCATAGTTGTGGAAGCCTTCAACAGAGGAATATCGCTCTCGGGCATACTCTCCAAGTGGTCCACCGACAAGGCATGGCAGTCAACTGCCACGCGCAGTCCCTCACCTGCCGCTAATTCATCAACGTGCACTTTGGGCCTCATGCCATATTTCGCGGCGGCATTGAGAATGCGCCCCATCTCCTCAGGAGTAAAGAAGCCTTCATCGCAGAACACATCCACGAAGTCGGCAAGATGCTCACGCCCCACTTCGGGCAGCATCTCACGGATGAGCATATCTACGTATTCGCCTTGTCTGCCTAAATACTTACGCGACACGGCATGGGCTCCAAGGAAGGTAGACACTACCTTGATAGGAGCCGACTCACTGATACGACGGATAACGCGAAGCATCTTCAACTCGTCCTCCGTATTGAGTCCATAGCCGCTCTTTATCTCTACACATCCCGTTCCCTTGGCTGCAATCTCGTTGACGCGTTCCATCGCCTGCCGGTAAAGTTCATCCTCTGAAGTGAGATGAAGCAAGTCGGCAGAATTGAGAATGCCACCACCACGGCGTGCTACCTCGGCATAGCTCAGTCCGCGAATTTTATCCACCCATTCCTGCTCACGCTGACCCGCATAAACCAAGTGGGTGTGACTGTCGCAGAAGGCAGGTAAGAGCATACCGCCTCGCGCGTCAACCGACTCGTCAAAATGCTCGTCCTTAGGGAAAGATGTCATCTCGCCGAAACGTTCTATTACTCCGTCACGCACAATCAGCCACGCATTATCAAGCGAATAAGGATTCTTCATCTCCTCACCACACACGCGCAGACAATCCTTGGGACGGATTCCGAAAATAGTCTTGATGTTATAGATGATAAGTCGCATAATCAAATATTTTAGTACAGCCTAATAGGCAAATTCATTTGTTCCAAACAGGTCTTACCTGCGTTCCTTTAATCCTCCAATTTCTCAGTGCGCATGAATTCGACAGACTTGGCGATGTAAGGATACATCACGACATCCTTGTCGATGAACGGCACTACCTTGCGGTAATCATTGAAGATGCGCTCGATGACGGGCGAGGACTTCAACGGGCGACGGAACTCCAAGGCTTGGGCAGCATTGAAAAGCTCGATTGCCAAAACGCGCTCGGTGTTGAGAATCACACGGTAGAGCTTTGTTCCAGCGTTGGCACCCATACTCACATGGTCTTCCTGTCCCTGTGAAGTAGGAATGCTGTCAACTGAAGACGGCATACAGAGTGTCTTACTCTGGCTTACAATGCTGGCTGCGGTGTACTGCGTAATCATGAAGCCACTGTTCACACCGGGATTAGCAACGAGGAAGCTGGGGAGTCCACGGGTTCCTGACACCAGTTTATAGATACGGCGCTCGGAGATATTAGCCAACTCCGACATAGCGATGGCAAGGAAGTCCATAGGCAATGCGATTGGCTCTCCGTGGAAGTTGCCGGCTGAGATAATCAGGTCGTCGTCGGGACAAACGGTGGGATTGTCCGTAGCTGCGTTAATTTCAATATCGGTAACGTGCTGAACATAATGAACCGTATCCTTCACAGAGCCGTGAACTTGCGGGATGCAACGGAATGAATAGGGGTCCTGCACATGCGTCTTGGGCTGTTGAATCAGCTCACTGCCTTTCAAAATCTTGGAGATATGCTCGGCTGTATCGAGTTGTCCCTGATGAGGACGCACTAAATGAACGGGACGCAGGAACGGGTCAATGCACCCATCGTAAGCGTCGAGTGACATGGAAGCGATATAGTCTGCCCAATTGCTGAGCTTCGTTGCCTGAATGATAGACCAGCAGCAGAAAGCAGCCATGTTCTGTGTTCCGTTGAGCAGAGCAAGTCCTTCCTTCGAAGCTAACTTGATAGGCTCCCAACCCATCGTCTTCAGCATCTCGGCACCAGTCATGCGCTTGCCCTTATACTCCACTTCGCCCAAACCAACGAGGGGCAGACAAAGATGAGCAAGAGGAACCAAGTCGCCTGAACTGCCTACAGAACCCTGCATATAAACGATTGGATAGATACCATTATTGAAGAAGTCAACCAAGCGCTGTACAGTGTCGAGTTTGCAGCCGGAATATCCATACGACAGCGACTGTATCTTCAGAAGAATCATCAGTTTGACAATCTCATTGGGAACGCGCTCACCAATTCCACAAGCATGACTCATCATCAAGTTGATTTGAAGTTGCGAAAGTTGGTCTTCACCGATAGAAATATTGCAGAGTGAGCCAAAGCCTGTTGTCACTCCATAGATAGGAGATTTCGATGAAGCGATTTTCTTATCCAAATATTCGCGGCATCTTGTAATACGGTGGATAGCGTCGTCGCCCAACTTGAGTTTGTAGTCACCTCGCAGGATTTCCCATACGGTATCAAGGGTTAAATGACCTGCACTGATTTCATGTACGTTCATAGTAAATAATTAAAAATCCCACCCAAGATTCGTTTTTCCAAGGACAATAGGAATACATATTACCAGCATAGTGCGATGTTTAGTCATATTGGTCAAACGAGATGCAAGGATGGGACGATGTTTTATTGCTTATTAATTGTTTTAAATGTTAACACTCTCTATACAGTGAGGCAAGCTTGGACTTGCCTCACTGTTATATTACTTCTCAGGAGAAGCTATTTTGTTGACACTGCTGTCGATGATGCTGTCGTCTACAAGATTAGGCATCGTCACCTTCATGTCGGGACGGCGCTCCATTTCTCTTTGGATAGCATCCATAGAGCCTTTGTTGCGTGCCCATGAGCGACGTGCGATTCCGTTGTTGACATCCCAGAAGAGCATTTCCTTAATATTGGTATCACTCTCTTCAGAACCATCAACGACCATACCGAAGCCGCCGTTGACCACTTCGCCCCAGCCTACGCCGCCGCCATTGTGGATGCTCACCCACGTGGCACCGCGGAACGAGTCGCCAATGACGTTCTGCACAGCCATATCGGCGCAGAACTGTGAACCGTCATAGATGTTGCTGGTCTCGCGGAAGGGAGAGTCGGTGCCGCTCACGTCGTGATGGTCACGACCCAATACCACGGGTGCCTTCAGTCTGCCATCCCTCACAGCTTTGTTGAATGCCAAAGCTATCTTAGTACGGCCTTCGCAGTCGGCGTAGAGGATGCGTGCTTGTGAGCCAACAACAAGATGATTCTTGCCTGCCTCACGAATCCAGTGGATATTGTCGTCAAGCTGATGCTGAATGTCCTCTGTGGCATGCTTGCGCTCTTCGGTCAATACTTCCTCAGCCAACTTGTCGGTCAAGGCAAGGTCGTCGGGGTCGCAGGAAGTGCAGACCCAGCGGAAGGGACCAAAGCCATAGTCGAAGAACATCGGACCCATGATGTCCTGAACGTATGATGGATAGCGGAACTTGCCATCGGGCGTCATGATGTCAGCACCCGCACGTGACGACTGCAACAGGAAGGCGTTGCCATAATCGAAGAAATACATGCCGCGCGCAGTAAGCTGATTGATAGCAGCCACCTGACGACGCAGGGAAGCCTCCACTCTCTTCTTAAACTCATCGGGATTGTCCGCCATCATCTTCTTGCTCTCCTCCAGTGACTGTCCTACAGGATAGTAGCCACCAGCCCACGGATTGTGGAGAGAAGTCTGGTCGGAACCGAGATTCACCTCGATGTCCTCCTTAGCCAAACGTTCCCAGAGGTCAACGATGTTGCCCTGATAAGCCATTGACACCACGCGTTTGTTGGCGAGTGCCTCGCGGATAGACTTCATCAGTTCATCAAGATTGTCATGAATCTCATCCACCCATCCTTGGTCGTAACGTTTCTGCACTGCCTTTGGATTGATTTCAGACACAACACTCACCACCTTGGCGATATTGCCAGCCTTGGGCTGAGCACCACTCATGCCACCAAGACCGGAAGAAACAAACAATGGAATCTGATTCTTGACATGGCGGGCTGGGTCGTGCATCACACGGCGAGCAGCATTCAAGACGGTGATGGTTGTACCATGTACGATACCCTGAGGACCTATATACATATAGGAACCAGCAGTCATCTGACCGTATTGGCTCACGCCGAGAGCATTGTCGCGTTCCCAATCATCAGGTTTGGAATAGTTGGGAATCACCATACCGTTGGTCACCACCACACGCGGAGCGCGTTTATGCGATGGGAAGAGTCCTAAAGGATGACCGGAATACATCACGAGCGTCTGCTCATCGGTCATCTCACTCAGATATTTCATCACCAGACGGTATTGAGCCCAATTCTGGAAGATGGCTCCATTTCCGCCATAGATAATCAACTCGTGGGGATGCTGAGCCACACGCGGGTCAAGGTTGTTCTGAATCATGAGCATGATGGCAGCAGCCTGCTCAGAGCGATGCGGATACTCGTTGATGGGACGTGCTTTCATCTCATAACGGGGACGATAGCGGTACATATAAATACGGCCGTACTTGTGCAGTTCCTCTGCAAACTCAGGAGCCAAAGTGGCGTGGAACTTCTTGGGGAAATAGCGCAGAGCATTGCGCAGAGCGAGTTTCTTTTCTTCGTAGGTCAAGATGTCCTTGCGCTTTGGCGCATGGTTGATAGAGGTGTCATATTCTTGCGGTTCAGGTAAATAGTCGGGTATACCGGCTCTAATCTCATCTTGAAATTCTTTAGTAGTCATATATTGTTAGTTTTTAGGAATTGCGATTGATTATTGAGAAGGAGGAGGTCGGAGCAATCGGAGAACTCGGAAAACTCGGAGTGCTCAGAGAACTCGGAGGGCTCAGACTAATCAGACTGGTCAGAAAAGTCGGATTGGTCTGATTAGTCCGATGCCCCCTAGCCTAGCATTATCCGTTGATTTTCCCGTCAACGATGGCTGAGATGGCTGCTTCCTCGGCATCGGCTTTGGCAGCAAGCTCATTAGCCTCATTGATGAGTCGCTGAGCGGTTTCCTTATCCTTGAGTGAAGACGCATTAATGCGAACGTTCATGGAGGCTCCTCTCACCGCAGCACGTGCTGCGAGAGCGCCTACACCTGCATCGGAAACGCTGTTGGGATTGCCTGTCTCAGCCATAGCACGGCATATTTCGAATGCCTTGAACGATTCGCGCATCGTCTCCAAGGGCACCTCTGAAGCATACAGCGTTGCGGCTTGAATCGCCTCTGAACGAGCCTGTTTCTCCTCGGGTGTTCCCTTTGGCAAACCGAAGGCATCCATGATGCGGTTGAAAGCGGCTGTATCTTCGTCGATGAGATGAAGCAAAGAGCTAACCAGTTGCTGACCTTTGTCTGCCCACTGGCTGAATTCCTGCCAACGGTCATCCCATCCACGCTTGTGGGCTGAGAGATTAGCCACCATCGTCCCCAATGCAGCACCCAATGCGCCCATGCAGGCTGCTATGGTTCCACCACCAGGAGCGGGACTCTCGCGGGATGTCTCTTCGGCAAACTCTTTCACCGTGAGATCAGCAAGACGCTTCACTGGATGAGCATCCTCCAACAAGTATTCAATAACCTTCTCTCTCGGGTTGAAAGGCTTGAGGTCGTCAAGGCTCATTGACTTAATAGCCATCTTGATAATATCCTCTTCTGGAATACCCGTTGAGCGTTGCTGTTTCTCAAGGAAGTAGCGACCAGCCTCGGTCAACACGCGCTTCGGCATGAGTCCGACGATTTCCGTTCCCGTAACTCTGATACCACGAGCGGCAGCGGCTCTGCAAACCTCATCGAAAGCTACATGGAGAGGCGTCACATTGATATTGGTGATATTCATGGAGACCTGTGCAATGCCGTATTCGTCGATAAACCAGCCAATGGCTTTGGTTGACTTCAGCGTACCTGGCTGCATGAGGGGCTCGCCATTTTCATCCTTTAAGATTTTGCCGGTGAGTTTGTCACCCTCACGCTTAGGTCTACCCTTCTCTCTCACGTCGAAGGCAATAGCATTGGCGCGGCGAGTAGAAGTTGTGTTCAAATTAAAGTTGACAGCGATGAGGAAGTCGCGTGCGCCGACAGCCGTGCATCCGGTACGCGCCAAATCATCATCCCATGGACGTGCGCCGAAGTCGGGTTGCTCTTCCTTTTGGGTCATGCGGTCGGGCAATCCTTCATACTCGCCCTTGCGGCATACAGCTAAATTGCGTCGCTCCTCAGTGAAGGCGGCAGCCTCATAGCAATAGCACGGAACGCGCAATTCTTTGGCAATGCGCTCAGCCAACTTACGTGCCATCTCAGCGCAGTCCTCGAGCGTAACCCCACTCACAGGAACGAGCGGCAATACGTCGGTAGCTCCCATACGGGGATGGGCACCGTGATGCTGGCGCATGTCAATGACTTTAGCAGCTTGAGCCACAGCCTTAAAGGCAGCCTCGCAAACATCTTCGGGGCTACCCACGAACGTAACAACCGTGCGGTTAGTGGCCTCACCAGGGTCTACGTCAAGCAGGCGAACACCTTTGACGCTTTTAATGACATCGGTAATGGAATTAATTTTCTGCATGTCGCGTCCCTCACTGAAGTTAGGCACGCACTCAACGATTTTCTGATTTTTATTCATTGGTTAACAATTTGGCTTTTGTTATTTGGTTTCGGCTCCAATATTACATCTTTTTTTTGAGACAAGCAAATATTTTGGATTAAAATTTAATAATTGTTGATTTTTTACCTCTTTCCAAGCCTAAGGGATGCCTATTCTCGCAATCAACTCCTTTAGCTGTTGGCATGTAAGGGAATCACGAATCATGTTCTCAACATCATGAGTCCTTTAATGTATCGATGGCACAGGCACTCCGAGAACTGAACTACATGCAGCACAAATACACCGTGAACTTCATCTTTGACGACTTGGAGGACTTCCGCATCACGCTCAACATCAAGAACCAAAAAGTACCCGATGCCATCCGCCAAATGATAGGCTGCTCGCCTACGAACTCAAGCATGGAATACTACGGCTTCAGTTGATGTCGGAACCACAGTTGCCGGGCATCTCACAACTCAGCAACAACTCCACAGTCGTCATTCCGGGACTCTATCGCATAGGCAATCCCTATCTCAAAAGCGGCAACGACAATGCATTGAAATTGAGCTACTCACTTCAGACTCCTTATATTGACTTTGACTTAGGTACAGAGGTGGATTATGAAACCAACAGCATCAGCAATTACTACTCTTGGCAAATACTGAACGGAGAGCGGGTCATGACGTCACAACCCATGAATAATGACCGCAGCATCACTTGGACGTCTTATTTCCAGGGGCAATTGAAGCCGTTCAAGAACGACCTACTCACGATTAACGTTTACACGGGTGCCCAATATGACAATCAAAAAAGCGATATCATGGGTGTACACACCCATTGGGCGATGCCTTTGATTGTGCAAATAGGTTTCCAAAAAAAAGAACTGGGGAGCAGCGTTCTATTGGGAGAAGAAATGCATGACTCCTAATGGAAACTATCGGACTTCAAACGAACGCAAGACAATGGCATCTGTCTTTTTTCAGCACAAACAATTGCGCATCAGTTTAGATGGAATTTGTCTCTTTGACGCTCCGCAGTATTGGGACGAGACAATGAGCAACAGTGTGTTTTACAACTACAGTACGAACAAAATCAATTCACAGAAGAACCTCATCACGCTCTCCTTTAGCTACAATCTCTTCTCCGGCAAACAACACCATCTTGACAAGAAAATCAACAACTCCGACCAAGACTCTGGGTCGTTCTAACAAAATGGAAATTGTCTCTACGTCCAGAACTCAGTCCGTCCTGTTGGTTTCATGACTCCCCCGCACTTGGGGCAGGTGTGCTTGTCCCAAATCTGGATGCGGTTGCTGCCGCAACGCAGACACAGACGACCCACTTCCGTAGTAAACGAAGGGGCTACCTGCCCAATGCCTCCGCCTACCACGATATTCTGAATAGTATGGCAATCGGGGCAACTCACAGCGGTGATGTGTTGCCCAAACAGCCCCTTCCCTTCATAGACATCTGCCTCATAGCCGCAGGTGCTACATCTATAAGTTACCTTTTGCGACATAGAAATCCAAATATTGGCGAGCCACCTTTCGATAGTCATGGTGGCGACGTATATATTCCACACTTTGGCGCTTCAATTCGCCGATTCTCTCAGGGTGCAGAACGAGTTGTTCCAGTTGACTGTAAACACTCTGCTCATTAGGCTCCACGTTAATGATGGGGCGCAACTCTTTCTCACCTAAAATCTCATAGTTCTCAGGTTCTCCCCCACCCACACAGATGAGTCCGCGGCTCATCGCCTCAAGTGGATTCATTGAGGGCGTATAGCTGTATAGTTGGTCGAGGATGGCATCGCTGCCATTCATCATCTCGACATATTGTTTGAATGGCACATTCTCAGCCACGCGCAACTCCACCTTATCGGGATAGTCGGATGCCACGCGGCGTGCGGCACGGAGCATGATGTCTGTGCCCTTATATTCAGACCGCTCACGGTTGACACCGATAAAGAGCCTGACTTTCTCGCCGGGTTGCTTCTCTTCTACATGGACGTTGTCCTTAGGCATGATGGGGAATGGTATGAACGTGGTCTTTTGGGGAAACACCGGCTCATAGCAAGCCATATACTCATAGAGTCCGGAGATAATTCCGTCGCAGTCGGCAGCAATCAACTTGTTAAGCCGCTCCTTGTCGGTGCCCAACCAATCGCGGCGCTCCTTCTCAGCGTCAGCATTATGGCGGAGTTGATTGCCTATATTGAAATCGCTATAGCGCAATGGCTTCCGCGTATCGTTCTCGTGTACCCAATAATAATCCATGCCGAAAGCACCGAGAAACATGGAGCGGTTATGTCGGCGAAGATAGTGATAGACAGGCTTGATTCGCCCCGCCTTGAGTTCGAGAAACATGGGATTGATGAGTTGGACCACATCGTAGCCTTTGAGCTGGGGCAGGAAACGAAGCAGGCGGGCAACATACTTAACTCCACCCATCGTACTCAACTGACGGACAAGGTCAATGTCGCGGGGATAATCCTTAAAGAAATCGCCATTGGAGAGCACGGTGACTTGATGACCGAGGGCTCGCAGACCTTCGGCAAGCGTCCAATGAACATTACTATACTCACCCATTAACAGAATTCTCATAAGCCAAGTGTTTATCTTAGGAGCAGAAGCATCATCTCACGACCGATGCGAGTGTCGATGGTCTTGCGGAAGAACTGGTATTTACGGGTATATTTCTTGTCGGGCAATGGATAAAGTCCCTTCGACTTGAGGCGAGACATCGTTTCATCAAGCTGTTGCCGACTGTGGGTGAAACGAATGGTGTTATAGAGATAATCCATCGTCAACTGTGCCACTCGACGCTGCAATGCCAGTCTGTCGGGTGTAGGAAGTGTATCGGCAATGCCATTGAGCCGCAAAATAACATGCTCCATGTCGGAGAGACGCTTATTGTAATGTTCTGGAGAAGCTGTATGCATGAACGAGCCGCTGCGCTTGCGGTAATAGTATGCCGCACAGTCACCCAGAAACAGTCGCTCTGCACGAAGCATCAGAAGAGGCACAAACTCCTCATCCTCATGGCGTGTGTTGGGCGTGAAGCGCAGTTCGCCAAGAATGGAACGCTTGAATATCATTCCGCAAGCCGTTCCGTGAAGGTTGTGATTGCGCATATATTCACCACCCGACATGGGACCGTCGAAATTGAAGGAGGTTTTCTGATTCTCAGAACTTGATATCTGAAATACCACAATGTCGGGATTGTGATAGCGTACGAGGTCAAGACAATGCTCATAAGGAGCCGTGATAAGCTTATCATCGCCGTCCACAAACTGAATATAGTCGCCTGAAGCCACACGAATGCCCATATTCCGGGCTTCCGAGACTCCCCGATTGGGTTGGCGGAGATAGATGAGGTCATCACACAAATCTTGCAACTCCATGAGGGGAGACAAATCGGAACCGTCGTCAATAACGATGATTTCACGTTCCTCCGGACTCAGTGAGAGTTTCATAATGCTTCGGAGGCATTCGGAGAGCAGGGGAACAGGGAGATTATAGGTAGTAACGATAAATGATACTTTCATAGGCTAACTACTATTTGAATTGGACATCCTGATAACCCACAAGGCGGTCAGTACGGTCACCGTTGCCACGGTAATAAACCAGAGCCTGATAAGTATTCTCTGTCTGATAGAAATTGCCTTCGGATGGAAGCTGTCGGCCCACGCCATCGGAACCTACGGAGAGATACTGATAACTATAATAGCCCTCTTTCAGCGGAACTGCGACTTCATAGCTTTGGTTCTCCTCGTTGTACTCCAACTTATATTTTGGCAGGAACTGCCCGTTGGTCCAAACTCCATTGAGGTAGACACCGTCGGTCTGTTTGGGAGCCAACAAACGGAAATGAACAAAGGCATAATCGCTCGCCTCATCATTCTCCACATTGTCGCTATTGCGGATGTAGAAGGCACCGTTGGCATCCTCATCATAGACGTAGTTCTTGCGTGGCTCGTCGGTCCAAACGTAGGCTTGATATTCTCTACCATCCCAATGGATATTCTCCAGTCCCATCGTAGTGTGGGTCATGTCGAGCATCTCAAACTTGCGGTATTCATTGCCACCGGGAAAAATCAACTGGCGACAATGTTCCCATCGAAGTCCATCATTTGTGACAAACTGAGGCTGCGGATTCCAAACGGCATTGTCCCAACGTCCGTTCTGCAATACCACAGTCTTAATTTGGCGCTGATAGTCAGTAACTCGGAAAGCTTGGTTGTAGTTCAAATCCATCTCCACTTGTTGATGCTGGTTATTCACGTCGATGTCAGTGTTGGTCACGATGTTCAGTCCCACTCCCATCAAAGGGTCCACCACCATGAAACAAGCGGTAAATACCACATTATCCTCATCGTTTTCATCGTAGACTACAAGTTTGTAGTTGCCACTCATTTTCATGCGGCAATTGGAATTGGGCAATTGCAGTCGGTAATGGGTGTAGAGAGTGTTGGTGTTGATTGACTGCGAAATGTCATCAATCGTGTTTCCCTCTGCGAATCCATCGCAGTAGTCGCTGGAGAAGAGCTGGTCGGAAGGGGTCCAGTCTGCCTCACAATGGATGAGCTTATAGCAGAAACGGGTGTAATCGTGGGTAAGGTCGTCGAAGGATATGATGATAGGCGTGGAGCCGTTAAGAGTGATTACCGGCAATGACAGCCAGTCCTCGCCAGCCACTACTTGGAGGGAGGCGATACGGTCATTGTAAATCTCGTTGCGCTGACCTGGCATTTGAAGAGAGGTCAACAAGAAAATTGCTACTGTCAGAATCTGTCTCATCATATTCCGTCTGAAAAAAAAGAAATGGTTGTGCCGAAGCACAACCATCCCCGTTAGATTGTTTTATTGTTTATAAAGCTTCGTCGTCTGGCCTCTCCACATGGGGTTTGACCCTGAGCTGATGATGCTTTTTCTGCTGCCAGCGTGCTTTGCGCTCTTCGTAGTCGCGCTGACGACGTTCAAGAAAATTATCTGCCATTACTGAAACTTGCTGTAAATCACGGATAGCTTCACAGGTCTTGTCGTAGCAGTGCCGCCAACAAGACGCGTGCTTGTGAGCGACATGTCGTGAACAACAGAAGTGAGATAAGTTGTAGAGTTCACCGTCGTGGTGGTTGTGCTGACAGGCACGACGATGGCTTTATTCCAGTCTTCCGACTGTCCTTCTTTTTGCTTCATGAACTTCACCAGTCCAGAGATGTTATTAAACGTATAGGTATTGTCGGAACTGTCGTAGGTAGCCAAGAAAGAATAGCGGCTGTTGGTAATTTCCTTGTTCTCAAAGAAGGAGTAGAGGCTATCCTTGGGTAGAATCAACAAGGTCGAAGGGGGGTCAAGCGCATAATCGCTTGTCGTCTCCGAATTGATTCGCTGCAGCACAAGCCGGGCAGTGTTGATACTGTCGTTGGCATGAGTGCCGCCAAGAATTTCATCCACAGGGAAAGTCACTTCAGTGAATATACCGGCAGGTGTCTTCAGATAAGTGCAACTATTGTCGGCGGCAAGCCTATTGATAGTGCCTTCATCGTTCGTTATCGTTGAGGTCTGAAGCACTTCCTCCGTTCCGTCCAACGACGAATATACAGCGCCAATACTATCATCCTGCTGATAGTCGTAGAAGGTAAGAAGTCTGACGGAGTTAATATAAGCCATTGAGCCTAACCCACTGACGTATTTGATAAACACACCAGGCAACACATGATTGGCGAGCGCCACTGAATTTTTGAAATATTCAGGGTGGTTATAATACATACGCATGAGATACGTACCAAAATTATTGTAAGTCACGCCATCCTTATCAGTATAAGGGTCATTGAGTGGAATGCTGAAGTAAGGTACATAGTCGGAAGCATAACGTTCATCCGTACTTAGGGATAGGTTCGTGATAGAATACACTTTGTCTACGGCGAAACCATCCTCGCGGATAAGCCCTTCCTTCATCGGGTCGAAGTCCGTATAATAATTGACGCCCTCGGTCATCGGCTGCGACATTTCGTAGGCACGCGCCTTCATGGAGGCAAGCGAGTCGCCGTAGAAACTGCTGTAATAGAAAACCAACTTACATGAGTCGGCAGCGATATTACCGTTCCACTTGCTCATGATAGAATCTTTGGTCATGAACAGGTTGTAATCCTCAATCACGTGGAACTGAGTCATAAAATCACCCGTCACGTAAGCGCCAGTCTCAGGGTCTTTGATTTTACCCAAATAACCAGTCGTATTGCGCGACAGAACCGAGTCTGCAACCACAGATTGCGTCGTCACGACGAATGTGTCCGTCCCAATCTCCAAAACGTCACCACCTTCAACCAGCGACTGTCCGATGGTGTCAGTAGTGTCATCACATGAAATGAGAGTGAGAGCGGCCAACGCGAGGCCTGCAATATATTTAGCGTTCATAAAGTTGTCTATATTTATTTGTCTGGACTGATTTTATTATAAAAGTCAGTATAAGCAGAGCCGAAGTCCTCGCCGGGATAGTCCATCACAGGCAACTTCTTGTCCTTGGCATACTGGAGCAGTTCAGCATTGACATCGGCGCTTGCCTGTACTACGGCATCGCTATAGTCCACAGCCAACTTTCCAAGCTCCAGGAAGTCAAACTTATCCTTGTAGTCCTTCAATTTGTCTTCTGTGGCAGACTTGAACACGACGCTCTGTTTGAAGTCGTCTCTCAAGTCACCTTTCAACTGGCTTGTGAAGAGAGAAGTCACAACCTTGGCATTGGCGAAGGAAGGCTCGTCGTGGTAAGCTGTCTTCACATAAAGAGGCACCACGGCACTCATCCAACCTTGGCAGTGAATCACGTCCGGGGTCCAACGAAGTTTCTTCACAGTCTCCAAGACTCCGCGGGCGAAGAAGATAGCACGTTCACCATTGTCGGCATACTCATTGCCGGCATCGTCGGCAGTCATGGCTGCACGCTTCATAAAGTAGTCGTCATTATCAATGAAATAAACCTGAATTCTTGATGTTGGGATACTTGCCACTTTGATAATCAGCGGATGGTCTGTATCATTGATAATGAGATTCATTCCAGAGAGCCGAATCACCTCATGCAGTTGTCCGCGACGTTCATTAATGTTTCCCCATTTGGGCATAAAAGTCCGAATCTCGAACCCGTCGCTTTGGGTCTTTTCCGGTAACAATTTGCCCATCCGGGACATTTCTGTCTCTGGCACATAAGGGATGATTTCCTGGTTGATGAATAATACTTTTTTAGCCATAATGCACTCTATTAACTTTGCAAAGTTACTAAAAAAAGTTGAGAAAAAAGAATAAGCCCCCCACAAAACATTTTTTTAAAGGGATTATTGGCATATTTTTATAATATTTCTTTCTTATTTAATAAAAAAGTTGTTACTTTGCAGTTGCTAAAACAAGTATACGATGAAATTATTCGAAAAGATTGTAGACCTTCAGAACGAACTCTTCAATGTTCGCAAAGAAGGTAAGAAGATTGGTTTGGTGCCCACGATGGGTGCTTTGCATCAGGGCCACGCCTCACTCGTGAAGCGCAGCGTTAAAGAGAATGACGTTACTGTCGTCTCTGTTTTCCTCAACCCTACTCAATTTAACGACAAGGGAGATTTGGAGCGCTACCCGAGAAATTTGGATGCCGACTGCAAACTTTTGGAAGAATGCCATGCCGACTATGTTTTCGCTCCATCGGTGAAGGAGATGTACCCCACTCCCGACAAGCGTCAATTCGATTTTCCCCCAGTCACAACTGTCATGGAGGGCGCCAAGCGTCCCGGACACTTCAACGGCGTTTGCCAAGTGGTGAGCCGTCTGTTCTACATTGTCCGTCCCGACCGCGCCTACTTCGGCGAGAAAGACTGGCAGCAGATTGCCGTGGTGAAACGGCTCGTGAAGTATATCAACATGAACGTGGAAATCGTGGAGTGCCCCGTTGTACGTGAGGCTGACGGACTGGCTATGAGTTCACGCAACACGTTGCTCACTCCCGAAGAGCGCGCCATCGCTCCCAATATCTACAAGGTGCTCAAGGAGAGCATGGAATATGCCAAGGACCACACGGTGAAAGAAACTCACGACAAGGTGGTGGCAGACATTAACGCCATTGACGGTCTTGATGTAGAATACTTCGAGATTGTCGACGGAAACACACTGCTCGATGTCAACGACTGGAACGACAGTCCATACGTGGTGGGGTGTATCACCGTTTACTGCGGACACACTCCTATTCGTCTCATCGACCACATCAAATACAAGCAGGACCATGATGATTGAAGTATTGAAATCTAAACTCCATTGCGCCACGGTAACGGAGGCAAACCTCCACTACATGGGTTCTATCACTATCGACGAGGACTTGATGGATGCCGCCAACATGATTGCCGGCGAGAAGGTGCAGGTTGTAGACAACAACAACGGCGAGCGCTTCGAAACTTACATCATCAAGGGAGAGCGCGGAACAGGTTGTATCTGTCTCAACGGAGCTGCCGCCCGGAAGGTTCAGGTCGGCGACGAAGTCATCATCATCAGCTACGCGCTGATGGACTTTGAAGAGGCAAAGAACTTCAAACCTACGATAGTGTTCCCCAAAGCTGGCAATAAACTCTAACCCAAGCGCTGAAGTTTACTTCTCAACACAACGTAAATCGCATCGTCAGTATAGTCTCCGCTCTCCTGACGATGCGTTTTTTATTTGGAGATGGAGTTGTGGGGCATGAGTTAGAAAATAAAAAAGCGCAATAGACTCAACCGACTGTTGACACTATTGTGCATAAAAAACCGCCAGACTCAACACAGAGTCTGACGGAATTTCTCAAATTTTCTGTTCGCTTTCGCAAATTACTGAGCCTGAGCTGCTGTGTCAGCAGGAGCTGCAGCGCTGTCAGCAGCTGCGCTATCAGTAGCAGCACTGTCAGTAGCTGTAGAATCTACCTGAGTAGAATCTGCTGTAGAATCAGCAGCGGGAGCTGCCTGCTTGTTACCATTGCAAGATGCGAAAGACATAGCTGCGATAGCTACGAACATCAAAACTAATTTCTTCATTTTCTTTGCTTTTTAAATCTGTAAAACAATCATTTGTTTATTAAAACACTGCAAAGGTAACTATTTTTTTAATACCACGATAACTTTTTTCATTTTTTTTTTGAACTTTTCTGTAACTTTTTCGCAAACAACTGAATTTCAATAACTTACAAAGTGCTAATGAAAGTTAAACTTATCGTGAGCTTCTGTATTAAGTTCTCAACAGCCCTATCTTTCCATGAAAATCCCTTTGCTATACGCACAAGATTCTTATCTTTTTCGTATCTTTGCACTACAAAATGCGAGACGGACTGCTGCTTCCTTGTCGCAAGCATTTACCAGCCTCTCTCCTATTAGTTTGTTATGATATATATTATAAAATGTACGCGCGAAGAATCTTTCGCCTTACAATGACACCGCATGATAGATACAAGCATCTTTCAAGGCAAAAAAGCCAAATATTTCACGCTGGGCTGCAAACTCAACTTCTCCGAGACCTCCACCTTCGCGCGCTCGCTCAGTGAGATGGGAGTGACGGAGGCTGAGAAAACGGAACCTGCCGACCTGTGCCTCATCAACACTTGTTCCGTCACGGGTGAAGCCGACCACAAGTGCAGACAGCTCATCCATCGTGTAGCACGAGAGAATCCCAATGCCTTTATGGTTGTGACAGGATGCTACGCTCAGCTGGAATCCGCCACCGTTGCAAAGATTCCCGGTGTGGACCTCGTGCTGGGCAGCAACGAAAAAGCCAACCTCATTCAATATCTCAACGACGCATGGACGCTGCGCCTACATCCCGTCAACGCTCCTAAAGCGAAAGAGCTCAACGGAGGCACCGACAGCGGCTTCTATCATTCGGTGAAGACGAAGGACATCAAGACTTTTCAGCCTTCCTGCTCACGTGGCAATCGCACACGCTATTTTCTGAAAGTTCAAGACGGGTGTGACTATTTTTGCACTTACTGCACCATACCATACGCCCGTGGCTTCTCTCGCAATCCCTCCATCAACTCTCTCGTGGAACAAGCCAAGAAGGCTGCCGAAGAAGGCGGCAAGGAGATTGTCATCACCGGTGTCAACATCGGCGATTTTGGAAAAACAACTCACGAGCGTTTCATCGACTTGGTAAAGGCACTCGACCAAGTGGAGGAAATCAAGCGCTATCGCATCTCCTCCCTTGAACCGGACTTGCTAAGCGATGAACTCATCGACTATTGCGCCCATTCACGCGCCTTCATGCCCCATTTTCACATTCCGCTCCAAAGCGGCAGCGACGCTGTTTTGAAACTCATGCACCGCCGATACGACAGTGAGCTTTTTGCCCACAAAATCCACCTTATCAAAGAGAAGATGCCCGATGCTTTCATTGGGGTGGATGTCATGGTGGGATGCAGGGGCGAGCACCCGGAGAACTTTGAGGAATGTTTCAACTTCCTCGAAGGACTACCCGTCACGCAGCTCCACGTATTTCCCTACAGCGAACGTCCGGGGACATCGGCTCTCGCCATTCCCTACGTGGTTGATGAGAAAGAAAAGAAGGCACGTTCCAAGAGACTGCTGGCTCTCTCTGAACAGAAGACGCACGATTTCTATGCAGCCCACATCGGACAGGAGGCGGAAGTGCTCTTCGAGAAGGCTGCTCCCCACCGACCGATGCACGGTTTCACGCGCAACTATATACGCGTGGAACTTCCTGCAAAATTGGCAAAGAAAGAATACGACAACGAAATACTCCGAGTTCGACTCGGTGATTTCAATTTGAAGAATGACGCCCTGCGCGCCCAAATCATAGAATAACTCATGGAAGAAAACAAGAAGGCTGCCATTGTGATTCTCAACTGGAACGGCAGTAAGATGATGCAGCAATATTTGCCCAACGTGGTGGAATGTTCCAGCAACGAGGCAGAAATCATCATCGCTGACAACGATTCCACCGATGACTCCATGCAGATGTTGAGCCGCGACTTTCCACAGTTGCGCACCATAGTCCTCGACAAGAACTATGGCTTTGCCGAGGGCTACAACCGTGCACTGAAACAGGTTGATGCCGAATACTACGTACTCCTCAATTCCGATGTGGAAGTGACTAACCACTGGCTGCGTCCCCTACTCGACTACATGGATGCCCACGATGACTGCGCCGCCTGCCAACCCAAATTACTCTCCATACGCGAGCGCGAAAAGTTTGAATACGCGGGAGCCAGTGGCGGCAAACTCGACTGTTTGGGCTATCCATTTTGCCGCGGTCGCATGTTTGAGACCGTCGAGGCTGACGAGGGACAATACGACACCCCCGACCTCTTGGCTTGGGGAACGGGAGCCTGTTTAGTCATCAGGAAGAAAGACTATTGGGAAGCAGGTGGATTAGACAGGCGCTTCTTTGCCCACAACGAGGAGATAGACCTATGCTGGCGACTGCGCATCATGGGACGTCGCATCATGCTCATCCCTAAAAGCAAGGTTTACCACGTGGGAGGCGGTACGCTGCCCAAGAGCAACCCCATGAAGACCTACCTCAACTTCCGCAATAATCTCACGATGATATACAAGAATGTGGAGTCCAATAGGTTAAATGCCGTCATGCGCCGCCGTTGGTTTCTCGATTATCTTGCAGCCTTCGAGATGCTTATCCTCAAGCGCAACTTCGGGGATTTCAAGGCGGTCATCAAGGGGCGTCGTGCCTTCCGTCGTTGGCGCAAGGATTTTACAGCCGACCGCGAGCGCATCCAAGCCATGCGCCGAGTACCCGATAGCGAAATCCTCTATCGCCACTGCATCCTATGGCAATATTATGCTAAAGGTCACAAAACTTACGACAGCCTCGACCGCTGACCCAACAAAGAGTCTGAAAATACCTATATATGTACATTCAACGAATCTGATGAATCAATAGAACTGGTAGCAACCAACTAAGACGTTCAACTGCACTTGTTGGCGATTGTGCGACAATTGTCGACACGTTTGTCGACAATTGTTAACGAGTTTGTCGGCATTTGTCAACGAGTTTGTCGACACTTGTCGCTCAATCCTCAATAGAAGAATCTTGATGCGAATTCTTGCGGCTCTTAGAGCGGGCATAGCCATATCTCATCGAACTCCTATTATATATATTATAATATATATAATACAAGAGCATATTCAGATTTTTCACAAAAAAAATCTTCTTCCAATGCCACAAAAGTCTCGTTGCTTACGTCTACATTAGTAGAAATTAAATCAAAACAGAAACATTATGAAGAAAATTTTGTTATCTCTCGTGCTCCTCATCGGCTCAGTCCAGTTGTGCACAGCTCAGAATTTCAACAATGTGGTAGACATTTTCCAATTCTACAAGTCAAGACCTCAGGCGAATTATATTGTCGTCAACAAGGACAACCTATCCCTTTACTCCCAAATCGGAGACTTTAAAATGCCGAAAGGAGTTGAAAAGGTTGAAATTCTCTCCATGAAAAAAAGCAAGTCCAAGGACCATAAGGCGATTTTGTCTGCCATGGATAAGTTTGCCGCACAAGGCTATCAGACTTTGGCGAGCACAGCTGAAAAAGACGAAATCGCCAAAATACTTGGCAAGAGCGACGGTAACGTGTTCAGCGAGATTATCATTTGCGACATTGAAGATAATGAAACCGACATCGTGCGTATCACTGGCAACATTAATCCCAAGGACCTCTCGTCACTTGATATTGACATTTAATTGATTTCACGATTCAATGCGTTGACCCGCAATCTCTAATTTTAACTTTCTGACAGTGAACGCTACGGAATTCAAACAACAGTTCTTACCGCTACAGCGCCATCTATTCGGAGTTGCCTTCCGTCTTACAGGCGACAAAGCCGAAGCTGAAGACTTGGTTCAGGACACCTACCTGCGCCTGTGGACACGGCGAGACCGGATAGGGGGCGTTGAAAACGTGTTGGCATACACCGTTTCTACGCTGAGGCGTGTAGCTGCAGATAAGTCAAGAAAGGCAAAAATTGCCACCAGCAGTCTCACTGCTGCAAACGAACGCCACATTGCCGACGCTCCCACTCATCACGAAGGTCTCTCTGGCGAGGACGATTTTATCCAAACGCTCCTCCGTCAACTTCCCGAACGCCAGCAAACAGTATTGACCATGCGCGACATTGAAGGGATGGAATACGAAGACATTGCCTTGGCTACGGGCATCACTGAGGTGAATCTCAGGTCTATCCTAAGTCGGGCAAGAAAACAATTGAAAACTCTATTTCTTCATCAAAGAAAATGAATAAAGAAGACATCAAACGACTTTTGCAAAAATGGTATGACGGACAGACTTCTGCCGAAGAGGAGAAGCAACTCATGAACATCATGCTGAACACCGAGGTGGACGAGGAGCTGAAGCCCGACCAGCAGTTGCTGCGTGAAATTTACGGCAATGCTGTCCCTGAAACCAACCTCAAGCAACGCCTTTCCTGGCAGATTGACAACTGGGAACGCTTTGAGCAACAAGTCCACCGCCACGACCGTTCCAAGGCACTGCGCTGGCTGGGAGGCATCGCCGCCTCGTTTGTCCTCGTGGCTTCGCTATCGGCGGTCTACATATCCAACCGCACCCCACATCCTGTCGCCACGGCTCAAGACACTTACCAGAATCCCAACGATGCCTATAAGGAGACGGAAAAGGCGCTGACATTCTTCTCTCAAAAACTCAACAAGGGACTGAAATTGGCGGACGACGCACTGCCACACAGCAAGGAATCCCATAAAGACAGTTCCAAGTAAGGCAAATGACACAAGAATATTTTAATACATTAATGAAATGAAACTTCAAAGACACATTCTTTTTCTCCTCCTATTACTGTGCAGCATCACTGCCGCCCACGCGCAGGAAGCCCTCTTTCGGAAATATATAAACTACAAGGGAGTCTCAACTGTATATATCTCTAAACAGATGCTCTCCATGATGGACAATCAAGAGGTTGGAGACTACGACATCGGCAAACTTGCCAAGAAACTTGAGGAGGTTAGAATCCTTAGTTGCGAAAAGAGGCCTCTAAACAAGGAAATAAGAAACTATGCCATTTCATGGCTCAAGTACAACAAATATACTCTGGCAATGGATATCAAGGATGAAGATGACAACACACAAATCTTCATGAAAAGCCTTGGTAAGGGGCGCTACGAGTACTCGTTGGTCAACTATGAGAGCGATGAGACAGATATCATCTATATCGTAGGGCGCGTCACCCTCAAGGACATCAAATCGCTCACTGATTAAAAAAATCTCTCTCAATCAATATCAATCAGACACAAAAAACGCTCTTGGCATCTCCGTTGGGAAATTTCCAAGAGCGTTAATTCGTTTCTTCCTGTTACAAAAATCAGACGGGAGTGTCCTCCGGCTTCTGGTTGAACAAATCGTCCACATCCTTCAGCTCGTCCGCATCAAACCAACGCGAGAGCTTGGACTTGGCTTTGGCACGGACGTCGTCGTTCACTTCTCCCCAAACCTTCTTCAGCACAAAGACCAGCACTGTAAGGTCATCGCCTAAGCCAGCGATGGGTATGGCGTCAGGAACCACATCAAGGGAGCTGATGAGATAGCCCAAGGCACCCAAGATGATTGCCTTGTCCTTCAAGCTCACCTTATCTGATTCAAGCGTATAATAAAGAATGAGAGCCGCATAGACGAGTTTGGCGCCAGCGCGCTTAGCTATGCGCGAAATTTTCTCCACAAAGCCTTTCTTTGTGAATTTGTCCTTATAACTAAGAATCTCATTGATGTCCATAAGGCTAAGCTTTAATAGTTCAATACGTCGTTAATATATTTTTCCATTTTATCATCGTAGTGATTGCGCAGCCGGTTGCGTTTCACAGCATTGGCTATCACCTGATAAATCACGCACAACACAAAACCCGCTACCAAGGCAACAAGAAGCGTGGCTTCGCCCCACGGCAGCCGATTATGGGGAAAAATATCGGCTACCAACACGGGAGTTACCATCAAAATTCCCCAGATAGTATAGCGCACCTTCTCATTGGAATTACTGTCAAGAATTGCCTGCTTCTCAAACAGATAGGTGTCGAAGGCATTTTTCTCCAAACCATAGTCTTCCAGTTTTGGAAAATCGGGCTCGGCTTCATTCTCTGCAATCTTCTTGGTCACCGAGTGCTCATAATCGTTTAGAATATCCTTCACCATTTCGTTCAGTTTTAGTAATAAACAAAAAAGAAACAGTGCCCCTATAAGCCGGGTTCTGTTCCGCGGAACCCAATAAGGAGCGCGGTGCCTGCCATTTATCTAATCCATGAGTCACCCCATGGCTCAAGCGTTCTACCCTCCACCGTGACGACAAACCGTCTCGGGCAGGCAACCCTATCATGACGGTGGTTTACATGAACTTGCAGCCCCCAAACGGTACAGCCTGCCGATTACCCGACAGCTGGTAGTCTCTTACACCACCTTCTCACCCTTACCGCCAACAAAGTGGCGGCGGTTATTTTCTTCTACCTACATCTGCTGTCACCAACAGCTTCCACTTTCAGAAGTGGGGCGCCTTGTGCTGCCCGGACTTTCCTCTCGCATCCATTTGATGCCAGCGGCAGAGCCGGGACACTGTTTCCAACGCAAAATTAATATTATTTTTTCAATTAACAACAATCATGGGCAAAATATTAAGTTGCTCTTGCTACTTTTCATAACTATAAAGCGACATTCTGTAACCATTCGGAAATCATATTCAGAAGACATGTTGAAGAAAAGACTTGTTATTTTAGCAACGAGCATGGCGCTTTGGCCGTCTGACTCATCCTGAAAGGAAAAAAACGATTGAAGATTCGTCTTTCTTGATATATTTTTTTATATTTGCGAGAAGAAACAACCATCGTCGTATGCGCCTAAAGGAAGCATCCCTATATATCGTCATTTCCCTCATCTATTGTCTGTTACCTCTAAAGGCAGAGGCAATGGGCAAATATACTATAACCAATTTTGAGCACTGGTCACAGTTTTCTGACAGTGTTCTACAAAAAAAAGCTCACGCCTACTTGAAACAGCCGGAGATGACCGACAGTGCCATGGCTTGCTTCTCTATCATTGCCAACCGCCTTTATACTAAACACGGCAATCTCAGCCGCAAGGAACTCTACAGTGTAGTCAATGCCATGTTCAATATGAGCACGCTCTATTGCAGTTATTACTTTGATTACAGCAAAGCTTACACGTGTCTGATGGAGGCTCTGAACATCTCACGTGAGAATGATTTCAGCGATATGTACCCCTATATCTACATGACATTGAGCGAAATCTATCAGACCAACGACAAGATGAAGCGGTCTGATTACTTCAAGAGCCGCATTCTCGATAATTACAAGAAGGCTTATCAAAGCGCAAAGGAGATTCGCGACTGGAGAATTCTGCTTGCCGTGTTTGGCAACCTGACAGAATATTGCTTCTACAACAACTGTATTAGCGAGTGCATCAGCGTCATTCAATCATTCAACGGTTTGCGCATTCCGCCCATGCCCTACCTCAAGTTCAACCGTCATAAGGCAGCGGGCATCAAGTATTATTACGAAGGGCATTATGACAATGCGCTGAAAGAATTCGCCCTCATGAAGAATTCCATTGACGTAAACTATGAACCCGAGCGTCTGGAGCTTGAAGCATATATGATGAGTGGGCGAGTTTTGGAAAAAGCTGGCAGAAAGCAGGATGCCTTCAACTATTACCAACAGGCTGAGCAACTGGCTCTGACAAAGGGCGTGAAGGATATACTGGTTGACATCTACGAAGCTGAGGCAAGATGCCAAAAGCAAGGCTCTGCAGCCCAGCGTGCCTATCATATAAAATATCTGGAGATGAAAGACTCCATCATGAACGCAGCCAATTTGGAGAACGTGAGTCAGATGGAGTTTCTCAATCAGCTCAAGGATGTCAATACACAGGTGAAGGAAATATCACAGAAACGCAAACGCCAGCAGGCAATATTGATTTGCGTTTCTATCTTCTCCGTGATTCTCATTTCGCTTCTCGTATATATTTTCTTCAAGAATAGACAACTACACCGTAAAAACCGCATTCTCTATCAGCAAACAGAAAAACTATTGGCAACTACATCAAAGGTGCGTGATAGTCAGAACATTGCTGTTGAGACTACCAATGCACAACCCAAAGAAACCGAGAAGCGCAGCAACATCAGCGATGAGGAGACCAACCGCATCTGGAACAACATTTTGGATGTGATGGAAAACAATCCTGCCATCTTCGACGTTGAGTTCTCTATGGATAAACTGGCTGAACTGGCAAGTGCCAAATACAAACACGTCTCACAAGTCATCAACGTTTGCTATGGGGGCAGTTTCCACTCGTTAATTGGCGAATACAGACTGAAGGAGGCATGCCGCAGATTGTCAGACGAAGACCATTACGGGCACTACACGTTGGAAGCCATCGCTACAAGCGTGGGGTTCAAGTCGCGTTCCCATTTCGTCACTGCCTTTAAGAAGTTTACGGGTCTTACTCCTTCCGAATATAAACGAATCAGCAAGGAGAAGAATATCAATGAGGACGATGAAGGTGAAGAAGGATAGACGTGTATGTCTGCTTCCCCACTTTTGTTCGATTAGTGGTAAAATAGCCGAAAATTGTCTGCGTAGTTCCCAAAAGAACAAAAACAAAGCCCCATTATTTCTTCTGTATAACAAAAAAATATAATTTTGACAGCGTCAAACATAAGGACGTTGCAAAGTAAACGGCTCCACTTTCCGATAGTCCAAGAAGAAAAAGCTGAGCCTCTATTACTAAATATTGAAGAAAAATGAGAAAGGTTACACATGCAGCAACAGCCATCACGGCATTGTTCGTAGCGCTATTTGCCGGAACCTCTTCGGCACAGGAAATCATTCAAACCGATTCCTACACGCTCTTAAAGAAAGTACCAGCCAAGAAGGAAGCTGTTGACAAGAGCCAATGTCTGGCTCCACGTCCACGGCTGACCCAAGGCGAGACCTACACCTTGATTTCTGAGGACTTCTCCAAACTAACAACCGGAAGTGAAGAGAATCCCGACACACTCACACTGCTTGCTACAACAGCCAACCCAACTATTCCGAGTTCCTACACGGCTCAACCCGGTTGGAGCGGCAACGATGTTTATCCCGCTGGCGGCGCCATCGCACTTGTGATGCCTGCAGGCTCCTATATGGGTCCATTCCTCACTACTCCTTTCGGTGACTATTCCGGAGCATTGAAAATCAACTTCCGCGCTAAGGCTCTCACCAGCCAAGTGTATCTTAGTGTTGGAATCTATTACGGCAAAGGCATGCAATCTACAAGTGCCAAGGCTGACCCAAGCGCAGCCAACTATCTTCTGGACCCCGACAGTGGCTGGGTAGATTGTGAACTCGTAACAAACAATTACAGCTCCAGTTCAGAAGGCTTCGTGCAGTTCTTCCCCTACGGTAGCATACTGCTTGACGATATCACCATTACTACGACAGAGGATTTTATTGCTCCGCCTGAGGATTTAGGTGCAACCGACTTCCAACTCGACGGATTCACCATCAATTGGGCAAAAGTAACGAGGGCTCAACAATATCGCTACAAACTGTTTAAGCAAGAATGGACAAGCGATGGTGACGTTTCCTACTATGAGGACTTTGAGGATGTTGATGACGATGTGTCCAATTTACAACCCGGCTGGGTTGCCGAGCAGAACCATGACACGAAGATGACCGACATTGACGGTTGGGAAGAGTCACGCGCTTTGATTCTATACGATGAAGAGTCCTTATCCACTCCTATCAACAATGCAGCCTACAAAGACGCAGATATGTGGGTGAAATTTGTGAACCCTGTTGACGAGACTGCTTTAGACGGTTATTTGATAATTGATGTCTATCTGAAAGAATATGGATGGCTTGATTCTGGTCTACACTATTATACCAAAAATTTGACTGATGGACAAATGATTCATCCTATCGAATTGTTGAAGAAATACTATTCTACACAATATTACTACGGAGTCCGTCTCCGCCCGAGCGGCATCGCTGACAGTGCCTACGTAGTGGTTGACAGTGTATATGTACTTACAGACCGTCCCTACACCTTCAAAGAAGTTGCTGACAAGGGTGGATTGACAACCGAACTGACCCACACCTTCACTGGTCTTGACCCCGAAGGCAATTACTACTATCAGCTCTTCTCTGTGGACGGTGATTTGGAGTCAACCGACACGACCTTCTATCATGCTTTTGGATTAAGCGCTCCTGTAACCAAAGAAGCTACTGACATTGACGAACGTGGTGTGTTTACAGCCAACTGGGAACAGACGCCAAAGGCAACTGGCTACGATGTTTACTGCTATGGCGTGTACAAAGTAGAAGCCGACACGAAAGACTACAGCGTTCTGAAGGAGGACTTCTCAAAGATTGACGCTTCTGTGACTGAAAACACGAACCTTCAATATCCTGATGCGCTCGCCAACTATACAGAAACCAGCCTTGATGATTATACTTTGAACAAAGGTTGGACGGGTGTCGGCAACACCATCGTACAAGGAGCTTTGGGTGTGGAGAACAATCCTTATGCTATCCTCTACGTCAAGAGTCCGGCTATCTATCTTGCCAATAGTGACTCCTGCAAGATTCATATCAAGGCTTACGGAAGTACGGTAGACCCAATCGCTGTAGGATTGGAAGACGGCAGCTATACTTACGTCAACTTCACTCAGGTTCCAGATTCTGCAGAAGGTTTTGGCTATGCTGATACCACCTTCGTAATGAAGACCAACAATGGTACTGAGCATATTCAGTTTGCCACTCAATACGGCAGCCAGTTGCTCCTTGACTACGTTGAAGTGATGCAGGATGTGAAAGCCGGTGATTTGGTTCCCGTCTATCTCGCCAACAAGACTGTTGGTGCCGACACACTGAGCTGGACTTTCAGTGGATTAAGTGATGAGAACTATGAACTCTTCGGATTCGGCGTGAAGGCTCTGCTTACCCAAGAAAGTGAATCAACAACATCTGTACTCTCCGATATCAGATTGGTTGACCTCAGCGATGGCATTGCCAATATCAGCACTGAGAGCAATCCTAATGCGAAGGAAGTGGCACGCTACAACGTCTCTGGTCAGCGAATCAACGGCAAGTGCAACGGTGTGAATATTATTAAGATGAGTGATGGCACTACTAAGAAAGTCTTAGTGAAGTAATCAGCATTTTTCTTCTCTAACAAGACTCGTGGAACAGCGAACGTTCAATCGTCGCATAGTTCCACGAGTTTTTTATATGTCTATCTCAAGGTATATAGAAGCAGATGATGCGCTGTCAATACAACCACCTCTACATGTGCTTCCGCTTTCCGAAATTAAATCCTATGTAGATATTGAAGTTGCCGAAAGTAGTATTCGTTGAGAACTGACTTTTCTTATAATTATAAGTATGGAAGATAGCGCTCGCCCCACAATACCAACGCATATTATTATAAACCAAGCCTAAGCGCCCCACTCCATCAAAATTAATATTGCTGAAACTAAAGTTCTTGAACGTGAAAGAACGTTCCTCCAATTCCGACCATGAATGCTTGTATGCCAAAGCCAATGAGAGTGAAACGGCAAAGAGGCAGTTGCGGGCAAACACCCAGTTGTAGCCGTAACCTGCCGAGAGGGACAAATCAGTATAGCGCACACGGTTCTGCAACAAAGTACTGTCGATGCCTACGATTCCCGATGTATTTCCGAGCTTCGACTGCACCAAATCGTTGAAATCGTTCCAGTCGATGTTGAGTGAATGACGCATATACCCAAACCCTGCCATCACTGAACCTGCGCTGCGACGCTGGATAGTACTCTGGCTGAAAGCTGCGGGATAGGAGAACTTGTGGTGATTGAAAATATAATAGAGATTGAAACCCGAAATCTTGCCCGACAGACCTTCGAATGAGGCATCACGTAGGGGGGACGTATCAACATCATTGCCTAACTTGACGCGTTTCAGCAGATATTTGTTACCCAAATCACGATAGAACAAGTCAATGCCCAACTGAGGCGCATAGATGCTCAAGTCAATCTCGGTCTTCCTATTGGAACTGCCCAAGTGGTTCAAGTCGAAGGTATATCCGAAGAACACCCACCGATAGCCAAAGTAGGGTCCCAGCTTGAAAGCCGAACGAGGCGAGAACGTTACTTCTTGTCCTTGTTTGTTCTTCAACGTATAGCGTTCCACCGTATTGGTTTCTTGTAGCATCACGGTAAAATTATATCGTTGCGGTTCAATGTAGGTAGTATCGGTTTCGGTAAATTTCTGAACCAACCGCTTCAGTCCGGCCACAAACTTAGAGGGTCGCTTCTCCTCTTTCAGACTGTCGGAAGGAACGGCAGCCAGAGAGAAAAGCGAACAAGCGAGAAGTATTTGAAGAAGAAATAGATATCTGAAGTATTGCAAAGTCTTTAAAGATAATAGAAGGATTAAAACTTACCTAAGATTCTGTCCATCACCCAGTTGGTGAGCGTCGCACTCTCCGAAGTACAGTCGCATACCGCCTTCCCTTGCAGGTCCTCAATCACTTGCTTGATGATGGGCAATTGCACATAGGGAGGATTAGGCACCACGATAGACTTCTCTCCCTCACTTGTCGACAGCCGTATGGGGTCGTAAGTATAAACAGAGAACGACAATTTGCCGCGCTCTCCGATGATGGTGATGCGGTCTTGGCGCGCACTGGGGTGCCCCACGAAACACCATGAACCGCTGCCGACCAAACCCGATTGGAAGCGGAAGCAGGCGGCGATGGTGTCCTCAGCCTCATAGAGATGCAGTCGGTTGGCGCAATAGCCGTGAGCCTTCACGATGGGGCCAAAGAAAAGCTGTATTAAGTCAAGCTGGTGGGGAGCCAAATCGTAGAAGTAGCCACCTCCGGCAATATCGGGTTGAAGGCGCCAAGGCAAGTTGCCATTGTGGTGATAGTCAAGGTCGCGCGGAGGTGCGCTAAAGTGGACACTCACGTTGAATATCTCTCCCAACAACTTATCATCGAGTATCTTCTTCACACGCTGGAAGTAAGGAAGATAGCGACGATAGTAAGCCACGAAACATGGCACTCCCGTTTCTTCCGAAATACGATTGATGCGGATGCAATCGTCGTAACTCGATGCCAAAGGTTTCTCCACATAGACGGGTTTGCCCGCACGCATTGCCATAATGGCGAATGTGGCGTGCGAGCTGGGTGGAGTGGCTATATAGATAGCGTTGACGTCTGGGTCGTCAATAAGCGATTGCGGGTCGGTGTACCATTTTCTTACGCCGTGACGCTCAGCGTAGGAGCGCGCCTTCACTTCCGAACGACTCATCACCGCCTCGACGTGAGAGCCTTCCACTTCGTTGAAAGCAGGGCCTGACTTCTTCTCCGTCACTTCGCCACAGCCGATAAATCCCCAACTGATATGTTCCATTTGTTTATCTTTTTTGCAAAAATACAAAAAAACATTGATTGGGGATAGAGGAATAAGGAAATTCTTTATAGGCGAGTCCTATTAATGTTGTAGAAGCGGCTATTGATTATTAGTCGAAGGCATACAAGATGCGAAGCTGTAGTCGCAACTCATGGAGGTCCCGTCGCTCCGCGCGGGACAATACCCGCATTAATACCACAAACATATTTACGATTAACTGCTCGTCCCGCATTAACACCAACAATACAACTCATGATTCCCCGCTCGTCCCGCGCGGAGCGCGAGACCTCCATGCGTCGCGGGACGATAACCGCACTAATACGAACAAACATACTCACGATTCCCCGCTCGTCCCGCGCGGAGCGCGGGACCTCCATGCGTCGCGGGACGATACCCACATTAATACGAACAAACATACTCACGATTCCCGCTCGTCCCGCGCGGAGCGCGAGAACTCCATGCGCCGCGAGAACTACAAAAATAACTATCTTATCTAAAGAATAGGAGGCGTCTCGGAATAAAAAAACAAACGAGTTTGTTTTGTTCTTCCCTCGATTTGCACTATCTTTGCAAAAAATAATTGAAAAATGGACATTAAGAAAGCACAATTCTCCACTTCCTCACCATCGGTGAACAAATGCCCCAACGACAATAAACCCGAATACGCATTCATCGGTAGAAGTAATGTGGGCAAGTCGAGCCTCATCAATATGCTTTGCAACCATAAGGGACTTGCCAAGACTTCGGCTACTCCCGGTAAGACATTGCTCATCAATCATTTCATCATCAATAACGAGTGGTATCTGGTCGACCTTCCTGGCTACGGCTATGCTCAGCGCTCCAAGACGGTTCAGCAGAAACTCCGTCAGATGATTGATGGCTATATCTTGCAGCGTGAGCAATTGGTGAATGTGTTCGTACTCATCGACATTCGCCTTGAACAGCAGAAGATAGACCGAGAGTTTGTCGACTGGTTGGGGCAGTCGGAAGTACCCTTTACAATTCTCTTCACCAAAGCCGACAAATTGGGCGTGAACAAGGCGAAAGAGAATGCTCAGAAATGGATGAACGCGCTGAAAGACACTTGGGAGGAACTGCCACCCTATTTCATCACGAGCAGTACTAAAGGCACTGGCCGCGACGAGGTACTTAACTATATTGAAGAAATCAACGAGAAAATCCGCTCGTAAGTCATTTCTCATGTATTGCCAATCCATCGGGTACATGAAGAATCATGCAACATGGGGCACGTTGGGGGTTCCCTCAACGCCGTCCCCGAGTAGCAACCGAATTCGATGATATGGAAAGTATATTAGATGTACAGCACTTGAGCAAGCGCTTTGGTGCGCAAATCATATTTCAAGATATTTCTTTCTCCATTGCTGATGGACAGAAAGTGGGACTGATAGCCAAAAACGGTACAGGAAAATCCACTCTTATGTCTATCCTCAATGGCAAGGAGAGCTACGATGAAGGCTCCATCGTCTACCGCAACGATATCCGAGTGGGGTATCTGGAGCAGACTCCCCACTTCAATCCCGACGACAGCGTGCTCGATGCCTGCTTCAATCACCACGGCGACCCTGAGCGAGTGCTGAAAGCCAAACAGATATTGACCCAACTCCATATCCCCGACTTGCAGCAACCTATGAAACAGCTTAGCGGAGGACAGCAGAAACGGGTGGCTTTGGCAAACGTTCTCATCACAGAACCCGACTTCCTCATGTTGGATGAGCCTACTAACCACCTTGACTTGGAGATGATAGAATGGCTGGAAGGATATCTCAAACGCGGCAACAAGACGCTCTTCATGGTCACTCACGACCGCTTTTTTCTCGACCGCGTCTGCAATCTCATTTTGGAGCTTGACGACGAGACCATCTACACTTATCGTGGCAACTTCTCCTACTATTTGGAAAAACGCCAAGAACGAATCGACAACACAAGAGCCAGTATTCAACGCGCCAACAACCTCTACCGCAAGGAATTGGAGTGGATGCGCCGAATGCCACAGGCACGCGGACACAAGGCACGCTATCGCGAAGAGGCTTTCTACGAGTTGGAGAACCGTGCCCACCGACGTATAGAGGAAAGGCAGATACGTCTGAAAGCCAGCAACGTATATATAGGTAGCAAGGTGTTCGAGTGCCAATACGTTTCCAAAGCTTTTCCTGCCAGCGATGACAGACCGGAGAAAATTATCTTGAAAGACTTCTACTACAACTTTGCTCGCTTCGAGAAAATGGGAATTGTCGGCAACAACGGCACGGGCAAGTCAACGTTTATCAAGATGTTGTTAGGCATTATCCCGCCCGACAGCGGACATTTTGACATTGGCGAAACCGTTCGCTTTGGTTACTTCTCGCAGGAGGGCCTGCAGTTTGACGAGCAACAGAAGGTGATTGACGTAATTTCCAACATTGCCGACTACATCGACTTGGGCGGCGGTCGCCACATGACAGCTTCGCAGTTTTTGCAATACTTCCTTTTCACCCCCGAGCAGCAACACAACTACGTTTACAAACTGAGTGGCGGTGAGCGCCGCAAGCTCTATCTCTGTACTGTGTTAATGAAGAATCCCAACTTCCTCGTTCTTGATGAACCTACCAACGACCTCGACATACAAACATTGGAGGTGTTGGAAGAATACCTGCAAGATTTCCCCGGCTGTGTCATCGTAGTCAGCCACGACCGCTATTTCATGGACAAAGTGGTTGACCATATCCTTGTATTCAAAGGCGAAGGTGAAATCAAGGACTTCCCCGGAAACTACACGCAATATCGCGAGTGGCAGAAACTGAAATCAAAAGAAGAAGCAGAGGAAGAGAAGAAAGAGAGCAAGAAAAACGAGAACGTTCCCCAGCAGAAGAACGTGCACCGCGATGCCGCACATCGCATGAGCTATAAGGAAAAACGCGAGTTTGAGCAACTGTCCCAAGAGATTGAGCAGTTGGAGCAAGAGCAGAAGCAACTCGAAGAGGAACTCTGTTCTGGTAAGCTCAGTGTGGACGAGCTTACAGAGAAGAGCAAACGTCTGCCCGAAATCAAAGACCTGCTTGACGAGAAAGGAATGAGGTGGCTCGAGCTTTCCGAACTTACATAAGATTGACAAGGAGCACCAAAGAGAATGCTCGAATAATCGGAGTGTAAGAAGAATGCAAAGGAGCAACAGATAAGGAATACAAGGAAGCCCCCGCAAACTCCTAACTCCTATCTCCTAACTCCTAACTCAATTTGCTCCTAACTCAGATTGCTTGTTAACGGAAAAACGAAATAATGATGAAGAAAACACTATTGATACTATTATTGTTATTAGCCAGCATCGTCCCACTGAATGCGCAGACTACACTTACAGCTACCCCCATTACAGACCCCGACCAATTGGTTGACGGAGCAACCTATCTGGTCAGTGCATTCTCAAGTACAAAGAAAGAGTATTATTGCGACTTTCACATTCAACAAATCAAAGAAGGCGAAAACTATTATTGGCTGAAAAAGGAATCTGTGTTCAATCGTCCTGCACAAGCCGCTGCCGAAAGCGACCTGCTTATGCTAAAGAAATCTGGTAACCAATGGTTTCTCTACAGTCCACAAGTCAATGGATATATAGGACCAGACGTTATTACCTATCAGTCCAACGCACTTATCTCCAATGAACAGACAAGTGACAATGCCATCACCTTTGAGAAAACCACAGAAGGACTACAGATGAAATTCGGCAATGGCTCCTACCTATGGTATAACAATGTAGTCAAAGAGTACCAATTTGCCAAGAAAGCCAACGAAGACCGCCTCAACATCTTGCTGTACCTCATTGGAGAGTCCTCTACTACCCTACTCGATGATACCGGTATCTCTGCTCCTATAGACATGCTGACCGATGTGGAATGGGCATGCAATTGGCACAAAGGCTATTACAACACGTTGTGCGTCCCATTCGACATCGAGAATTATCATGCCGTGTTCGGCTCCTCTACTATCGTTTATCAACTGAAAAGCGCACAGAACAACAACATCTGCTTTGAGCGAGTGGATGACTACGCTGTACTCAAAGCTCATACACCCTATCTATTGAAAGGAGAATTAGACGGCAACGACACCTTACAACTCTACAACGTTCACCTCCAAGCAGACTCCCTTCGTTCACCCGTCTTCGGCAACGACACGGTTTTCATTCAAGGCATCTATCAACCCATACAACTCAGCCAAAAGAGCAATGCTTTCGTACTGTTCAAAGACCAATTCGTTTGCTGTAAAAACCAGAAGAACTTGCGACTTCCGCCCTTCCATTGGTATGTTGTGCTGAAGGATAGCGCGAAAGCCCCGTTGAAATTAGGCATAAGGAATAGCTCTGAGCCAAAGAAGAGGTAATTCTAACCATAAGGCTCCGATTTCTTTCACAAGATGGTTAATTGAATCGTAATTATCTATGATTACAATATTCAGCCTTTACGCAGGGCATCTACAAACTGTTTGAGTTTGCCCACATCTTTCAAACCTGGTGCAATTTCAAAGCTGCTGTTCACCTCTACTCCGGCAAACATAGGTTGGTTGAAGTTCTTGATGCGTTCTGTATCGTCGGGACCAATGCCACCGCTGAGCAAGAACGGCACATTTCCCCGATAGCTATCCAAGAGCGACTGAGCAAACTGCATATTGTCTGCGCCCTCTCCCACGCCATTCAAATCAAAAAGGAAATAGTCCACAAGTCCCTCAAACTGCTCGGTAGCTTTTAGATTTTCGACGCACTTCACAGGCAGAGTCTTGATGATACGAATGTTAGGAGCAATGTCGGGAATGAGCGTTCGCTTCAAATTTTCTATCATCACAGGCGTCTCATCTCCATTCAACTGTACGAAGTCAAGGTTAAAGTTATAGATTCTCGTCACGATGGTCTGAGGCATATCATCAACAAACACCCCCACACGCTTGGGCATCCGGGTATGACGTTTTTGCTGGGAATCACGCACAAGTTGACTCAGCCGTTCCTTGGAATAGTCGGGAATGATTCCGGCACGACTTAAAATCTGAGTCACATAGCGCGGACTCTTCTCATAGAAGTCGAATCCAATCATATCAATGCCAAGTTCCGCCACCGCATTGATATTGGATTCATCACGCATTCCGCCCACTTGAACAATTAATCTATGTAGATATTCTTCTTTCATGTATCAATAATTCTATCTCTGGTTTCTGTTTACAAAAGTATAAACAAATTCTGAATCCTACAAACATTTAGCGATTTCTGATACGGACACGGTGCATTTTCTCATCTTTGTAACCTTCCAAACAAGCAACGTCCGCAAACCTTAACAGGATTGCGGACGTGCATAGCATTTAGTGAGTTTTAATTTTCTATCTTTTTCATGTTGAGTGGAGTCAAGGAGTTATAGGAGCCATAGGAGTTAATGACATTTCTATTTAGGATTCTGTTACTCTTTAGCATTGTTGTCTTTAACTTTTACAACTCCTCTGACTTCCTTTAACTCCTTTGCAGTAAGCAAGTTGCGAACTTGCTTACTGCAGTATCTAATAGGACACATTTTATTTTCTTTGTGTCACCTTGATATCTGCGAAAGAATCATCCACCCAGTCACATAAAGGGTTCTGCTCTTTCCCGTGTTGTTGGGCTGTGCGGTGATTTCTATCTCATTGCCATAGCCATATTTCACGCTTAACCACTCGTAGGTGGCAATCCCCTCAGCGTTCTCTCCATTTGTAATGGTTGCGTTGCCATTGCCGTTATAGTCATTGATATCAATGGCATAACAAGACTCAGAACCCGTACACGTCTGAGTGCCGCCATCCTTGTCGAAATGAACTTTTGTTGGATAGCCGTAGTTGTCAGAGCTTCCACACGACACCAACGTCATCGTCAGCAGAAGGAGTAATAGAAGTTTGCTTTTTAGTTTTGCATTCATAATGTTATTCGATTTTCGAATGTAGGGAGGAGTCAAAGGAAGTAAAGACATTCCTATACAGGATTCAGCTACTCTTCTCGCTGTTGTCTGTAACTCCTATCTCATTCTATCTGATATTTTATAAAATGCAAGTAATTCACTATTATTTCCTATCGTTATAAACTCTTTAGCGAGTCTAAAGAGCAAACACGACTCTTGCTCGCTAAAGAGTTGTCATTTTTATATAAATAGACCTCAGAATCTATATCCAAAACCTAATAAGTAAGTATTGGCTCTATTAGACTCGCCTGTATCGGCTTTGTTCATCTTCCCGAATCCATGCTCATAACCAAGAGTTATTGTATCATGGCTATGGATTTCAAGTCCAACTTTTGTTCCAATTCCCCAGTCAAAGCGTTTCAACAAATCATCTTTATATATATTACCCCATGCGGTTGTCTCAACCGACTTTCCCAAAAACACTGCAAAGATAACAACAAAATCTTTACCCAACAACAACGGATGTCGCGAAGCGGAAAAAATGAAGTTTGAAACGGAAAAACACCCACTTGAAACGTATTTACCGATTCAGCCACTGTTTGAACTTGGCTGCCCTGTCCTTACTTATTAATATGTTGTTGTCGTCACAGCCTTTGATTCTAACGTGAAGTTTGGAACTGAAGAAATAGGATATCCTTTCCAAGAAGTTGATATTTGCTATATACTGCCTGTTAATTCTGAAAAACATACTCGGATTCAAAGTCTGTTCTAATTCCGAAACAGACTCTGTCAGGTTATAAGTTTCTCCCGATGGAGTAAATACTTTCGTCTGCCTGTTGTCTTTATAGATACAACTGATTTCTTTTACATTCAACGAAATGAGTTCGTCGGCTCGACTCACCAACAGGCGCGTGCGCCAGATATTCATATCTTTTGCGAAATTGGCAAGAGATGAACGACTCATTGCTTGATTCGAGAGTTTTTTCACTTTGTCCAAGGCTTTTTTCAGTTCCTCTGCCTTTATGGGCTTGAGCAGATAGTCAATGCCATTTGACTTGATGGCTTTCATTGCGAACTCATCATAAGCTGTTGTGAAGATAACGAAACTCTTAGGCTCACATTGCTCAAAAGCTTCAAAGACAGTATGCCCAGAGAGTTTGATATCCGAGATGATTAAATCATAAGAACTCCCTTCAGACATGAACCGAACCACTTCGTCTACGGTTTTCAAGGGTCCTTCGATTTCAATGGTTTCATCATAATCAGCTATGAGTCTTGCTATTCGCTGTGCACTTATCAACTCATCTTCAATAATCAATATTCGCTTCATTTCCTAATAATTGGTATTTTCACTATAAACTCATCGTCAGACTTCTCAACTATAGGTGCCTTGCCTGTTTCCAACAAATAGCTTTCCTCCAAATTTTTCAAGCCTATCCCAAAAGAGGATTCTCGATAGGAACTATCTGTATCTGATGGAATAAGATTGTTTGAGACAACCAAATAATCACCTTCCGGCACAATGCTAATCCTTAGCTTCTGCTCGTCTGTCGCCCGATTGTGTTTGATGGCATTCTCCAAGAGCAACTGGATACTCATGGGAAGGATATAAGCATTGGTAAGCTGTCCATTGTCGTGAACCTCTAATATGACGCAGTCGCCAAAACGCAAATTTTGCACCGCTATATAGCTTTTAGCAGCCTCAATGCCTTCCTTAACGGACATAAATTCACTGTCCAAACGCTTGAGGACACACCTGTAAATATCTGAAAGGCGCAACGTAAACTCCTCAGCTTTACGCGCATCCGTCCGAGTAAGTTCTGCAAGTATGTTGAAACTGTTGAACAGAAAATGTGGGTCTAACTGTGCTTTCAGAAAACGTTTCTTATAATCCATACTTCTTTCATAGTGACTAACCACTAATTTCAGATAATAATGATTGGAATATAACAAGGTATTGAAAGCTGCGATGAATGCAAACACATAGACGCTTCCCCAGAAATCACCCTGAGAGATTTCCGTCAACATCAATGAATCGTAAATATACTCTCCGATGACTGCCAACCCCATATTCGCAAACAGCGATAGGAATACGACGCCCGCCAGTTTCTTTTGGGAAATGATATCGCCCTTACAGAAACAGGAAAGTGGAACAACACAGAACAACAGATTCAATAAAGAGAAGAATATGCAATAAATAAAATCGCCCAATAACTCTATCTGGCTGTTCTGAAACCTCCAGATATAGCTCTCTGCATCCGTCAAAACCCAGAGCAACTCATACAGGGCAAAGTCCAGCAGAGTGTAAAATGCCCAATTTTTGAGGAACGAATTTACTTGCATATTTTTTGTGCTTACAAAAGTATAAACAAAATCTGAATTCTACAAACTTTGGACATCCCGATTCATCATTTCATGCATTTTGGGAGACTGTAACAGCACAGCTCACCTCTGTACGCGCTCGTTGAAAAAATAAATCGGCACAAGTGATTCCAACGGACTATATCCTCATAGGCTTCATGATGGAGCAAATTTATAAGGCGAATACCATCTTTTAAATATGATTCAAAAAGTATCAAATTAATTTTTTAAAAGAATGTAATAAACGCGAGGAACAAACGTTCTAAAGATAAACACATAAAAGTATTGCCTATGAAACATTTTACACCAGACGAGCTGCGTCCTTCGGACAAGACTTTAAACCTCATTCGCCAGATTGCGTACACCTATCGGGTGATGAAATTGAATGGACAAAACGAGGGCTACTGTTTAAATTGACTGAAGACCTGCTATGAAAAAAACAATTATTTCTCCTTCACTGCTGTCGGCAGATTTTTTGAATCTTACTAAGGATTTGGAGATGATTAACAACAGTGAAGCTGAATGGCTTCATGTGGACATGATGGACGGTGTGTTCGTTCCCAACATATCCATCGGTTTTCCCGTACTCAGCAAACTGAAAGACGTCTGCGAGAAAAAGCTCGATGTGCATTACATGGTGGTGCATCCTGAGAATTACATTGAGCGCACCGCTAAAGCCGGTGCCTACATGATGACGATTCATCAGGAGGCCTGTATTCACTTGCACCGAACCATACAAGAAATTAAGAAAGCAGGGATGAAAGTGGGCGTGGCTCTGAACCCATCAACACCCGTCAGTATGCTCGAGGATGTCATCAACGACATAGACATGGTGTTGCTCATGAGCGTCAACCCTGGATTTGGCGGTCAGAAGTTCATAGAGAATACGATTGCCAAAGTGCGCCGCACCCGCCAACTCATTGAACAGGCGCATGCCAACGTGCTCATCGAAGTGGACGGAGGCGTCAACGCAGAGACCGCTCCACGACTTGTTGAAGCCGGAGTAGATGTGCTGGTGAGCGGCAGCTATGTGTTCAAATCTGCCACTCCCCTAAAAACCATTCACGATTTAAGCCAACTGTAAAGCGATATTATGCTCCTTCGCCATACGGCGCAAGTTGATGATGGCATAGCGCATGCGGCCAAGGGCTGTATTGATGCTGACGTTGGTGAGCTCTGCAATCTCCTTAAAGGACAATTCCTGATAGAAGCGCATGAAAACGACCTCGCGCTGTGTGGCAGGAAGCTGATTCATCAGTTTCTTCACGTCACGCAGCACCTGTTCGTTGACATAGCGGCTCTCTATACTCGTGTCGAACAATTCCTGCGGTTCACCAATGTTGTTGAGGTTGTTATCATCGCTCTTCTCCACCACTTTATCGGCTCTATGCACACGATAACGGTCCATAATCACGTTATGGGCAATGCGCATAATCCATGATGAGAAGCGACCCGTTGTGGCATAACGTCCTTCCTGCAGACGAGTAATCACCTTAACAAACGTCTCTTGGAAGATATCGTCGGCTTGATTGTGGTCACGAACCACAAACAATATATATGCGAACAACTTTGCCTGATTGCGTTGCAATAACAAATCAAATGCCTTGTTGCATCCATCAACATACGATAATGCCAACTCTTCGTCGGTCATATCATTCAATTTCTTCATGCTCGTAGTTTTTTTGTTTGATGTATAGTTCTCTCTATAGGCGGAAGATTTGATTATTGCGTTATGTTAGTTAATTATCGTTGCAAAGATATAAGATAAATTTCTAACTCCCAAAACTTTTAACATAAAATTTTACCAAACGTATCTTCATTCATTTTAAGGATACGGTTGCATTGATAATGCAATCACTCAACTTTCGCATTTATGGTTCAGAGCGTAGCAACGTTTATCTGTGTGTGCTGACAAGTGGCAACCGATTTGGTGGCACTTGGCACCCCGACGGGTGGCACTTGGCAGCCGATGGGCTGGCACCTGTCAGCAATCAGCAGTAGATAGTTCTTGAGGTGATTTTTGTGGTTTTTGGAGTGAGCATAGCCCAAAATTTTCGTCGAACGCGTGCAACTATAACCCACTTCCCCCGAATGGGCAACGAGCCAACGTTCTCCAACAAACAAGGAAAAACAGCAACAGCATCGAGTTTTTTTCTTAAAAAACCAGAGATTCGCGCTTTTCAACTCACTCTGAATCCCATTTAAAAGACACGCAAAAAAGAGGTTGGCGCAGGATGCTACCAACCTCGAGGGAAATTTCGCTAACGGGCGAAATTTGAAAAACTATGTGGCAAATATAGCGCAAACTAATGAAAACTCCAAATATTTTTGGAGAAATCTTTGTTTTTCCGCTATTTTAATGCTTTTGAAATAAGTTCAAGCCTTAGATTCAGCGCTTTTTTCTGCAGCAGGAGCCTTAGACTCAGGAGCCTTCTTTGCAGCCGCTGTCTTGGAGCCAGTTTCCTTCTTCGGAGCTGCCTTATGTGCACGCTTGGTTTTGGCGCCAGTGTCCAATTCGGCTCTCAGTTTCTGTTCGCTTGCCTCAAGTTTCTCAATCTTAGCTTGCAGACGCTTCACCTCATTCTCCTTCATAGCCAAGTCGTCGCCTTGGTTCTTGATGGTGGTGAGAAGGCTCTCCAACTGGTCATTGTCAATATCCTCCGGATAAAGATTGTTGACTCGGTTCATGAAGTCGCCCAAGATGTTCATGTAGTTGGTGAAGGCATCAAACGGTCCGCTGTAGATACCGCGGTCAATCCCCACTCCACTGTTTTTCGTACTCATGAAGCGGAAGTTGTTGCTTGCCTGCAGATAGTCCCAATCCTGATTGATTCGCGGGTCGTCGGCAATGCGCACGCGGTCGGCAACGCTGTAGAGTTTGTTGAACGCCTCGCGCTGCATGTGGTTACCCAGCCATGCGCTCACGTCGCGCTCCTCGTCAACCCATGAGAGGGTATCGGGCACGTCAAGCTCGCCCACACTCTTGAAAGTGTCGCAGATTTCGCTTGGTGTGGCAAAGACGATGTTGCGCTTGGCTGCCTCAGCAGGAAGCGACTTGATGAAGTCGAGAATGTTGCTCGACAGCGGCTGAGCAATGCCAAGGGCAGAAAGCTCCATGAAGATGCCGAACACCTGCTCCTCCTTTGGAGTCTGAGCAATGCGTTCCATATAATTGTCGGCGAAGAGAGGATAGCCGTCCCATTCGGTATTGTTGAAGCGCAGCGAGATGTCGTCGCTCATCGTTACATCGCGCAGAATCAACTTCAGATTGGGAGCCATGGCGCAATGATAGACATAGTGGGGACTCTTCCAGCCCAGCACATGCTTGGCACCCTCGGTTAGCATTCCCTTGAAGCCGAACTGTGCCACCTGCATGCCGATATCGTCGCTATAGATGAGCGAAGAGTTGCGGAGCACTTTAGGCTTCTGACCGAAATACTCCTCTATCTTGTTCATCTGCTTCTTCACGTCGGCAGCAAAACTCTCCTCATTGACCAACGAGGAAAGACCGTGAGAGAAAGGCTCCGCCAAGAACTCCACGCAACCTGTCTGGTTGAGTTCCTGCAGCTTCTCCATTACCTGAGGGGCATGGATTTCAAGCTGTTCAATACCTACGCCCGAGAGCGAGAAAGCCACCTTAAACTTATGGTCGCTGTCGTTAATCATCTGCAACAGCGTGTTGAGCGCTGGCATATAGGAGTGCTCGGCAATATAGCTGATGGAACGCTCATTCTCATAATCATCATAATAATAATGGTCCGTACCGATATCAAAGAAGCGGTAACGTTTCAGATGGACAATCTGATGTATTTCGAAATATAAGCAAACTGTTTTCATTGTTTCATTATATAAAGGTTTGTAGATTAGTTATTTACAACTTAAAGTTTCAGCCTTACTTCCAGCCGAGAGTGCGCAAGTATAGTTCTCGAATCCAAGCGCCAACCTTCTCCCACGTGATTTGGTCGACTTCCTTCTTTCCTTCCTCAGAGAGGTAATTGAAGAGCGACTCATTGTGGCAAATGCTGTAGATGGCATCAGCGAGCGCGTGGATGTCCCAATAGTCCACCTTGATGCAGTTGGTGAGAATCTCGGCGCAACCGCTCTGCTTGGAGATAATAGAGGGAGTGCCGCACTGCATTGCCTCAAGAGGAGAGATTCCAAACGGCTCACTCACAGAAGGCATCACGTATACGTCGGAGTCCTTCAGGCATTCATAAACCTGCTTGCCGCGCATGAATCCGGGGAAGTGGAAGCGGTCGGCAATGCCCCGTTCTGCTGCGAGATAAATCATCTGGTTCATCATGTCGCCCGAGCCAGCCATGCAGAAACGTACGTTGCGGGTGCGGTGGAGCACCATGTTGGCTGCCTCAACGAAATACTCGGGGCCCTTCTGCATGGTGATTCGTCCGAGGAACGTCACCACCTTTTCCTTGCCATGATGGTCGGGGCGAGGAATGGCTTGGTTCTCAGGACTCAAGGGATAAACGGCATTGTGGACGGTGAACACCTTGCGCGGGTCTTGGTGATACTGGTTGATAACCGTATTGCGGGTCAAATCGCTCACGCACATGATGCAGTCGGCATTGTCCATACCGTCCTTTTCTATGGAATAGACAGTTGGATTCACCTTGCCGCGCGAACGGTCGTAGTCGGTGGCGTGAACGTGGATGCACAATGGCTTGCCACTCACCTGCTTGGCATGGATACCTGCAGGATAGGTGAGCCAGTCGTGAGCATGGATGATGTCGAACTGCTCTGTACGTGCCACCACACCGGCGATGATGGAATAGTTGTTGATTTCCTCATGCAGGTTAGACGGATAGCCGCCGGCAAACTCCATGCAGCCCAAGTCGTTCACGTTCATATAGTTGAAGTCGGCATAGATGTGGTCACGCAATTGGTAATAATATTGCGGGTCCATCAGATTGCCTATACGGCCCTTCACATAGTCGTAGTTGACATCGCGCCAAGCAATAGGCACGCAGTTCATAGCGACGATGCGGGCAAAGCTCTTGTCCTCATCGCCCCAAGGCTTGGGCAGACACAACGTGATGTCAACGTCGCCTTGGGCATGAAGACCTTCAGAAATACCAAAATTGGCTGTGGCAAGACCCCCATATACATGTGGAGGGTACTCCCACCCAAACATTAAAACTTTCATATATGCGAGTCTGTTTATTTGTCTTTATTAAAATCTGCTAACATTTCAGTGGAGCGAAGAATCTCAGCCACATTCATGGCAAATGAGATAGCGCCTCGTCCACGGAAGGGAGGATTGCCGTCGAACACCTCTTGGATGGTGCCAAGACAGTTGTAGAACATCTCATCCTCGAAGCCCACCATCTGGCGCTCAAGGAAGCTCAGGCGGGAGCGCTTGTAAATCTTCATGCAAGCCTCCATGTAGAAGCCGCACAGCCAAGGCCACGCCGTACCCTGATGGTAAGCATAATCGCGCTGAGCCTGCGGTCCCACATACATGGGATTGTAGCCATCACTCTTGGGCGACAGCGAACGGAGTCCCTTGGGCGTAAGAAGCTCACGCGTACAGATGTCGAGAATCTTCTTCTTCTGGTCCAATGAGAGCGGAGAATATTCAAATGCCACAGGGAATATCATGTTCGGACGAACACTCCAATCTGTGTACGTACCGTCCACATAATCAAAGAGATAATCGTATTTATTAAGGAAAGTCTTTACGAAACTCTGTCCTGAGAGTTGTGCCAAGTCGTTCCAATGGTCTGCGTCCTTGGTCTGCTTCAATTCTGTAGCAAGAACAGCGCCAAAGCGGAGCGCATTGTACCATAGGGCATTGAACTCAACAATATAGCCCGTGCGCGGAACCACAGGATGACCGTTGGCTGTTGAGTTCATCCAAGTCACAGCCTTCTCCTTCCCCTCGGTTCTCAGAAGTCCGTTCTCATCGAGAAACAGATTAGGATGTTTTTGCTTCTCTATGAAATGAAGGATATCAAAGACGAGCTTTCCGTATTTCTTGGAACATGCTTCGAGGCTCACGTGAATGGCATATTGCTGGACGCACCACACAGCCCACAACAACACATCAGGTTGTTCTATCTCGGTGATTTTAACGCTGAGAGGCTTTTCCTCCATAAACTCGTAAAGTCCACGCATAGCGGTTTTCATTACGAGGTCGAAATAATCTTCCTCCTGAATGGAGAGCGTCAGACCCGGCAGAGAGATAAACTCGTCGCGTGCACGGCATTTGAACCAAGGCCAGCCAGCCAAGATGTAGCGGTCATCGTTCTTCTCATGCACGTGGAACTGGTGGGCGGCATTGACCAGACAATGGAAGAAGCCGTCGCGGGGCGTGCGCTCATCACATTCATTCTGGAAGAGGGCAGGCAGATTCTCCGTCTTGCTCTCTGAAGTAGAGGCAGCAAAGACGATGCTCTCGCCCTTCTTGATAGGCATTTCGAAATAGCCGGGCACGTAGAGGTCCTCATTTGAGGCATAGCCACGCTCCTGCTCTTTCGGGTATTCAATGCCACGATACCAGTAAGGTTCAAAATGGAAAGTGTTGGGAACTGAGAATTGCATGTAGAGATAAGGATAACCGGCATACATACGGGTCTTGATGCCATTGTCCACCATCTGATACTCACGACTGGCGGTGGAATTTTCATGGGTAAACTGTCGAACGCTTCTGAAAGCCAAGAATGGACGGAAGCGGAGCAGAGTGTCGGAGTGGGCGTCCACCAAGGTGTAGCGGATAAGAATCCGTTCCTCGTAATGCTGGAACACGACTTCCTTTTTCAGAATCACACCACCAACGCGATAGATGGTCGTTGGTACTTTATCACAATTAAATTCTCGGATGTACTTATGGCCCTTCGGACTGAAGTTATTGCCCTGATACTTATGCAAGCCCAGATTGAAAGTTGCGCCATGCTGCACCACAGTCGGGTCAAGTGAAGAGAGCAAGACATGGTTCTCGTCGTCCAATTCGGGAACCGGCACAACCAGCAGACCGTGGTACTTACGAGTGTTGCAATCCACTATCGTAGAACAGGAATACGCACCCGAACGATTGGTTCGCAACAACTCTCTCGGCAACGAGTCTTCGAGGTTGGTCATAAGAGCCTTTTCAAATTTCAAGTAGCTCATAGTAGTTTATAGGTGTATTTGTTAGTTAATTGATTTTCTTAGTAGCAAAGATAAAAAAAATATGTTGCATAACAAAAACAATGCTTAGTTTTTTGCAAAATTGGAAAAAACTAAGCATTGTTTTGGTATATAAGAAACATGATACAGGAAAAACTCATTTATCCAAAATGACTAATTTGACGATGCAAAAAGGACCACTGAGGTCTTGTTTATCGTCATCATCGTCCACTCCTACGCCGGAATAAGGAAATTGATAACCTCCTGCTCCACCGAAACCACATAGGGTGCTATGGGCTGGTTGAGCAATCGTCCGTCGACGCTCACCATCACATGGTTGGCTTGTTCCACCCTCACCTCCTTGGTGCGGTAGGGATGAACGCTCTTATGGTTGAGAAAACGCCCCTTCAAGAACAGATAAATGCCCTCAAACAACTGAGTTGTGGCAGGTGGATAAACCACCAATACATCAAGCAAACCATTATAAGGCACTGCATTAGGAGTTTGACCGTAGCCCGTGCTGTTGCCGATGCACACGGTCATCACGCGGCGGTTGATATCATCGGTGTTGATGTGCAGTCGCATCTTGTAATCCAAGCGTTGGAAAAACAGCAGAATAAAGGAAACGATGAATGAGAACATGCGGGAACCCAAATAGTGATGAGTGGTTCGGCGCAGGTTCATCACATTGGCAACGTAGCCAAGGTTGACGCAGTTGACGAAATAACGGCGACATGCCTCGCCATATCTGTTCTTATAGCGAATAAAGCCCACGTCAATCTTCCTAATGCGACGCTGCTTGAGCCATTTCACGTTCTGCACAAGCTCACCTTCCTTGAAATTCCAAAAATGGGCAAAGTCGTTCATCACGCCGTTGGGGATGATGCCCAACACTATCTCGTCGCGCACCTTCTTCTCGGTTTGCATAAGACAGTTGACCGCGTCGTTGAGCGCGCTGTCACCACCAACGATGACGATGGTTTTATAGCCGTTGTTGATGAGCATCTTCACCAACCGCGACACACTGCCTCGTGCCTCGCTCTGCACAAAGTCGTAGGCGATGCCTTCGTTTTTCAACACCCGTTCCACGCTCGCCCAATGCTTGCGGGGCGAGGAAAGCAAACTTGTCTTTGGGCAATAAAGGATGCCCCACCGATTGGAATCTACCATTTAACCGTTGTTTATTAATTCCTTGATTTGCTGCAATTTATCTTCTGTACTTAAAGCGGCATCTATCCAATGGATTTTGCAGCCACGCCGCTCCATTCCACGAAACCATGTCATCTGTCGTTTGGCAAACTGATGAATGGCAATTTCGAGTTGGCGGAACATCTCGTCGTAGCTGAGTTTTCCTATTGCATAGAGTGTCACGTACTTATATTCCAAACCATAGTATATCAAATCCTCTGGCTTTATGCCCTTGGCAAGCAGACCACGAATCTCATCCACCATCCCCTCATCGAGTCGCTTTCGCAGACGCTCTGTGATTTTTCTCCGACGCTCGTCGCGATTGATGTCGACACCGAATACAAGGCTGTTGGGAGCCTCCACCTTGCGAAGGTCAACGGGATGTTCCAGATTATAGGACTCAATCTCGATGGCACGGATGGCGCGCTGTGGAGTATCTACATCGGTCGTATTGTGCATGGTTGAGCCAGTCTTACTTTTCAAGTCAACGAGCAACTGCGTCAACTCCTCCAGCGATTTACCTTCCAACCGCTGTCTTAGTTCGGGATTCTGAGGCACAGGCGAAAGCGCGTAGCCGCGCAATACTGACTCGATATAGAGTCCAGAGCCGCCACAGAGGATAGCCCATTTGCCACGGCGTTGAATGTCGTGCCACGCCTCAAGAAAGTCATGCTGATATTGGAAGATGTTGTATTTCTCGCCCGGCTCACAGATGTCTATCAGATGATAGGGAATGGCGTGTCCTTCCACCACATAGTCGTCCAAATCCTTTCCCGTTCCGATGGTCATTCCGCGATACACCTGTCTGCTGTCGCCGGAGATGATTTCTCCGTCGAGCTCATAGGCAAGCCGAGCAGCCAAAGCCGTCTTTCCGCTTGCTGTTGGTCCTAAAATGGTTATCAGTTGATGAGGTTCTGTCATTTACGGCAAAGTTACAATTTTCTGTCTTTGCGCCCAAGCAAATTGTTAAAAAGTTGCAAGAGAAAACCCATTTTTTGAGTCTGTCGTGATTTCCCATTCAAGATTTCAAGTTAGCCAATGTGCAAATAAAAAGACATAGATATTCCTTATATCAAACATGATAACATCCGTAAATTTCAGCGTTCAAAAAAACCGTTTGTGGAATATACAGAAAGGAAAGATAAGATAAAGTTTCCTACTTCATTAGAAAATTGCCCTGGAATATCAGTGTTTCATGCAAATTCCGAAGTAAGTAGGAAACTTAATATAGTGATTACCCTATGAGATTTTTGGGAAGCATTGGCATAGCTCCTTTCTGCGTGCATACGTAGGCACTGACCCGGACAGCTATCTCGTGAGCTTCTTCTACACTCCTACCTCGAAGAATTGATGCACAGAAGGCTCCAGTGAAGCTGTCGCCTGCACCCACAGTATCTGCCACCTCTACTTTGGGTGTAGGCTGATAAGAAACATGCCCGGGAGTGAATACGTAACTACCATTGACTCCACAAGTAAGAACGAGTATATTCAGGTTATATTTGCCTAAAAGTAGCCAGCACTTGTTACGCATATCCAATCCCGGATATCCAAAGAGCCGACTCACCGTAACGAGTTCCTCGTCGTTTATCTTCAGAATATTACAACGCTCAAGTGAATCCTTTATCACTTCTGGTGAATAGAAATTCTGACGCAGGTTGATGTCAAAAATGCGGAGACGCTTGCCATCTGTGGGCATTGCCTCAAGAAATTTTTGAATGGTCTGACGTGTTACCACGTTGCGCTGGGACAAAGAACCCCAGCAAACGGCATCACAATCCTTGGCTACAGCTTCAATTTCGGGTGTGAAAGGAATGTTGTCCCATGCCACATTTTCCTTTATGTCATAAGTAGGAATACCCTGCTCGTCAACCGTCACTTGTACGGTTCCAGTTGTGTAGGGAACACGGGGCATCAGTACGTTGAGTTTTTTCTTCTTAAACTCTTTAAGAGTCTCTTCTCCCAAATTGTCATCTCCAACAGCACTCACTGCGATGGAGTTTTGTCCGAATTGACCGGCATGGAAAGCGAAGTTAGCTGGTGCGCCTCCAAGTTTTTTACCTTCAGGCAGCACGTCCCACAGAGCTTCTCCAAGCCCTACCACATAATGCTTTCGATTCATAGTTTTCTGGTTTAATAAGTTTATTTGCTAATCTTAGGTATATAAGTAAAGAGGTATGCCACTCCGACCATCATCACGACGACAGCCCCAAGTTGGGCGCCGGTAGCGTCGCTGCAGATGCCCATAAGCAGAGGGAAGATGGTTCCGCCGAAGAGTCCCATTATCATCAGACCCGACACTTCGTTCTGTTTGTCCGGCTCGTGAAGGAGTGCCTGTGCGAACACAAGCGAAAAGACGTTGGAATTTCCGAAGCCCACCAGTCCGAAAGCTACGTCAAGCATCGTCTCACTGCTCGATACTGCCATGATGACCATTCCTACTGCCATCATCGTCACGCTGATGATAAAGAATAGGCGGTTGCTCATCTTGCGCAGGAAGAACGAACCTGTGAGGCATCCCAATGTACGGAAGAAGAAGTACACGCTCGTGGCATAGGCTGCCTCGTTGAGAGTGAAGCCCACACGCTCCATGAGTATCTTCGGTGCAGTGGTATTGGTTCCCACATCAATACCCACATGGCACATAATGCCAAGGAACGACAAAAGCACAAACGGCTTGCCGAGGAGCTTGATGCAGTCTAAGAAACTCGACCCACGGTCAGCGGGTTTCTCCTCGATGGGCGTGATGTAGAGCATTGCCGTGGCAAGGATGCCCACTGCTAAATAAATGGCGAAGAGTACCCGCCACTGCAGACCCAAAGAAGGGATGGCTGCTGTAGCTCCCCACATCGCCAAGTAAGGAGCCAGAAACGAGGCGATAGCTTTAATGAACTGCCCGAATGTGAGAGTACTGACAAGGTGGTTTCCTTCAACGATGCTTGAGATAAGCGGATTGAGCGATGTCTGCATGATAGCATTGCCGATGCCCAGCAGGGAGAAAGCTATGAGCATTAAGGGGAAACTCTCGCCGAAGAGCGGAATCAAAAGAGAGACGGCAGTGACTGCTAAAGACACGAGCACCGTGTTCTTACGTCCGATGCGGTTCATCATCATGCTGGTGGGAACCGAGAAAATGAGGAACCAGAAAAAGACCAAAGAAGGCAGAATGTTGGCAGTGGAATCATTGAGTCCTAAGTCTGCCTTCACATAGTTGGATGCTGTTCCCACCAAGTCTACGAAGCCCATGGCGAAGAAGCAGAACATCACAGGAATGAGAGCTATATTAAATCCTTTTTTCATTTTGAACTGATTCTTATTGAGAATATCACAGAGTAAATCACTGCAAGTTATTTCACTTGATAAATAGAAGCCGAGGCTTTGCCATCTATCCTTAGGATAGAATATGGTTCTGTAGGAAAGACAAGATTAGTCATCACCATTTTCCCATCGGAATCAAAGGCTTCAATGCTGCACTTGTCAATAAAGATACGAAGTTCTTTAATTTCTCCGTAAGCAGGGGCTACCGTCTGAGTCTTGAATTCTTCGCTGAAACTCACAATTCCACTATTACTCCTATTCATAGAGAACTTTCCTTGCTTAGGATTGTAGCTCATAACGACTTCCTCGCCTTTTTTGTTTGAAAGGCTAATAGTCGTTGGCCTTGTCTGCGACTTGATTTTCACCAGTATTTCGCAGACATCCTGTAGCTTGCTGACTTTCTTTCCCCGTGCGGCATCCACTTCCTTGGAAGGCTTGCAGGCAAGATAAGTTTTTCCGCTATAATTGTACAAGCTCAAGTCGCGAGGTAATGAGTTGGCTGAGCGGTACTGCATTGTGGGAACCTGATTGGAATATTGCCAGTTGCTCATCCATGCCATGGCAACATGTCTACCTTGAGGCGCATTACTGAAAGTAACGGTTGCATAATGGTCCTTGCCATAATCCATCCACAGTGGGCTTTCGCCTTTTGCCGGATTCTGACATACGAACGTGTGACCGTCGAATGTACCAATGAAATATTGAGTAGCGCTTCCTCCGGCTGGTCCACCAGGATTAATGTTGCAGATGAGCACCCACTTATCCCCATCTTCACTGTGAATCTTCATGAGGTCAGGACATTCCCAAACACCATCGTGACTACCATAACCTGAGCCAAAGCTACTCTCGTAATGCCAATCAAGAAGATTGTTGGAAGAATAGATGCGCATTTCCTGTCCTGCTGCTAATATGAGATTCCACGCTTTGATATCTTCATTCCAAAACATTTTGGGGTCACGGAAATCGGGCACGTCACTCGTTAGCACAGGATTACCGGTGTACTTAGAGAAAGTCTTGCCCCCATCTGTGCTATAGGCAATACTTTGTGTCTGGTTTTCTTTGGCTGAAGTGTACATGGCAACAATGGCACCTCGTCCGAAACCGGCAGTATTGTTACTGTCTATAACAGCAGAACCACTAAAAACTGTACCCAAAGCGTCCGGATAAACGGCATCGCCTTCGTTGTTCCAATGAATCAAGTCTTTAGAAGTAGAGTGACCCCATGTCATGTTTTCCCATTGTGAGCCGTAGGGATTATGTTGAAAGTACAGATTCCACACACCATCCCGATAGAACATTCCGTTGGGGTCATTCATCCAGCCATAAGCAGGAGTATGATGAATCGCAGGACGGTATTTTTCCTTGTTTGCCAGACTGAAAGAATCCGCAAATTCGAGAGACTTCCAGCAGACATAGTTCTTGAGTGGAGCCTCATTCCGAGCGTTTGCCTTAGATTTGATATCCAGCAACACATTCTTGTCTTGGAAACGCATTAAATCAAAAGGCACATAGTAATCTATCTTGTTAACTGCGAGCCTTACATTCAAAGACTGGACTACATCCAGGTTACTCAGAACGTTGATGTTACATATCTCTGCCTGTTCTTCAACAGGAAGCAGCAGGAACTTACCAGTGCTCTCAACACGCAAGAGTGCATGACTGTCGCTGAGAATCTCCACTTTTATTCCTTTGCTCTGCCCAAAGCCATTCAGGCTTAGGGCGAGCAACATAGTGATGAAAAACAAATATCTTTTCATAATTAATTATAACCTTTGTTCTGTGTATAAAGTCCGGGTACGTAGTACATCTGATTATAAGGAATGGGATAGAACTCATTCTTACCAGCTTCAAAGTGAGCGTCCTTATAATAAGTGGCGTATGTCTGTCCTTCGTACACGTCGTTCTTTTCTCTCTCGAAATAGCTGTTGAGTGTGCTCGAAGCAATGCCCCATCTTCTCAAGTCGAAGAATCGGCTGCTCTCCATAGCCATCTCCAGACGGCGTTCCCATCTCAGGCATTTGCGTGCCGTTTCTTTGTCTTGGAAATAAGACTCAGGATAGAGGGCGATTTCGCACTGGTCTGCGGCATAGCTGATATGCTTGTCGATGGAGTTCTTGGCTCTTTGACGAATCTCGTTGATGATAGTGCGAGCCTCTTCCAACTGGTTGGTCTCGATAAGTGCCTCTGCCCGCATGAGCATCACATCAGTATAACGGAATACGTAGTCGTTCATGGCAAATGCTTGCCAAGGACTGTTGTACGTCTCACCCTTGGAGCGCTGCGGGACCTCCTTCATGGAGCAGTAATATCCATAAGTATTGGGAGTTCTGGAATTACTCGTTGTCAGCGTATAGGCTTCCTCATACTTATAGGGGAAGGTTGGCATGCCGACGGTGTGGAAAAGCCGTGGGTCCCATTTCTGACTGGTGGGGCTGCCGTTGATAGGATACTCAATAGAATCACTGTAGTCGTCGAATTCAGGAAGACCGTTACGTGTCTTGAACGCATTCACCAAATCCTGTGAGGGCTTGTGAAAATCCCAACCACAAGACCAGATTCCCCAAACACCATTCAGTGTATTGCTCCAGTTGGCCCTGCCATAAGTCGTGTTGTCATCTTTGTAGTCGGAGCACTGCACGGCGAAGATGCTTTCTTTTGAGTTCTTGTATTCGGGCAAGAAAATGTCACCATAATCCTCAAGGTAGCCATACTGCGAGTTTCTCACAACACTCGTATAGTCCAACACTTTATTCATATAATCCTGATTGATGTGACTGTAACCATTCGTAGCCTCATAGCCATCGCCGTAGGCTAAAGTGAGGTAGCACTTGGCTAAATAGGATGCGGCAGCAATCTTGTTCACGCGGCCTTTGTCGGTCTGTTCTGCCGGCAGCACGTCGTAGGCTTCTTGAAAGTCAGCGATGATTTTCTGGAAAAGTTCCTCATAAGAGAACTCCACATTGCTGGTCTGCTCTATCGTGTTGTTCTTGTAAACTTCCTCGTCAATCCATGGAACCTGACGATACATCGAAATCAATTTGAAATAGAAGTGCGCACGCAGGAATTTGACTTCTGCAATACGTTGTTTTGTCACGTCTGCACCAAGGACAGATTCTCCGTTCTCTTCCAAGGAGATAAGGGCTCGATTACAACGTGATACAGCACAGTAAAGTCTATACCAAAGTTCGTCAAGTTCTCCTTGCGTAGAGGTAAGTGTAGACCAGATTTCCATAGGATGATAGCCGGTATCTGTTGTTCCTGAACCGCCCTTAAGGCAATCGTCAGAAGCCAAATCTCCATAAGGCCAAAGATTGAACGGATAACTGTACCAGCAGTCTCCAAGCATTGCATACGCAGCCGTCACCATGCCTTCCGGGTCCTGAAAAGCGCGGTCTTCATCGACAACTCCCTTTGGGTCTTCTTCAATGAAATCATTGCAGGAAGTAAGCCCCAAACTCAATGTTACAATCAGAAGCAACAGTTTAATATAATTGTATTTCATAATTGCTCTTAATTTATTGTTGGTTGACATTTTGAATAATAATTAGAATCCTACTTGTACGCCCAAAGATATTGATGACGCATGAGGATAAGCCCAGTTAGGATTCTCTGGGTCAGAGAGTGTAAAATCGTTGCTCTTCAGAGTAAAGAGGTTCTGAGCTGAAAGATAAACTCTTGCGCTCGTTAGGCGAAGGCTCTTTAACAGAGACTCTGAAAAGTTATATCCAAGCTGAAGTGTACGCATCTTGAGCCATGAGCCATGCTCAACGAAGTAACTGGAAGCACGTCCCTCATCGCCAGTATTGTTGGTGGTAAGGGCAGGGATGGTCGATGACGTGTTGTCAGTGGTCCAAGCTCCCAGCATTCTACTGCCCTTGTTGCTTCCGGCATCCGTGAGTGAATAGAAATCAGTCTGAAATTTCTGATTGTTGTAAACATCCACGCCGCAAACTCCTTGGAAGAACATCGTCAAGTCGAAATTCTTGTAATTGAGGGCTATATTGAGACCCCAAGAGAAGTCTGGGACTGGGTCATAAATCCATGTCTGGTCATCTGCGTTGATAACTCCGTTATTATCCAAGTCAGCATACTTCAGTCCGCCAACTCTGGCATTCTCCTGTCCTGAGGCATCAACTTCCTCTTGGTTCTGATAAAGTCCTTCAACCACATAGCCTACAATGGAGCCATAGGGTTTCTCGGCTTCAACAAGATTCTGAGTAGTTGTATGGGCATACGAGCCAGTAGTAGTTGAAGGCAAATAGGTCACTTTGTTTCGGAAGAAATCCACGTTGCCATTGATATTATAGCCAAATCCGTAAGCCGTGGTGTGGCGATAGCCCAATGTCAGTTCCATACCCCAATCTTGAAGAGAAGGACCGTTGGACCAACTGGCTCCACCCTCTCCCATCGCTCCAAGATAAGCGGGAGAAATCAACATATCTTTAATCTTCTTTATATAGACGTCATAGGTTCCATACAGGCTATTATTGAATAAGGTGAAGTCCATACCAAAATCCCATTGTGTCGTGGTCTCCCATTTCAGATTGGGATTTGCTGTCTGCGTGGCACGGAAACCTGAAGGGAAGATGCCGGAACCTTGGAGATACAAATCATAAGCCGTTGAAGTTACGCGGTCGTCACCATAATCGGCAACGTACAAGCCATATCGGGCAGTGTTTGAAATGGCTTGATTACCAGTCTCACCCCATGATGCACGCAATTTTAAATCATCCAGCCAGTCGGCTTTGAGATTCTTGGAAAGGCGGTAACCCAAAGACACAGCGGGGAAGGTTCCATAGCGGTTGTTCTTGCCAAAACGTGAACTACCGTCGCGGCGTATCGTGAAAGAAGCGAGCAGCAAGTCGTTCCAGTTGTAATCGGCTTTTCCGAAGAAAGATACGAGCTTATAGCCAGAACCGATTCCACCTGCGCGTTCTGTGCCTGTAGCAGCATCAGGCCACATATAATCGTAGTCTTCCAAGGCATAATCCTCGGCATAGCTGCTCATGTCGTCAATGTTCTCGCTGTTGAGTTCAACACCAAGCAAGACTCCGAAATGATGGTTATTCCATAATGTGAAGTTATAATTAGCGGTGTTACTCCAAGTCCAATTAATGTTGTTCGTCTCACCAAGAGTTGCGCTTGGGGTATCATTGTTCACAACGTCAGAATGGAAGGTGTAATTCACTGAGTGGATGAAACTCTGTCTATAGTCAACACCGAAATTGGAACGTAGAATGAGACCTGCCACAGGTTTGATGTCAACGTATGCATTGCCAAACACACGCCAAGTCTTGAGTTTGTTATCGCGGTTCATGTATAATTGGCGCAGAGGGTTCTGACGGTCGCTCATACCTCCTACCGGACCAGAGAATGTCTCACCGTCCTCCTCATAGACTGGAAGTGTAGGAGCCATTTTCAAAGCATTTTCCATGGGATACAAATCCACCTGCTCACTATAAGTAACGGTTGCGTTCTCGCCTACGGTAACAATCTTATTCAAATTGAACGAAGTATTGATACGAGCCGAAAAATTTTCAAAATCAGTATATTTCAAGATTCCGTTGTTCTTCTTGTATCCAAAAGAAAGGAGAGCAGAATACTTGTCGGTAGCATTGGACAACGAGAGGTCATAATTTTGTGAGAAACCAACTCTTGAAATCTCATCAAGCCAGTCTGTATCCGAAAATCTCATCGTTTTCTTTGCATTCATATATCCGTCGTAGAGACCATTAACGGTATAAGTATTATACTGGCTTGTAGAAGGGTCCCATGCCTTAATCGTAATACCTTCAGAGGCATTCAGGTTCAGTCCATAGTTGGATGCGTATGCCACAGGGTCTAATCCATCGTTTAAAGCTGCCTGAGCCATTGCTGTAGCATACTGCTCAGTATTGCAGAGCTTCATCTTGGATTGCGAATTGTAGAACTGTCCTGTAAAATTGGCATTGAAGTCAATTTTAATCTTATCACCTTTCTTTCCTTTTCTTGTGGTGATAATGATGACGCCATTGGCTGCACGTGAACCATAAATACTGGCTGAAGATGCGTCCTTCAGTACCTGCATGCTCTCAATGTCATTCATGTTCAATGAATTCAACGAGGCAGTGGTGGGTACTCCGTCGATTACGAAAAGAGGGTCCTGTGAGGAATTAAAAGAACCTATACCACGGATACGCACGGTACCAGTTCCTGCGGGTGAGCCATCCGTGGTGACTGTCATACCTGCAATCTTACCCTGCAAGGCTCTCATAGGGTCTGTCTCTGAAGTAGACTTAAGGTCTTTCGTATCTACTACAGATATAGAACCGGTCAAGTCAGCTTTACGCTGGACAGAATAACCAGTAACAACCAGTTCATTAAGAGAATTGGCTTCTTCTTCAAGTTTTAAATGAAGGTCCGGAGCAGCGGCTACCTCCAAGGTCTTGAAGCCAATGTAAGAAATAGTAAGAATCTTCCCTTTCTCAACGGAAATGGTGAAGTTACCATCAAAATCAGTAATGGTGGCATTCTTTGTTCCTTTTTCCATTACTGTCGCACCAATCACCGGTTCTCCAGTATTGTCAACGACGTTACCTCGAATCTCGGTTTGCGCATGCAGCATCATACTGAACATAAGGAGCAGGATGCTCAAAATTGCACGTTGAAATCGTTTCATTGCTTATATATTTTTAGGTTTAAAATTTACATTCACATTGCAAATATATCCTAAAAGCAAGGAAACGAATAGCAATTTTATTTCTGAAAGTTACAAAAATGTTTCATTTAACCGTAGAGATACGTTTTGTCGAAAATTTAAGACTCACGTCCTTCTTTCATATCCGAAGGCTTGTTTTTTACCTCATTTGGGTACATTCCAAAATGCTGTTTGAAGCAAGTCGTGAAGTAAGAAGGGGAAGAAAATCCAACTGATGAAGCCACCTCTGCAACCGTCTTGTCAGTAGTCTGTAACAACATTCTTGCACGCTGTAAACGGGAAACACGCAGAAAATCTACCAGCGTCATTCCTGTTATTTGCTTTACTTTTCGATATACTTGCACCCTGCTAAGTCCCAGTTCCGCAGCCAAATCATCCATTTTAAGATGTTGGTTGGACATATTCTCATTGACTGCCAGACGCAAGGCATTCATGAATCTTCTGTCGCTGGAACTGATATTTTCTTTATGGCTACTATAATCCATCATGTCGCTCACCATGTCGCGAAGAGTTTGCACATTGGCTCCAAGTTCTTTGTATGACTTCGACTTAGAAACAACGTTCTCTTCCGATTTCATCGTATCTATTAATGTGGAAATCTTCTTCAGGGGCATCTGTAATTGCTCATTAGCACTTGTCAATACTTCTATTTTCTCTTCCGCCATATGCCTAAGACGTGCATTCGTCTTTGCCTTTATCTTCGATATCTTATGCCCATAAAGCATCAAGACAACAGAAAGTATCAAGAGGATTACCAATATAAAGAGAACAACCTTCAACAAATCATAGAGTCCAAAGAAATGAATCAGTTTATCATTGAGCTGCCTCAACTGGTTTTGCTTATATGCCAACTCTTCCTCAGCCGTGATGACATCGCTCACATTCTCCTTGGTAACAACAATCGATGACAGAGAATTGATTTTCTTGTAAGGTTTGCCCTCTAAGATGTTAATTGCCAGTTGGATAATCTCTCCGCCATGGGTAGGATAGATATAGGTACCGGCAAGTACTCCGTCTCTTACAGCCTCCAGACCGTGTCCCTTACCGTTCAGACCGTCAATACCGTAACACTTGATATGCTTTTCCATGCCCATCTCTTTGGCAGCATTGTATGCCCCCATCGCAACATAGTCGTTGTGTCCGAAGACCGCGTCAATCTTCTCACCCTGTTTCAATAGAGACCTCACTATCTTGGCAGCCTTCTCTGGGTCCCATTTGACATTGTACGTCAAAAACTTGATATCCTTGTGGGCTTTCATCACTTGACTAAAGCCTTTGTGACGTTCCTGTACGGGCGATGAAGCGGTATCTCCTGTCAATTCTACTACAACTCCCTTACCATTTAAGTCTGTAGCAATCAGATTTCCCATTGCCATACCCGCCGCAACATTGTCACCGCCTATCCAAGCCGTATAATTGCTTGCTGATGACTTTCTGTCGAACAAAATAACCGGTATGCCCTTTTTATAGGCATTCTCTATATGCTCGGCTATTGAGTCGTACTCATTGGGGGCTACTACAAGCAAATCTATTCCGGAAGCTACTAAACTGTCTATCTGACGTGCCTGGGCTTCATTAGAATCGAATGCATTAGCCGTGTCGATTCTTACATTGCCATAAATATACTGAGATGTTATCATCTCATTGTTTATTTTCTCTCGCCACGCGCCTCCACTGCACTGTGATACACCTATCTTATATACCCTGCCTCTACAAGAAGACATCAATAGTCCCATTATCACCGAAACGATGATAAGCATACAGGTTACTCTATGTTTACTATTAATCATCTTTAGATAATAAGGAATCAATTACATCCGCAAATTTACGAAAGCTTTTTCTAAAAACATTCTATAAAGATAGAGAAAATTTCATATTGGGAGAACGCATTCTGATTTTCTTTTGACTGCCAGGCTCAACAACGGAGAATTTTATGATGTACTGAATTGTCTTGATTAATTTTCTGATTGAACCCAGCAAGCGTATAAAGTCTCTGAATTACTCGCAGTTAGAAGATGAAAGAAGTCAAGAGTCGGAGAGTATCACTCTGGACTTAGAATGTAATCAAGTTTCTCGGGGAAAGCTAAAAAACTGAGCGATACAGAGCGCTCACATATTAAAAAAGCCGCACAGAAATCTGTGCGGCATGATATAGAAAGTTGATTCGTTCAGAATTACTTGCCTATCTCTGCGAAGTACTTGATGGTGCGAACCATCTGAGAGGTGTAAGAGTTCTCGTTGTCATACCAAGAAACAACCTGTACCTCATAAGTATCATCGTCAATCTTCACTACCATTGTCTGAGTAGCGTCGAAGAGTGAGCCATAACGCATGCCAAGGATATCAGAAGAAACAATCTCCTCGTCGTTGTAACCGAAGCTCTCGTTAGAAGCAGCCTTCATAGCCTCGTTAATCTTCTCAACGGTGATGTCCTTACCCTTCACAACAGCGTAGAGCAGAGTTGTAGAGCCATCTGGCACGGGAACACGCTGAGCAGCACCGATGAGCTTGCCATTCAGTTCGGGAAGAACCAAGCCAATAGCCTTAGCTGCACCAGAAGAAGCAGGTGTGATGTTGCAAGCACCAGCACGGCTACGACGCAGGTTACCCTTGCGCTGAGGACCATCGAGAATCATCTGGTCGCCTGTGTAAGCGTGGATGGTCTGCATGATACCAGTCTGGATGGGGAATGCGTTGTTCAGAGCCTGAGCCATAGGAGCCAAGCAGTTGGTGGTGCAAGATGCAGCAGAAATAATCTGGTCATCAGCAGTCAGAGTCTTGTGGTTCACATTATATACGATGGTCTTCAGGTCGTTGCCAGCGGGAGCAGAAATCACAACCTTCTTAGCACCAGCCTTGATGTGTGCCATAGACTTAGCCTTAGAAGTGTAGAAACCAGTGCACTCCAAAACAACGTCTACATCAAGCTCGCCCCATGGCAGTTCAGCTGCATTGGGCTTTGCATAGATGGTAATTTCCTTGCCGTCAACTGTGATAGAGCCGGGAACTTTTACAGTTCTGCCATCCTCCTCATACACAGCATCCTTATAGGTAACTGTGTGAACGGGCTTCTCACCGATGATGCCCTGATAGCCACCGTGTGTGGTATCATACTTCAGGAGCTGAGCCAGCATCTTGGGGCTGGTCAGGTCGTTGATAGCAACAACATCATAGCCAGGAGCTGCGAACATCTGGCGGAAAGCAAGACGGCCGATACGACCAAAACCATTAATAGCTACTTTTACCATTTTTAATTTTATTTTAATAAAGGGTTTATAAAATGTTATCGCATCTTTTTACTTAAAATGGAAAATTTCCGTTATTTCGATTGCAAAGGTACAAATTATTTTCTAATTTTGCAATCGGAATGAGTATAAAATATTATAAAAAGTGAGCACTTTTATGTATGGAGATGACAACCCTTTATAGAAAGAGGCAAAAGTAGCAACTCCACATTACAAATCGGAACATCTATTCACACATAACAGTAACTATGAGTAAGTTTTTAACAGAATTCAAAGAGTTCGCTGTCAAAGGCAATGCACTCGACATGGCTGTCGGTGTTATCATTGGTGCCGCATTCGGCAAAATTGTAAGTTCTATCGTTGACGACATTATCATGCCTCCCATTGGCTGGCTCATCGGAGGTGTCGACTTCTCCAGTCTGAAGGTTACACTGCCTGCTGAGCAAATTGTGGAAGGCGTGGCAACACAGCCTGCCACTATCAACTACGGTATGTTTATACAGAACGTCATTGATTTCCTTATCGTGGCTTTCTGTGTGTTCCTCCTTGTCAAGGGCATTAACAAACTCTCCAAGAAAAAGGAAGAGACGCCCGCTGCTCCTCCAGCTCCGTCTGCCGAGGAAAAGTTGCTTACGGAAATTCGTGACTTGATGAAGAATAAGTAAGGGTCCCTACAACCAGACACCGGAAAACTGAACATAAATAAAGGAGCTTGTCGATGCATACCGACAAGCTCCTCTTTGATTACAAGGTAGACAGTGAAAAACAAGTTTTCTATTTGAACGTGATTCCGATGAAATTGCAAACTATTGTTGATTCGAAATCCACACCATCTCAATTCAATATCTATCTACCCTAACCTGTTGACAACAAGCGAACAACTCGTTCGTTGCCTTTACATGGCATTAATAGTCTGTATTCTCAGGGTCGAAGTTGGTCCAGCCATCCAGCCAGCTGTCGCCCTGTGCGAAAGCACCGATGTAGCTCACCTGGGTGAACCAAGAACTCAGACCGTCGAACGAAGCACCAGAGAGCAAAGAACTGCCAGCGGTAGGCATCCAGTTGCTCAGGTCCAGTGATGCAAGGACGCTGTTGCCTGACTGAGCGAGGAACCAAGTGCTGGAGAAACTCTTCTGAGTGGTATCGTAGATAGGTTTGCTATTTGCATCGTAGCCTGTTACCAATACGTCATCGTAGCACTTGTTGGCATCTGTACCCGTCACGTCCATGTTGGCGAACACGATGTTCTGCAGATGAAGTTTGCCACTCTCAGCATTTCCCTGAGTATCACCCTTCTGATTGTCGAGAATCAAACCAATAGGCCAACCTACAGCCACAGAGTTGTAGCAGTTGAGGCAAGAGTTGCGGCGAATGTGCATAGCAGACTGGAAGCGACCCAAAGAAGAACCATTGTTGGGATTCATGGTACCACCGTTGATATAATCGTTGGTGTTGACGAAGCTGGCGTCAGCCTTCGGACCGATGAAAGTCATGTTAGAGAAGGTGCAAGTTGTATAAGGACTCACAGCAGAGCCGTCAGCGCAGTTGTCGCTCTCGAAGCCATTGCTCTGAGAAGCATCAGCAATACGAGAATCGCGAACAGAAACACCGAACTGTACGTTTCCGGAGAAACCGTTATCCGTATCGAAATCATCATCCCAGCCGTGGTAAGCGATGAGGTACTTGCAGTTGACCTTACCACCGAACCACTCGAAGCTGTCATCGTTGGAATAGGAAACCTGCACGTGGTCAATCTGAGTGCCACTACCGACTGAACCTAATGTCAAGCCATTGATTTCCTTATCTGTCTGGAAGGGATAGCCTGCAAACTCAATACGGACGTAGCTCAGAATACCTGAGTTATCAGTATCGTCATTGCCGCCGTGCTTAGTACGGGGACCACCTTCGATCTGCATCTCTGTCTGGTTGTTCTGTGCCTTACCGCAGAGAATGATGCCACCCCAATCACCGGGCTTACGGCTTCCTTTTGCTTGAGCAGAAGTGAACACAATCGGGTTTGAAGCTGTACCCTGAGCAATGAGTTTTCCACCACGCTCCACGATGAGAGAAGCCTTGGTGGTCTTGTCACCCTTAATGATGGTACCCGGCTCGATGGTCAACTGAGCGCCGTCACCAATGTAGACCCAGCCTTTCAGAGTGTAGGTGCCCTTCTTCAATGTCTGCGTGCCTTTGAAGACGAACTCTTGGTCGCCATTGCCAATTTCTGTTCCATTAACATCTTCCTTACCGTTGGTGAAGAGAATGTGGTCACAAGACTTCAGACCACCATCTGTACCCCAGACGTAAGTTGTCGTCTCATTTCCATTGTTCACATCGTTGTCGTCATCGTCACTGCATGCAGTGAAACTTGCGGCTAACATCAGAATGCCGAGGCATCCATAAAGTTTGTAATTTTTCATAACGTTTAGTTTGTTAAACATTTGGATTATTGTCTATTCATATTTATATATAGGAGAACTGGAGGACGCAGCCCAACTCGTAGACCTAAGATTGTCGACCACTTCGATTATTTGTCATACCTAAAATTTATATATGGCAGAGAGACCGATGTTCATACCGGGACGGTAACTGCGGGTTATCTCCTCTTTTTCCGCCGTGCGACCGTCTGAATAGGTCACGTCGGCAAACTGCTTGTAATAAACCTTCTCATTGAGCAAATCCCTCACGTTGAGCTTCACTTCGAAGTGAGTGCCGAATTTCTTGGAGGCAGAGAAGTCGAACACGTCACGAGGCATCTCATAACTGTCGGGCACACGTGCGTTCTCGTTGTCTCCCGTAGTTCCCTCACTGCGGCCTACGCCGATGAGTCGTTTACCGATGCGGTTATAGAGCAGGGCAACATCAAGGTTCCATTTAGGATTCTTATAGAAGATACCCGTATTGATAAGGTAAGGCGACTGTCCCTGCATGGGGCGATTGGAATCCTGAGGGTCGTTGGCATCAAACTTCACGCGACTGTGGATGAGTGCACCATTGAACGACCAACTGAAGTTGGGCAGACCGATGAAGCTCAAGTCCTTCTTCACGTCCAACTCTAAGCCAAAGCTGTTGGCACTCTTGGCGTTCTTGTAGCTATATACCAAATCGGTACCGCCCGTCACGGTATAGGTCCACTCAATCGGGTTGTCGAAATATTTGTAGAAACCTGCCAAAGATATCACCTCGCCACGCGATGGATACCACTCATAGCGGATATCGACGTTGTGGATGTAGCAGCTCTGCAACTCAGGGTTACCCTGCACGCTGGAAGCGAGGTCGAAGTCATAGAACACCGAGGAGGAAATCTCTCGGAACTCTGGATGGTTGACGCTCTTGCCGTATGACAGGCGCAATTGATTTTTCTTGTCAATCACGTAGGTGATATTGACAGAAGGGAAAAGGTCGTTGTGGCGATAGTGGCGGCTCGACTCGCTCTTCTCTGTATCACGGAGATTGGAGATAAGCTCCATATCTTTATATTCATAGCGCAGACCGGCATAGATGTTCCAAGCGCCAAATGGAAGAGTGGCAGCGAGGAATCCGGCACCCAATGTATTGTGGCCCCGATAGTTGTTGCGCATCTGCTGTTGCTCTATCAGATAGAGACCGTCCTCGCCAAAGTAGCTCTCATCGCTGAGCAACTGAGTCATGTCCATCTTGCGGAAACCGCTTGGCAGGTTGTTGCTCGTCGTATTCCAGCTATAGATGAAGTTGCGCGTGGTGTACTTACGTGTGCGGTATTCGCCATAGGCACCTACGCGCAGCGAGGGAGTCCAGTTGCCAAAGCGGAACTGGTGCTTGTCGCTCACATTAGCCGACATAATATGCTCATCCAATTGGGTCCACTCGCGTGAGATGTCATTGCCATTACTCAACTGATAGACGTTGGATTCAAGGGCATCGTCAATCATGTAGCGGCGGCGGTCGGGAATATGGCGGTTGGCATAACTATAACTGGCACTCCACTCTATCTCATCGTTGCCCAGCGAGTGCTTACCCGTCACCTGACCGTTGTAGGTGGTACGGCTGCGGTAGTAGTATTCGGCTGAGCGTTCCAGATTTGCCTGTGCCGAGACTCCGTCACGCCACGTATAGCGGTTATTGCCCAACTGGTTAAAGATGTTTTTAAACTCATACTTATTGTTGCCACCCTTGGAGAGGAAGGTGAAATTGACCATTGCACCTATACGCACGTTATGGTTGTACTGGTCGTCGGTCGAGTTACGAAGATAGTTGTCGCGGTCGTTGACGGCATCGTACACACCGAAGAGATTGTTCTTCATATCCTTATAGGTACGATACTCATTGGTGTAGTTGGCAGCGGCAATCATACCGAGCTTACCAGCACCGAACTGCCAATGGTGAGTAAGGCTCAGTCCGAGCTTCAAGTCGCCGAAGGGATGCGTAGTGGAGGTTGTCCAATCGTTGTTGAAGTGGTTGCCCGTGAGGCTTACGCCATCGTAGGCACCTAATGGATTAAGACTTGCCTCGATTCCGCCATGCATGGAGCGCAGTCCACCGTCAAATCCGAGGAAGTCGGTTGATGAGCCTTTGGTCTTGGTGAAAGAAGCGAACGAGGAAGAGGTGTTCCAGTTTCCACCCACTTGTACGCTGAACGTGTTTTCCTGTGGTATTCCTTTTGTGTTGATAATGATGAAGCCGCCCGAATAATCAGCAGGATATTCCGCAGCGGGTGTTTTCACAATCGTTAGATTGTCAATCTGACTGCTTGGAATCATATCGAAGGAGAATGCCCTTGAGTCAGCCTCAGAACTTGGCACGGCACCTCCGTTAATCCAAACATTGTTGTAGCGCTGCGACAAGCCCCGCACCATGACAAACTTATCGTCAATGAGGCTCACACCGGGAATCCGTCGAATCACCTCGCCAGCGTTGCTGTCCTGTGTCTTACTTATTTCTTGTGCTGATACATTGCTCACTATGACGGAACTGCTTTTCATTTCCTGCACCGCTGCGGCCTCCGTGTTTCTCCTTACTACTGCCGTAACGGTTACATCGTGCAGCTGCTGTTCATCAGCCTTCATCCTGACCTCAAGGTCGTTCTGGGCAGAAGGCGTCACTTGAACTCCGTCAATTTCTTTTTTCAGATAACCCAAATAGCTCACAGTAAGTTTGCAGGTCTTGCCCGTCAGTCCATCAAAAGCGAAATGACCGTTGATGTCGGTTACTGTTTTGTTGTCGGTTCCTGTCACTTCCACTACGGCTCCTACCAATGCTTCGCCTGTAGTGGCATCCTTGACAACGCCGGCAACGTGCTGTGCACTGATTTTGAGCGTTATCATTAGAAGCAGTATGACCACTGCCATTAGTTTCTTTGCTTGATTCATATCGTCTCTGTTTTTTTCATCGGCAAAATTAGCCCCTCCACGTTACAGCAGTATTAACTGGATGTGAGAAACTTTATACAAAGAGATTGCAAAGAAATTACAACAAAACGGCTCATCCCCTGCCCCGCCGGACAGAAGCGCCTAAAAAGTCTGAACTGTCATTATGAGTAATTACACCACCAGCATGACGATGCCGCTGATGCCTATGTAGCAATACACCACATAGCGGAACCATTTGTTGGGAATATGCTTGAAAACATAGGCGCCGAGGGTGGTACCGATAGCCACGCCGCCAATGCCATAGAGATAGTCCCAGCCAACGGTTGAGGTGAGGAATCCGTTGTACGCCCTCACCATCGTCATCATGATATTGCCACACAAGAGATAGGATTGCATCAGTGCCATATACTGATTCTTGTCCTTCACCGTTGACACGAAATAAAGAACTGCTGGTGGACCTTGTGCTCCAAAGAAACCGCCCATGAGTCCACTGATGGTGCCGGCAGTAATCTGTCCCTTCTTGTTGGCAGGAATCTTGATGCGCTTGCTGAAGAAAATAAAGTAGAGGCTCACCAATATAAGCGCCACGCCAAGAATATTATGGAGTACCTCATCGTCCATGCGCTTCAGGCAGAAGATGGCGAAGGTTGAGACAATAATGAAAGTTGTCAGGATGGGCAACAGACGGCGCACGTCAAGATAGCGACGCATCTTGATGCAGATGACGAAACTGTTGCTCATGGCGAGCAGTCCAGAGAGTGTCGTGGCTTCGCCATAAGAAGGCATGAGAAACGGCAGGATGGTCATGATGAACACGCCAAAGCCGAAGCCGGTAGTGCGCTGGATGAAACTGGCGCAAATGCACAGCAGGAAAATAATGATAAAAAGATGAAACATCCTTCTTAGCTGATAGATTTATGCAAAAATAGCACAAATCGGGCAAAGGACAAAACTTTTCCCTTTATTATCTCTCCTCTCTCACAAAAATTGGTTATCTTTGCCCATAAGGATAGCTCGTCGCTTTACCTATATATATAATTAAGGAGTCGGACAATTTATAATAACCAGAGACAACAATGAGAAACATTTTAATTCTTTTCTTTCTCTGCGCTACGATGACCCTTCATGCGCAGACCCAAAAGACCACAGAGACCCATCGTGACCAATACGGGCACGTAACGGGAACTGCCGTGACTACAACGCGCAGCGATGGCTCGCAGGAAACCGTTTATAAAGACCGATATGGTCACGTCACAGGTCGCAGCACAACGAAAAAGCGTTCCAACGGCAGTGTGGAAACCACTTACAAGGACCAATACGGTCACGTGACAGGTTCAAGCACAACCCGCACTACGGGCAAACGCACGGAAACAACCTACAAGGACCGTTACGGTCATGTGACAGGTTCCAGCACAACGCGTCCCGACGGCAAGCGCACTACAACTACCTACAAAGACCGCTACGGACACGTGACCGGAACTTCTACGACTAAAAAGGAATAGAATAGCTGTTATTATCCCGCCTCGTAGTTCTCGCGCTCCGCGCGGGAACAATAACCAAATAGCACAATAACAATGTTCCCGCTACTCACGGAGGTCTCGCGCTCCGCGCGGGACGAGCGGCGAAAATGTTAGTTATTGAAAAGCTATGCGAAGCCGTAGATATTATTTGTTTTGTCGTCAGTCGTCCCGCGCGGAGCGAGCGGTGAATATGTTAGCTATTGAAAACCTATGCGAAGCCGTAGATAAAATTTGTTTTGTCGGCAGTCATCCCGCGCGGAGCGACGGGACCTCCATGCATCGCGACTCCATGCGGCTGCAAAAAATTCATCTAATTCGTTGGCAGTACTTTGTGTTCGAAGCGTCAGTCATCCCGCGCGGAGCGACGGGACCTTCATGCAGCGCGGGAACTACGAACGCATTGGAACGAAGCAAACGCAAAGAGGGAACTACTGCAGCAATATGACTTTACCCTCTTTTGTTGCCTCGAAATAGGGAGGCTCATCGCGCAGTGAGATATCATCATAGACAAAAGGAGCCACCACAGTTTCCTTTCCATCGGGCAAGATAAGCCCCATCTTACCGTCTCGCTGAGCAATGACCGGCATCGTGCGGAAGTCGTCCATGAACACGTAGCAGGTACGGAGGAAATCGAAATAAGGATGAATAAGGATATTCCCCTTGTGGTCGCGCATGCCAAACTTGCCATCTTGCTCAAACACCTCATGAAACTGGATATACTTGTCATAGACCCGCTTCATATATCTCTCAAATTTGGCTTTGTTGTGGAGCATGTCCTCCAAATAGTCAAAAGAGTCACAATAGTTTGCCATTGCCCGTGCTACAATCATACGGAAGTCCAAGCCACTCACCACCTTGCGGTTCAAGTCGATATACTGCGCGATGGCGTTCTCACGCTCAGGAATAGTCAGCGTCTTGAGCCTCTCCTCAAAACGGTTCATCATATTCACCGACCCGCGCATCGCCTTGATGTAGCGGTGGATTTGACGTCCCATCTCCATACAGACGAACTTATCCATCTCTGACTGCTCTATTGGGTCCAAATAATTGTCTATCGTACGTTGTTGTTCCTTATCTTGCATAGCTTAGGTTTTTCCACAAAGATAGTGATTTTTTCGAATATAAAAAAATAAACCCTTATTTTTTGTTTATGAAAGTGAAAAACCTTATTTTTGCATCCAGTTTGCATGAGCAACAGAAAATATGGAAACACAGTCAGACAAGATAAAAGATACTCTCCAGAAAATCCACTCCAACCGACGCATCGCCATCGCCATTGCCGCCTTCGCGACCTTGGCTGTATTCCTCACGGCAATAATGCTACAGTCAATGGAGAACCGTGCTCAGAAAAATGCTGAGACGCAAGTGGAACTGCAAGTGAATCAATACTATATGGTGAGCATTGACGGGAAACCCGCCTTCTACTTTACCCGCTTCAATGCCGACTCCACTTTCATAGGCGTGGCTTTCAACAAGGATTCTCTGCGCTTCATTCCCCAATATCAGACCGGACGCTTCTACCATGCCATCCCTACCCTGCCCACCTGCATGGGACGAATCAAGACCCCGCTGCCTAAAGTCACTACCAATCCCCACAACATCAACTGGCAAAGCAATGCTTCCCGAATCACAGACAAGGAGATTAGCGTTCTCGACACGGTATTGAAGCGTGAGGATTTCAATTTGGATGAGCTGACCTATTACATGCGCGTACACAGTGTGATTGACGAGGGATTCAGCATCGTCGCCAACTATAAGAGTCGTCTCGACTCGGCATATCGGCGACACAAAAGGCTGCGCAAGTTGTTGAACGACAGCAAGAACAGCCGCATTACCATCACGTTGGAAAATGAATTTACGGCAATTTACACCACCGACAGCGGAACCACCAAACGCGAGAAATGCCGCCTGTTGAAAGTGAAAGACTCCACGGTACACTTGCGTCTGGCATCCCATCGAACTCCTTCCTACGTGAGGCTGTATCTCTTGCCTTGGGAAACGCCCCGCAAAATGGTTCTGCGACTCCCAACCAACGGCTTCGGCGAAACCACCGACACGCTAGGACGCCGCATCTACGGTCATTTTGAGGCTGACACGCTGCGCTACGGCATCCGACTGGATTCTGCGGGTTTGTATGCCGGAGAACTGAACCGTTATGGCGTGGCAAACGGTCACGGCAGTTTCTTCGGCTATGACGGCACTTACTACGAGGGCAACTGGCTCAACAACGAGCGTCAAGATTGGGGATTCGCCCTTAATCCGGGACGCAACATGAGGGCTGGAGAATGGAAAGCCGACGTGTTCCAAGGCGAAAGGCTTACCTACACTTCCAACCGCATCTATGGCATCGACATTTCCAAATACCAGCACGAGCGTGGCAGGAAACGTTTTACTATTGACTGGAACAACCTGCACATCACTCATTTAGGCTCGCAGAGCCGCAAACGCATCAAGGGAAAGGTGAACTATCCCGTGCGCTTTGTCTTCATCAAGTCCACAGAAGGCACAACGGTGCGCAATGCCTATTTCCATGCCGACTATCGCAACGCGAGAAGTCACGGTCTCCACGTGGGAGCCTACCATTTCTTCTCGCTCCGCACGCGGGGTTCCGACCAAGCCCGCTATTTCCTCAAGAACAGCCTTTTCCAGAAAGGCGACCTTCCGCCTGTGCTCGACGTGGAGCCTTCGCGCAAACAGATTGCAGCATGTGGAGGAGTGGATGTGATGTGGACCAACATTCGTGCTTGGCTACGTGTGGTGGAGCAGCGCACTGGATGTCGCCCCATCCTCTACATCAGTCAAGGCTTCGTCAACCGCTATCTGCCGTTGGCTCCCGACGTAATGAAGAACTATACGGTTTGGATAGCCCGCTATGGGGAATACAAACCCAACGTGAGACTGGCTATCTGGCAACTCTGTCCCGACGGTCGTGTCAGTGGCATTCACGGTTATGTGGATGTCAACGTGTTCAACGGCTACAACGATGAGTTTGCCCAATTCTTGAAATCGGGAATCAAATAATTGAAGTTTTTGAGTTAGGAGTTTTTTTGAGTTAGGAGCTTATTGAGTTAGGAGATAGGAGTTAGGAGATAGGAGTTGCTGCGCCATACACGAAGGCGCAACTAATTATGCATTATCAAAGTGCGCAGCCAATTATGCATTATGCATTATGAATTATGCATTGTGAATTGTGCATTATGCATTAAAAAAGGAGTGCTTTCCTCACGGATAGCACTCCTTTTTAGTCAAGTTTTAGTCAGTTTTTTCTACGTGGGTCGGAGATACAACAACCGAAACCACGTTGTTCTTTCAAAGTAGGTTAAAGGTTGAAGGTTGGGAATGGTTATTTTTCATACTTGTGAGAAACGAGCATGTTCTTCGGGTCAAGCACCTCGTCGAGCTTCTCTTTCGTCATGAGACCCTTCTCCAGCACGATGTCATAAACCGAGCGGTTGGTCTCAAGAGCTTCCTTAGCCACCTTCGTACTTGCCTTGTAACCGATGATGGGGTTCAGGGCGGTAACGATGCCGATGGAGTTCTTCACCATCTCATAGGTGCGCTCTTTGTTGACGGTGATGCCGAGGATGCACTTCTCTGTGAGGGTGTCGATGGCATTGTGCAGCCACCACAGGCTCTCGAAGAGGCTCTCTGTAATGACAGGCTCCATCACGTTGAGTTCCAGCTGACCAGCCTCAGCAGCGAAGGAAACGGTAGTGTCGTTGCCAATCACCTTGAAGCAAACTTGGTTGGTCACCTCAGGAATAACGGGGTTCACCTTGCCGGGCATGATACTTGAACCGGGAGCCATAGCAGGCAGGTTGATTTCCTTCAGACCGCAACGGGGGCCAGAAGCCATGAGGCGGAGGTCGTTGCAAATCTTGGAGAGTTTCACTGCCAAACGCTTCAAAGCGCCGGAGTAGCTTACGTAAGCACCCGTGTCAGGTGTAGCCTCAACGAGGTCAACAGCCGGAACGAAGTTCTCACCTGTGAGCTTGCTCAGGTTAGCGGCGCAGAGTTTTGCGAAACCGGGAACAGCGTTCAAGCCGGTACCAATGGCTGTGCCACCCATATTGATTTCGTGAAGCAGACGTACATTGCGCTCCAAGTTGAGGATTTCCTCTTCAAGGTTGGCAGCATAGGCGTTGAACTCCTGACCGAAGGTCATAGGCACAGCGTCCTGCAGCTGAGTGCGTCCCATCTTCAAAGCATCCTTATATTCGTCAGCCTTATAGCGCAGAGCACTGATAAGACCAGTCAGTGAAGCCACGAGAGTCTTGTTCATGCGGATGATAGCCAAGCGGATGGATGTGGGATAAGCATCGTTGGTTGACTGACCGCAGTTCACGTGGTCGTTGGGTGAGCAATACTGATACTCGCCTCTCTTGTGACCCATGATTTCCAAAGCGCGGTTAGCGATAACCTCATTGGCATTCATATTGACAGACGTACCAGCACCGCCCTGCATCATATCAATGGGGAAGTTCTCATGCCACTTACCGTCAATAATCTCGCGGCAAGCCTGGCTGATGGCGCCTGTAATCTCATCGTTGATTACGCCCAATGCATGGTTGGTCTGAACAGCAGCCAACTTTACATAGGCAATAGAGATGACGAAATCAGGATAGTCGCGCATCTTCTTGCGGGAGATGTGATAGTTGTTGATACCACGTTGTGTCTGCACGCCGTAGAGGGCATCTGCCGGAACCTTCAACTCACCTAAGAGGTCGGATTCCACTCTGAATTTTTCTTCACTCATAGCTAATAACGATTTTTAGTTTTGATTCTACGGCAAAGATAGGCAATATCTTTGAGAAGAGGTTTATAAATTATTGTTCTTTTTTTGCGAAATTCGAAACAATTTATTATCTTTGGCAGCAGAGCAAAATCCTACCACAGCATGGTTGTGGACAGTTCGCCCAATACACATATAATAAGAAAGGTATAAGAGCATGACAAAGAAAGGAAACCTGAATCTCCAACAGCTTGCAGCCCGCTATAGCATATCGGACCTTTTTGAGTCGAGTCTGGCTTACTATAGTTCTTCAGAAGGTGGCGAACACGACCTTCGCGCCTACGACAACCGCATCAGTTGCTATGAATTGCAACTCATCCGCATGGGAGTAGCAACGGTGAAAATTGGCGATAAGACGCTTTCGCTCAATCCCGGCGACCTGATGGTAATAACTCCCTATCAGCCCATTGACTGTTTCTTTCCCGAAGGATTGGTGTCGGAGGGACTTCTTGTTGAACAGACGTTCTACAACAGCGCCTGCAACGTCTCGCAAGAGTCGGATGCCACGTTGTCGGGAGTTCCCACTACCATCAATATGGTCTATCATTTGGACCAAGAACAGGTTCAGGAGCTCAGCGGTATATTCCAACAAATCCGTGCCGCTATCCGCCAAAAGCACTTCTACAAACACGAGATGCTGAGGTCGCTGTTTCATGTTTGTCTGCTGTTCCTCAATGAGTTGCCCTACGACAAGAAGATACTCACCCACGACTTTCACCATAAGGAAAATGTGTTCAGAATCTTTGTCCACCTTGCCAGTAACAACTTCCGCAAGCAACGCTCACTAATGTTCTATGCCGACAAGCTGAACATGACCACGACTTATCTTTCCAGAATCGTGAAGGAGATTTCGGGCAACACCATCGGCGACTATCTCTCGCTGCTGACCTACAATGAGGCATGTCGGCTATTGCGCAATACGGATATGACTATTGGCGAAATTAGTGATGAACTGAGCTTCAACGACCAGTCTGCCTTCACCAACTTCTTCAAGCTCCATTCCTCCATGTCGCCCAATGCCTATCGACATAATAAAATTAAAAAGGGTTGAGCTCGCATGCTGCAACCCACACTACATCGAATCTTATTTTCCACCTCTAAGTTTACAGAAGATTACGAATTACATTGCGGCAATCCCCCGCAATCGTAGTTCCCGCCTCGCAGTTCCCGCATCGTAGTTCCCGCGCTCCGAAACAATATCCGTCGTATAGTCGCAACTCACGGAGGTCCCGTCGCTCCGCGCGGGACGAGCGGCGAATATGTTAGTTATTGAAAACCTATGCGAAGCCGTAGATAATAATAGTTTTGTCGGCAGTCGTCCCGCGCGGAGCGACGGGACCTCCATGCTTCGCGGCTTCATACGGCGCAAAAAATTCGTTGAATTAGTTTAATTCGTTGGCAGTACAATATGCATGATGCGACAGTCGTCCCGCAACTCATGGAGGTCCCGCGCTCCGCGCGGGACGATAAACAAATATGAATGCTAAAGAAGAAACGATACAAAGCCTTAGATTATATTAGTTTTGTCGGCAGTCGTCCCGCGCGGAGCGCGAGACCTCCATGCATCGCGACTCCCATGCGGCGCAGAAAAATTCGTTGAATTAGAGTTTAATTCGTTGGCAGTACTTTGGGCACGATGCGGCAGTCGTCCCGCGCAGAGCGCGAGACCTCCATGTGTTGCGGCTCCCATGCGGCGCAGAAAAATTCGTTGAATTAGCTTATTTCGTTGGCAGTACTTTGGGCACAATGCGGTTGTCGTCCCGCGCGGAGCGCGAGACCTCCATGAGTTACGGAGCCCGACGGATGATGTTCCCGCGCGGAGCACGAGAACTACGATACGGCAACTTCGCTGCTAATGATAGGACAGAAAAAGGGCAGCCCCTTTGAATTCACATTCTAACAGGCTGCCCAACTTAGTAACAGAAATGTTGTTTCAAAAAAATATATTAATCATTCACAGAGATGTCGTAAAACCCTCTTAACGACGAATGGAAATCTTCTTACCTTGAGTGTTGAAGAACTCCATGTCGTCAATCTTGATGAATGTACGGAGTGTACGTGTGCCACCGTCATTACTCTCAATCATGAAGTGCTGGTCACCAGACTGATAGATTGAATAAATCTGGTCGAGAGCCAATGTAGTGAATGCCTCACCATAGCTTGAGCCAAGATAGCCTACGTGGTCCATCGTTGAACCAAACGTTATCATCGTATTGTTCAAGAACTCCTTGATTTCCTCGTTAGCGCTACGCTGGAACTGGAGGACATGAGTCTGAATGTTTACAGGATGAATCTGCCAGTCGCCTGAACGGTATTCAAATGAGAATGGATGGTTTTTGTCGATGACGTAGATGTTCTCTCTATTACCATTTGCCTCAACCCATACGTTACCAGCGATGACTGAGTTCTGGTCAAGGGGCTTTCCACTAATGCTGTTGTAGCCTGAGAAACCTTCAACATGGAAACGGAAGTCTACACGCTGGAAGTCGGGCATGAACACGCGCTCAGCAACGGTATATTCATTTGAAGTCTGGATGCGAGCCAAAGAGTTGTCAATTGCATAGCGGAGAGAGAAGCTCACAGGAACCATCTGAGACAGAGGCAGATGACCTTCCATGAAACGCTGCATAGCGTCAAGACCACCATTGATGACCTCATTCTGATATTCCTTGTTGCCGCCCAATACGGTTACGCTGATATCGCTGCTCTTAAGAATCTTATTGTACTCAACCTCAAGCTCAGGCTCAACGCTGATAGGAGTGCCTTCAATCTTGCTCATGGCATACTGCAGAGCAGCCTGAACATGCTGGCTATTGTCTTCGGTGCTGAGAGTGAAGAACAAGATGCGGCCATAGCTGATGTTGGAAACATACATTGGCTGAACATCATCGAGATATTTCTTGTCCACTTTGGTGAAAATGGTCTCTGTCTCAGGAGCGTCCATGCTCACGGTGAAGAACTTCTGGATGCACTTTGCCACTACATAGGTACGCTTGGAATCGAAGTTGAGGTTCAAACTGCCTCCTACTGAGAAATCACCACCTTTTACAACTGCGCCCAACTTGGCAAGGAATTCTTTCTCGTTGTTGACTTTCTCTACACTTGCAGTAGTAACCACACCAGGCTCCTCGCAATGAATATTGAGCATTTGAGCGAGAGCTTGCTGGTAATCACTCTTGCGGATGTTCATAATAGTTGCCTTCATCGATGCTTGGTCTGCCGGATTAGCAGCCTGCAGGTCAACGTTGAAAGTGATGGGGCCTGTCTCACAGCCTGAGAGGATTGCATAGGTACCGTCAGCAATGGAAGAACCCTTGATGGCACAACCCGGATAAATAATGTCAGAAGCCGGATTGAGCAGAACTGCATCGTTGAACGAAGCATCAAGGCGGTACTTACGGGTGGTTGTAATCCAACGACCGGGAATACCATTGAGTTCAGTAAGTGAACCTACCTCAGACTCATCGGAACCAATCACAACAGGTGTTCCTTCATCATCCTCGGATTCTGAATCATCTACTGGAATTACGCCAGCAGGTTTGGAAAGACTTGCCATGTAATTCTGCACATTCTCTTTGCCTTCTACGACGGACTCATCTTGATTGCCCATGGTCTCCAAATCGTTACTACACGATGTTGTCCCTAACATTGCCAATGCGGCAAGCATTGTCAGAGAAAAGGATAGCTTTTTGCTCATTTTCTTAATCTTTTAATGGATAATTAAATTTATATATGTAGTACTCAGTTTAAAAAACTTCTTAGATAATGTCTTGTCTGTTCATCAGTAGATGGATTGAAAATATGGAGTAACCACCATCTTTCGAGCACAAAAATATAAAAAATACAAATAACTTCCAAATAAAATAGCAAAAAATTATAAAAAAATAAAATAATAATTGTATTTCAAGTGGTCAATGCCCATTTTTAGCCTATGTGGAGCTGATATTACAAAACTATATATAAAATAGGAGAAAATGAAAATTTGGTCTCATCTTACCTGTGTGCCATAAGTTTTGGTACACAGATAAGTCAAGAGGTAAGGTTGGTCATATTACTGAAGTTTCGCAAGTTTGCAACTTGCTTACTTCAAAGGAGTTAAAAGGAGTCAAAGGAGTTAGAGGAGTTAAAGACAACAGCAATATTAATTCATAATGCATAATTATCTTCGCTCTCGTGTTCGAAAACAAAACTCCTTCTCCAAACAAATTCTAACTCCTATCTTCTATCTCCTAATTCCTAACTCATTCTATCTCCTCTGACTCCTCCATACATGCGAAAGTTGAATCATATTATATAATGTAACAGAGAAGCTGGAGTAGGCTTATTCTTCAACCAAATCCAACATGATATTCTTGTCGCAGCCTGTAATACCATAAATGAGGAGCAACTGGCTGTCGGAATTGAAAGCGGCACGAACGTTGGAAGAACTATTGGCGTTGTAGTTCTTGAAGAGAATTACCGCGTCGCTCACCTTTCCTTGAAACCATTTGCTGTAGCCCGCATTGAGTTGGTCGACGGCATCTACCTCCTGCCCCGTCAGCAATCGGTCGTATATTTCCTCAGCTTTCTTTGCCTTGCCTTGGATAAGAAGTCCCCAAGCCAAGGCACGCTTCACATCTATATTGTCCACATGAGTGAAATCCAACTGATAGAGCTTCTGCATTCCCTCGTCAGCCTTGTCGGTCCACAAAAGTGTGATATCCAACTGGATTTGATAGGTAAGATTGTCCGGCTCAATTCCACAGAGCTTTCTATAGCACTCCACGGCATCGTTATAGTTGCCTCTCTCCACATTGTACCAAGCCACTTTCGAGAGAGCCATCTTGTCGTCGCCGCGCTCTTCGAGAATCTTCTTATAATTGGCTGCAGCCTCATTCCACTTGCCCGTTTTTTCGAGCCAAACAGCTTTCATGCGGCGCTCCGGCACCGAGAGCGGCTCGTCGGAATAGTGAGCCACGAGTTTACCCAGAAAATCAATCCGTCCACGCTTTGCCATAAACTGTTCCAACCTTACCGCCAAGCGCGACAAGGGAGTATGGAGGAAAAGCGGATTGATGAAGAAGAAACGCGCGTCGCTCTTTCCATACTCAAAAGGATTGGCAAAATCATCCTTACGCTGATAGAGTCGGAAGAAACGATACAGACTCTGCAAGTACATGAGCCGGATATAAGCCGGTGCGGTGCGGTCGGCAACAGTTTGTTCCATTGCAAAGACGGAATCACTGTTCTGCAACATCTCGCGGACGCTGGGCGGTAGTTTGTCGATAACCGTTGAGAGAGCCAAAGCGAAACTGTAGGCATCGGAATCACAGAAAGGAGAATTCTTGCCTATGCGCTCCATCAGCCCTGAGCCGGGAAATCTCTTGCCGACTTCGCTCAAAGCAGGATGTTCAGCGCTGAACGGTGCAAACCAATTGCTGAGGACATAGAAGAAAGCAAAACGCTTCATGTGGGAGAAGCCTCCGAAATAGATGTCGCTGCCCCGCTCCTGCATATCCCTCATGCGGCGCATGCTCTTCTCCATTTCTTCCATCTTTTGGTCAAAATCGTCGCCGTGAAGAATCTCATCAAGCGAGTTATCTTCTTTCTCATGAATCCCGTTGTGGTCGATGGTGAAGTTCTGGTTCTTCATAATGCCGGGCATAATGTCCTGACGAATGGTGGCGGTGTCCTTGTCCACGTCAATGCAATACACCACCTGCATCTGCATTTCCAAAAGTTGCCTGCAGCGTTCGTCGTCAGCCGTGAGCGCATCAATCCATTTTTGTATTTCCGGATAGAGGTCCATATTGCCGAGTTCGCTGTTGAGGGCAAAAGCCGCTCCCACAAGTCCGCGCTGACGAAGGTTCTCGTCGCTTGCCGACATCGCCACATGCACCAAGACATGAAACTTCTCCATATCGAAGATATTGATGCACGAGAGCATCACAGCCGAGGTGAGGAGCGACGCGTCGAAAAGGTCAACAGTGGGAGAAACCAACATGTTAGCCCAGAACTGGAAACGCGATTCGTTCCACTGAGGCGAAATGAGGATGGCATCAAACAATCTGCTGAGCCAATCGTAGTGGTCATGATAGATTTGCTGGCGTCGCTGCTCGTCGGGAGAGAGCGAGAGCATGGCGGTATCTTGCACAAAGCCTTCCAAGTGGGCGCGTATCTCATCGTCGGTGAGTCCTATGCTCCTACTCTTCACACTGGCAGTCATATAAGATGTATTACGATGGAGATAAACTTGAAGCACCACATCGTTGACGACCGTAAGCAGTCTACGGAGCAATTGATTATAAAGTACTTCGCGCTGGTTGTCGTTGTAGCCACGAAGCACGAAATCCTTCATTCGCTTGTAGTCCAGTCGGATGTCTTCCAATCTTTCGTCTGCGTGCAGGTAATTAAAAGTAGTCAGCGTCTCGGTTAGGAGCTTGATGGCTCCGCCCAAGTCGCGCGACTCGAGAATATATGAGCGAACCTCATTGAGGGAATACATTTCTTCCATTTCGTTATCTCCTTTCATTTGTCATAAAAGTGTACAGGCATGTGTTTGTATTTCAGTTTTGGCAGTGCCTTGACGGTCTTGCTATCGCAGCCGCAATACTTCTCAATCAGTTTTCCATAATGTTGAATCCCATGCACATTAATACTGTCAACCGCCTGATTATATGCCTTCACGAAGTCGCCAAGTTGCTTTTGACGTTTCTTATCCTCGCAGGCTTTCTTGCGAAAAGCTATCACACCCAAGTGGAAACCAGATTTTTCAGAATCAAACAAGATATTGGCACCGAGCAGTCTTGCCTTTGTAGCCTGAGGCTCCGTGAGCCAAAGGGCATCCATCTCGTTGTTCTGCAACATTCTCAATCGCAGTTTTACGTCGTTGAACTGCACGCGGAACACGGCACCCTGAGTCTTAACGCCTTTCAAGGCTACGTCGGTGAGATAGTCAGTGGCTGAATAACGCGTCATTGCCACCATCTTATTGCCGAGTTGTTTCAATTCAAAGATTCTTGCTTTGGGGTTGCCGAAGAGTTGCCAATAAGAATTTGTGTTCACAGCTATTACAACGCCGATGCCTTTTTTCTCTATCACCTTCAGCCGGCGCAGGTCGGTCACCATTCCCTCCAAGCTACCGCCAATAAATGCAGTATCATTGTCGAGTTGGGCATTGCGCATCTTCAAGCGAATATCGGAGCCTGTGGCTTGGAAGAGGCTGTCATCCTCGGCAATGAACAGAGGCAGACAATCCATCGTCGGCAGCACACCGATTTTCAACGCAGCACGGTTCTCACGAACCTGCTTCTCGTATTCAGCACGCGTTCGTGCAAGACGAGCCTGTCGTGACTCGCCGCAAGCGCTGAGCAAGAGCAAGGAAACAAAGAATATGATAAAGCTAAAAGACCTTCTCATTATATCTCAAAATTCTAAAACTCAAAAGAAGGACGACCCAAAATGTAGTTTCTTCATGAGTCACCCTTCTCTGAGATTATTGGTTATGCGATATTAGCGAGTGCAAAAATAGCAATAATTTTTTGAGTTCCAAAATTAATTATTACTTTTGTAGGACTCAAACGATAGGAGATGGCAAAAGACAAAATTGCTTACGTATGTTCCAACTGCGGACAGGAGTCACAGAAATGGATGGGAAGATGCCCTAACTGCGGTCAGTGGAACACTTTCAAACAAATCAGAGTGGCTGCCGACACAGGTACTTCTGCGGCAAGCAATGCCGCAAGGGCGCTCAATGCCCATCGTCAACTCGCTACGGGTAATCACCATTCGGTGAAGCTACGCGATGTGACGGCATTGAGCGAACAGCGGATTGACATGCACGACGATGAGCTCAACCGTGTGTTGGGCGGAGGACTCGTGATGGGCAGCATTGTATTGTTGGGCGGTGAGCCGGGAATCGGCAAGAGCACACTGCTACTGCAAACCATCCTCCATCTGACCGACCGCAACGTGCTCTACGTAAGCGGTGAGGAGAGCGCTCATCAAATCAAACTGCGCGCAGACCGCTTGGCTGGGAGTAAGGAGTTGCCCGAAAACATCACGCTCCTATGCGAGAATTCCTTGGAGAATATTTTCAAGGAGATTGAGATGGTGAAACCCGACATTGTCATCGTGGACTCCATACAGACCGTCAGCACAGAGACTGCCGAAAGTTCTCCGGGAAGCATCACGCAGGTTCGCGAGTGCGCCTCTGCCCTACTCCGCTTTGCCAAGACTAGCGGCACGCCGGTGCTCCTCATCGGACATATAAATAAGGAAGGAACCCTCGCCGGACCGAAGGTTTTGGAACATATCGTGGACACGGTCATCCAGTTTGAAGGCGACCAACACTATATGTACCGTATTCTCCGCTGCATCAAGAACCGCTTCGGCAGTACGTCTGAGTTGGGCATCTACGAAATGCAACAAAACGGACTGCGACAAGTGAGCAATCCGTCGGAGTTGCTTCTCACACAAGACCATGAGGGACTTTCGGGTATTGCCATCTCTTCAGCCGTTGAGGGCATTCGACCGTTTCTTGTTGAGACCCAAGCACTTGTATCGTCGGCAGCCTACGGAACGCCCCAGCGGTCGGCAACAGGTTTTGACCAGCGGCGTCTGAACATGCTGCTGGCGGTGCTGGAAAAGCGCGTGGGATTCAAGTTAATGCAAAAGGACGTATTCTTGAATATTGCCGGTGGACTTCGCGTTACGGATATGGCAATGGATTTGAGCGTCATCGCCGCCGTGCTTTCGAGCAATGTCGACACGCCCATCGAAGCCGGATGGTGCATGTGCGGAGAAGTGGGCCTGTCGGGCGAGGTTCGTCCCGTCAACCGAATCGAGCAGCGTGTGGCTGAGGCTGAGAAACTGGGATTCAGCCATATCATCCTACCAGCCTACAACCTGAAAGGATTCGACCCGCACAAATACAACATCGAACTTCATCCGGTGAAGAAAGTGGAGGGAGCACTAAGAGAGCTATTTGGGTAAAGGCTCGGAGTTCTCGGAGGACTCGGAGTTCTCGGAAAACTCGGAAAACTCGGAGTTTTCTGAAAAAAACAAGATTATGAAAGATTCAGCAATTATAGTGAGCGGTGGAATGGACAGCATCACCCTGCTCTACGATAAGCAAGACGAGATTGCGTTGGGCATCTCATTCAATTACGGCAGTAACCACAACAAGAAGGAAATCGCTTTTGCCAAACTCCATTGCGAGCGGTTGGGCATCAAGCACATCGTGATTGACTTGGATTTCATGCACAAGTATATGAAAAGCAGTCTGTTGGAAGGCGCCAGTGCCATTCCAGACGGGAACTATGATGATGAGAACATGAAGTCCACAGTGGTCCCCTTCCGCAATGGCATCATGCTCAGCATTGCCGTAGGAATCGCTGAGAGCCACAATCTCAAGAAAGTGTTCATTGCCAACCACGGCGGCGACCATGCCATCTATCCCGACTGCCGACCCGAATTCATCAACGCCATCAATGCAGCCGCCCAAGCCGGAACCTATATCCACGTGAGCGTGGAGGCTCCGTATACCAACTGGCGCAAGCAAGACATCGCGCTGCGCGGTCATGAGCTGGGCATCAACTATGCAGAGACATGGAGTTGCTATAAAGGAGGCGAGAAGCACTGCGGCACCTGTGGCACATGCCGCGAGCGCAAGGAGGCATTCCTGCTTGCCGGTCTTGAGGACCCAACGGAATACGAGCAATGAAGCGCGACACATCCATCTCTATCTGCAAAGGACTTGCCATCATCCTAATGGTCATCGGTCATGCCGAGGCACCGGGTGCTCTGTCGAGTTTCATCTATGAATTTCACATGCCCCTGTTCTTCATCACGGCGGGCTACTTCTTCAATCTGAAATACCTCAATGATGAGGCGACCTTCGTAAAGCGCCGCTTCAAGGGGTTATACATACCATTCGTAAAGTGGGCGTTCTTCTTCCTCATCATCCACAATCTGATGTTCAAGTTGGGCATTCTCAATGAACGGTATGGCAATTACATGGGGGGAGTCACACATCCCTACTCGTGGCACCAATTGCAGCAGAACGCATGGAATATTCTATTCTCCATGGGCGGCTACGATGAGTTCTTGGCAGGTGCGTTCTGGTTTTTCCGCGCGCTCTTAGTGGCGAGTATCCTGTACTTGGTCTTGTACAAACTATTGACCGCCTCCGACCGCGCTATCACAGGCTGCCGCCATAAGGATTGGACACAACCCGAAGTGTCTACTGCTACAGCAGTGCGTGTGGGAGTGGCTGTGGGCGCATTGCTCTATCTGTTTATGTTGTGGAAGACATCCAACCAGTTGCGCATCGTCACCCTCGTCCAAGGTGGCGACCGCGACCTAATGGGCTGTTTCTTCTTCGGCATTGGTTTCCTGCTGAGATATATTCTTAAGCGTATCCCCCGAACATGGTGGCTCACACTGCTTTACGGAGCCGTTGTGTTTGCATGCAGCAAGTGGGCAACAGCGAGTATGACCTTCCGTATGAGTCTCCATCATGTGCTTGCCTTACCCATCCCCGCTTTGCTCGGTTTCTTGATGACCTACAACATCAGTACGGTCATCGACCGCCACGACAACATCTTGAAGCGTTTTCTCGTCTATTGCGGCGACAACACGCTCTGTATTTTTGTTTTCCACATCGTGGCTTTCAAGGCAGTAAGCCTCATCAAGATTTGGTATTATGGATTAAATTGGCTGCAAATAGGCTGTCACATGGTCATCCACGAACACTCGCAGGAGGACCTCTTCTGGATTCTCTACAGCATAGCAGGAGTAGGAATCCCGCTCGGCGTGAACTATCTCTACCATCGACTCAAAGCGAGATAAGAAGAAAAGGCTGAAAGGTGTTTGCCTTTCAGCCTTTTTGTTTACAATCAATTTTGCTGTTGAATCATCAACCAATAGAACGCAATTATGAGGAACATCAACAAAAATCGTAACCAAATCAGTTTTCGCCATGTTTTTATTTCTTTTTTATCGTTATTATTCTAAAAATCTGCACTTTAAATAGAAAAAACTTCTTCGCGATATCTATTATCTTCAATCTTTTTAGTAATTTTGCAGTCGAAATAGAAATAGCACAACATTTTATTAATAACAGTACTACAATGACAATTGATCAATTCAACTTTGCCGGTCACAAGGCAATCGTTCGTGTGGACTTCAACGTTCCATTGGATGACAAGGGTAATGTAACAGACGACACTCGTATCCGCGGTGCTCTCCCCACTCTGAAGAAAATACTTGCCGACGGTGGTGCACTGATTATGATGAGCCACATGGGCAAACCCAAGGGCAAGGTAAAGCCTGAGCTTTCTCTGTCACAGATTGTTAAGAACGTAAGCGACGCTCTGGGCGTGGAGGTGAAGTTTGCCAAGGATGCAGGCAATGCCGATGCTGAGGCTGCAGCCCTGAAGGGCGGTGAGGCTCTCCTGCTCGAGAACCTGCGCTACTATCCCGAAGAGGAAGGCAAGCCCTTAGGCGTTGAGAAGGGTACTCCCGAATACGATGCTGCCAAGGCTGAGATGAAAGAGCGCCAGAAGAAGTTCGCCAAGAAACTGGCTTCTTATGCTGACGTTTATGTGAACGACGCTTTCGGTACTGCTCACCGCAAGCACGCTTCTACTGCTGTCATCGCTGACTATTTCGATGCTGACCATAAGATGCTCGGTTACCTCATGGAGAAAGAGGTAAAGGCTATTGACAACGTGCTCAAGAACGCACAGCATCCTTTCACAGCCATCATCGGCGGTTCTAAGGTTAGCTCAAAACTTGGCGTTATCAAGAACCTGCTCGACAAAGTTGACAACCTGATTATCGGTGGTGGTATGGGTTATACCTTCATCAAGGCTCAGGGCGGTCATATCGGCGACTCACTTCACGAGGACGACCTCATGCCCGAGGCTCTCAACGTGATTAAGGCTGCCAAGGAGAAGGGTGTCAACCTCAGTCTCTCTGTGGCAACACGCTGCGGTCGTGAGTTCAAGAACGACACTGAAATTAAAGAATTCCCCATCACTGAGATTCCCGACGGATGGCAGGGTATGGATGCTTCTCAGGAGAGTATCAACAACTGGAAGAAGATTATCCTCGCTTCCAAGACTATCCTGTGGAACGGTCCTGTGGGCGTGTTCGAGTTTGAGAACTTCTCTCACGGAACAGGCGAGATTGCCAAGGCTGTTGCACAAGCCACTCAGGAGAACGGCGCTTATTCACTCGTTGGCGGTGGCGACTCTGTAGCTGCCATCAACAAGTTCGGTCTTGCCGACAAAGTTTCCTATGTTTCCACCGGTGGCGGTGCCATGCTTGAGGCTATCGAAGGCAAGGTTCTTCCTGGTGTTGCTGCAATCGAGGGTAACAAATAACCACCCCACGTTGCAACGGTGGCAACAATCTTGTTTCATGACAACAAGAAATTAACATCTGATATCTCAATCCCAACCGCCTTGATGGACGGTTGGGATTATTTAGTGAAAGAACGGTTTCATGCCATGAAGCATTGTCACGAATAAGTAGACATATTTTTAATAATGGATTGGTTAATAAATATCTTCACCGACACCAACTCAGTGGCACATATAGTACTACTTTATTCCATTGTCATTTTTGTTGGTGTTTTGTTGGGTAAGATTAAAATCGGAGGTATCTCCTTAGGGGTCACCTTTGTGTTGTTTGCCGGCATCTTGGCAGGACACATAGGATTCACGGCACCCACCGATATTCTCAACTTCCTACAGGATTTCGGTCTTATCCTTTTCGTATTCTGCATTGGTCTGCAGGTGGGGCCTGGTTTCTTTGAGAGCTTTCGCAAGGGAGGTATCGAACTCAACTTGATGTCTTGTCTTGCCATTCTGCTCAACATCGGCGTCATGTTCGGTTGCTATTATCTTTTCTTCGACACTGACAACCCACGTAATCTTCCCATGATGGTAGGTACTCTCTATGGTGCTGTTACCAATACTCCCGGTCTTGGTGCAGCCAATGAGGCACTGGGTAGTATTTTCCCCAAGGGTGAGATACCACAGATTGCCTCTGGCTACGCTTGCGCCTATCCTTTAGGTGTGCTGGGCATCATCGGCGCCACGATTGCCATCCGCTACATCTGCCGCATCAACCTTGATGAAGAGGACAAAGAACTGCTGAAGGGCGAGGAGGAAAATCCACACGCAAAGCCCCACTCTATGTATATCCGTGTGGCTAACTCCTACATTGCAGGTAGAACTCTGAAACAGATTACGGAGTTCCTCAACCACGACATCGTGTGCTCCCGTATTCTCCATAATGGAGAACTGAGCGTCCCCAACTGCGACACTGTGCTTGAGATGGGCGACGAGATATTAGTTGTATGTGCCGAAGCCGATGCAGAGGCTGTGCAGGCATTCATCGGCCCTGAGATTCAAGTCAACTGGCCTGAAGAGAAGGACCAGCCTATGATTTCACGCCGCATCATCGTCACCAACCCTGCCATGAACGGTAAGACGTTGGGCAAGATGCACTTCTCAAGCATCTACGGCGTCAATGTGACGCGCATCACCCGTCAGGGCATGGACCTCTTTGCCAGCCGCAACCACCGCTTCCTCGTAGGCGACCGCATTATGGTAGTGGGTCGAGAGGACAACGTCAACCGCGTGGCTGAACTGATGGGTAACTCCTCCAAGAGACTGAACGCGCCCAACATCGCCACTATTTTCATTGGCATTACGTTGGGTATTCTCTTCGGTAGCATTCCTTTCTCCATTCCCGGAATGCCGGTTCCCTTGAAGTTGGGTCTCGCTGGCGGTCCGTTGTTGATAGCTATTTTGATTGGACGCTACGGATACAAGATTCACCTTGTTACCTACACAACTACTTCAGCCAACCTGATGTTGCGAGAGATTGGGCTTGTGCTCTTCCTCGCAAGCGTGGGAATCAAGGCTGGAGCAGGATTCTGGGACACTGTTGTACAGGGAGACGGCTTGAAATATGTGGGAACAGGTTTCCTCATCACCATCATCCCCATCCTCATCGTGGGTCCATTGGCACGTCTGAAGTATCACTTCAACTACTTCACGATTATGGGTATGCTTGCAGGTACCTATACCGACCCACCCGCACTTGCCTACGCCAATCAGATTTGCTCCAAGGAGGCTCCCGCTATTGGCTACTCCACGGTCTATCCTTTGAGTATGTTCCTACGCATCTTCACAGCACAGATTATCGTACTGTTCTTCTGCAGTGCCGCATAAGGACATCAAAGAAAACAAGAATGCCGCTCCACTATATGTGAGGCGGCATTCTTGTTTATGAATATTTTAGTTGTGTTCCTTCATCTGCCTTGGCAGTTCCCTAAGACTTACCTGCCATTCTCCTTTCTCATAAGTGAGAGGCAATGCAAACTTTGCCTTCTCAACCACATGCCCCGAAGTGCCAATCGTGTCCATGGCAAGGAAGTTGCTCACTGTAACAAATGCCACGGCAGTTGTGTCAGAAGTGTAGTCCACATCATCTATTTCATGGCTCGCTCCCTCCTTCATGGCGCGCAGCGAGTCGATGTCAGCCTGATGCACATTGGTAGCCGCATAGACAAGCCAACGTCTGGAATCGTCGTCCACGTTTTTCAGTGCTTCTTGGAAATGCCAGTTGAAATAAGCTGTAGTAAACAAGTTCACGGTCTCGGTGAGTTGTTCTTCATCGCCCTCATGGTGCCTTTCACAAGCCCAGAGAAGTGAGAGACCGACAACTGCGGAGAAGATGAAAACAATGTTCTTCAGAGGAAAATGTCTCATAAATTGCGTGTTGTTTTGACAAAGATAGTGATTTTTTTGTTTATACCACAGAAAATAAGTAATTTTGTACGATTTTTCTACATCACTATGTTGAGATTCATTAGTTTTGGCAGCGGAAGCAGCGGAAACTGCTATTATTTATATTCAGACACCGATGCCCTGCTGATTGACGCCGGAGTGGGCGTGCGCGGGCTGAAAAAGAACTTCAAAGACTTCGGGCTTTCGCTGTCAAGCATTCATAATATACTCGTCACCCACGACCATGCCGACCACGTAAAGTCGATTGGCTCGCTTAGCCGCGACTACGGACTGTCGGTATACACTACCCACCGCGTGCATGTAGGCATTGAGCGCAACTACTGCGTGAAACAGAAGATTGGCAGCGAGCGAGTGAAAATCATCGAGAAGGGCACTCCGTTCAAAGTGGGCGAATTCTCCGTGATGGCTTTCGGTGTGCCTCACGACAGCATGGACTGCGTGGGCTACAGCATCCAGCACGGCGACGTCAACTTCTGCATCATGACCGACGTGGGTCGTGTGACGGAGGAGATGCAACCTTACATTGCAAAGGCAAATTACCTGATTATAGAGGCAAACTATGATGAGGAGATGCTTTTGGCAGGTCCCTACCCCCAATATTTGAAACAACGAATCCAGAGCGAAATTGGGCATCTGAGCAACCACGACTGCGGCGAGGCTCTTGCCCACTTTGCCACGCAAAACCTTCGCCACGTTTGGCTGTGCCATCTGAGCGAGGAGAACAATCATCCGGAGTTGGCACGCAAAACCGTTGAGCAGGTATTGCGCTCCTACGGTATCGTCATCGGGAAGGATTTTGAGGCAGATGTTTTGCGGAGAAAATTGCCTTCTGGTCCATGGGATTTAAAATAATTTGGGTTAAAAATAAAATTATTATCAAATATTGTTGGGTAACTTAAAAAAATGTCTTACCTTTGCAGTGTTATCCTGAATACAATCTTTTTACCTTAAAAGAAAACTAATACCTATTGAAAGGATGTCTTCCTCTGAGAAGAGGGAGACATTTTTGTTTATTTACCATATATAATTGTCTATTCCAAGCGCTCAGTTTCGTCCCTGCCGTGATAGAACTCAAATCATACGATGACGACTTAGACCTTGAAGCAAGCCACATAGCTAATGGTTTCGAGTATTTGCTCTTATGAATTGAGACGAATACTCCATAAGACTTTCAGTAACATTCGAGACATACCTCTTGTGGGGCACTGAAAACTATTATTTAAAGAAAAACACTACATTCTTTTTGTGATTAAAAAAACTTTTGTACTTTTGTGAAATCAAGGAAAATATTAACAATGACACAAGAAGAAGATATTAAGAATGCAGTTGACGTCCTTCGTAAAGGAGGCGTTATACTCTATCCTACAGATACAGTTTGGGGAATCGGTTGCGACGCCACCAATGCCGAGGCGGTGAAGAAGGTTTATGCCATCAAGCACCGGGACGACAGCAAGGCTCTCATTTGCTTGGTTGACAGTGAGGCACGTCTGCAGCGCTATGTACGCAACGTGCCCGACGTAGCATGGGAACTCCTTGAGGCTGTGACGAAACCCACTACCCTCATTCTTGACGGAGCCAACGGACTGGCTGAGAACTTAATTGCCGAAGATGGCAGCGTGGGACTGCGCATCACGAACGAGAAATTCTCTCACGAGCTCTGCTATCGTTTTCAGAAGCCCCTCGTCTCTACATCCGCCAATATCAGCGGTGAGCCTGCTGCGCAGAACTACAGCGATATCTCACAGGAACTTCTCGACAGCGTAGACTATGTTTGCTTCTCACGCCGACAAGAGCACAAGCCCCATACGCCGAGCAGTATTATCAAATTGACGAGCAAAGGAGAAATAACAATTATAAGAAAGTGAGATGACCAGCAAAGTAATTGCTTGGACAAGCCACACGTTGACCCAACGTCAACTCACCATCATTCTCGCAGTTGCTGTGGGAGTGTTGGCATCGTTTGCAGCATTCATCCTACACTGGCTCATCGAACAGATTCAGCTCTTACTCACGGCTGGATTCGACCGCTATTCGTCCAACTTGCTCTACCTGCTCTTCCCTGTGGTGGGTATCTTCTTGACGATGCTCTTTGTGAAATATATCGTCAAGGACAATATCTCCCACGGCATCACGCGCGTGCTCTACGCCATCTCCACTAAACAGTCGCGACTGAAACCCCACAACATGTGGTCATCGGTGATTGCCTCCGCCATCACTATCGGCTTCGGTGGTAGTGTGGGCGCCGAGGCTCCTATCGTGCTCACGGGGTCGGCTATAGGCAGCAATCTGGGACAGGTTTTCGGTCTCGACAAGAAATCCCTCATGCTTTTAGTGGGCTGCGGCGCTTCGGCAGCCATCTCCGGCATCTTCAAAGCCCCTATTGCAGGACTTGTTTTCACGCTTGAGGTGCTGATGGTGGATTTGTCTATGGCATCACTGGTGCCTATCCTCACTTCGAGTGTCACTGCCACTTTACTTACCTATATATTATTAGGGCAACGCTCGTTGTTCAACTTCCAGTTGGATTCCGCATGGCAGGTTGACCGCGTTCCGGCATGTATTCTCTTTGGCGTATTCTGCGGTTTTGTATCGCTCTATTTCATTAGGATGATGACCTCGTGCGAAGGAGTCTTTACCCAGTTGCGTAGTTATCCCTATACGAAGCTATTGCTGGGAGGACTCGTGCTCAGCACCCTCATTTTCTTCTTCCCCTCACTCTACGGTGAAGGCTACAACTCCATCAGCATCCTACTCAACGGTAAGACCAATGCCGACTGGGACGTGGTGATGGACCGTTCGCTTTTCGCAGGTCACGGCAGTCTACTACTGGTCTATATCACGGGCGTATTGCTCACTAAGATTGTCGCCACCTCTTCTACCAATGGCGCTGGCGGATGCGGCGGTACCTTTGCCCCCTCACTGTTCGTGGGAGCCTTTGGCGGGTTCCTCTTCGCTCGCTTGTGGAATATCTACCAAGTGGGTGTCTATATTCCCGAGAAGAACTTCACCCTACTGGGCATGGCTGGTGTCATGGCAGGCGTGATGCACGCACCACTGACGGGCATTTTCCTCATCGCTGAAATCACGGGTGGCTATCAACTGTTCGTGCCACTGCTCATCGTAGCTGTAGTGTCAGTCATTACCATCAGCATCTTCGAGCCACATAGCATCTACGCCATGCGTTTAGCACGCGAAGGCAAACTGCTCACTCACCATACCGACCAGAGCGTGCTGACACTCATGAGTCTTGACTCGGTGATTGAGAAGGATTTCATCACCGTAAAGCCTAATACCCCAATGGGAAAGATGGTGAACATCTTTTCACAGAACCCCACTTCTTTCCTCCTTGTCACCGACGACGGCGGTCATTTGTTGGGCGAAGTGGATTTGCTGAAGATTCAGAATATCGTATTCCGCACGGAACTTTACCAGAAATTCACTGTAAGCCAACTCATGACCGATGTAAAGACGACCCTCGGCAAGGATGACCCGATGACCGATGTGATGAAAAAGTTTGAGTCAACGAGAGCGGATTATCTGCCTGTAGTTGACCTTGACAATAAGCTCGTGGGATATGTCTCGCGCGTACATCTTTATGGTATGTACCGCAAGCTCGTCGCTGATTTCAGTGCGGAATAATCTTCTGTGTGGCCGTGCTGTCGTGATGGATTTTACTATTATGGAAAATCCCTACGCTCAATTCAATAGCATACCAGTCGGATGAAAGAGTTGCGTATGTCATATTCTCCAATATAAGCTATCTTGCTTAATTCGCCAGATTATAAGCTAAATAACTTAATAAAACGTTGGGGGAATGGTGCTTTCGAGCTATTCGGTTTATTTGGAAAATCATCTTATGAAACAAAAGCGCTCAACCAAAGAAGGTTGAGCGCTTTTTCATTTGAGGTACCTGGCGGAGTCGAACCGCCTTGAACGGTTTTGCAGACCGTTACCTAACCGTTCGGACAAGGTACCAAACTCGCTTGGTTAAGCGAGTGCAAAGGTATAACAATTTATTGATACAAGCAAACTTTTCCTTGACTTTTTTATCTGAAAAGTACTTATCTCCTCTTTTTAGGTCTGAAACTATAGCCAAACTTCGAATAAGCGTAGTGGGTGTAGCAATCGTTCCATGACTCTGTACGCTCGTAGGCACTTAAAATCATCAAATAGCTAATGGGCGACGACTCATGAACAAAGTCCACTGTAGGATTGAGCAAAAGCTGCTGATGCGGAAAGAACACATGGTAGTTGACAACAGTTCTGTACCGGGTTGGGCATCAAAAGTCTCATACAAAGGAAAATCACCGTATTCGTAGGGTTCCTCATCGTAGCGTGCCAAAAGGTTTTCGTTCTTGACATGAGTCTTATTATAAGAGAAGGAGATTTTGACGAAAGACCTTCCTTAAACGTAGGAGGAGACTTCAAAGCAGCCTAAGCTGTCGGTTGACGTCGACGACCCGTAATTTCCACCATAATATTTGACTATAAGTTCTACGCTGGCATCGGCAATCGGCTTGCCCGTTGCATCATCCACGACCTTTCCTTTAACTCCATCGGCTTGCGCTGTGGTAAAAACAAACAGAAGAGAAAGTGTACATAAAATAAAGAGTATAGGTTTTCGCATATAAATATGAGGTAAGATATTGTTAAGGATAATGATGAGTAGAGAGTACAGACTCTGCCCCCCACTTTCTCCTTCGATTGTTGTGGTATAATAAATGAAACTAAAAAAGATAAAGTCCCGCTGCTGAGTCTCAGTGAGCAGCGGGACTTTGATATATGTCTGGAATTAGAAGTCAGGATTTTGGCGAACAGATACTCGATAGGTCGGACACAACCAACCTGTCAGATACAACTGTCTGTCATCTCCCAACTTCGTTACCGACTCGTTCGATTAATAAGCGAAGAGAGGATAATCCTTCATCGTAGCGTTGACCTTCTCGCGAACGCTTGCAATGACTTTCTCATCCTCGGGAGCGTTGAGCACCGTCTCAATAAGCTCAGCCACGAGGTGCATCATCTCTTCCTTAGCGCCACGGGTTGTCATGGCAGCTGTACCCAAGCGGATACCACTGGTCTGGAAAGCAGAACGGCTGTCGTTGGGAACCATGTTCTTGTTCACAGTGATGTCTGCGGAAACAAGTGCGTTCTCAGCCACCTTACCCGTCAGGTCGGGATACTTGGTGCGGAGGTCAACCAACATAGAGTGGTTATCGGTACCACCGCTCACCACGTGGAAGCCACGGTCCATCAAATCCTGAGCCAGCACAGCTGCATTCTTCTTCACCTGCATAGCGTACTCTTTCCACTCGGGCTGCAGATTCTCATAGAAGCCAACTGCCTTAGCAGCAATAACATGCTCCAGAGGACCACCCTGGATGCCGGGGAATACTGCAGAGTTGAGCAGAGAACTCATCGGACGAATCTCGCCCTTCTTGTTCTTCTTGCCGAAGGGGTTGGGGAAGTCTTTGCCCATCAAGATGATACCACCGCGCGGACCACGCAGAGTCTTGTGGGTAGTAGAGGTTACGATGTGTGCATACTTCACAGGATTGTCGAGCAGACCAGCGGCGATAAGTCCTGCGGGGTGAGCCATATCCACCATCAGCAGAGCGCCAACCTCGTCGGCAATCTGACGCATGCGCTTGTAGTCCCACTCACGGCTGTAAGCAGAGCCACCACCGATGATGAGCTTCGGCTTATTTTCGAGAGCCAACTTCTCCATCTCGTCATAGTCCACACGACCCGTCTCCTTGTTGAGGTTGTAGCCAACGGGATTGTAGAGGATACCGGATGTGTTGACTTTGCTACCATGTGACAGGTGACCGCCTTCGTCAAGGTTCAAGCCCATGAAGGTATCACCGGGTTTCAAAACGGCCAGCAACACAGCTGCATTTGCCTGAGCTCCGGAGTGGGGCTGCACGTTGGCAAACTCAGCACCGAAGAGTTTCTTCACTCTCTCACGAGCTAAATCCTCCGACTGGTCCACGATTTGGCAACCGCCATAGTAGCGATGGCCAGGCAGACCCTCGGCATACTTGTTGGTCATGTAGGAACCCATAGCGCGCATCACTTCGTCGCTGACGAAGTTCTCAGATGCAATCAGTTCCATACCCTTCAGCTGACGCTGATGTTCTTGTTCAATCAAATCAAAGATTTTCTGATCTTTAGTCATGATTCTTAAAGGTTTTAGATGAGTTATTAAATTTAATGTTCACAAAGCTTCACTTTGTCGATATATTGTTCTTTATCGCAGTAATGACATTTCAGAATACCCCTCTCCTTGTCTATCACATTGAAGATAGTCTGCATTGGCTCATTGTTGGTGATGCACTTGGGATTGTTGCACTTCACAATGCCACGCAGCTCGTCGGGTGTCTCAACGGTTTTCTTCTCCACCACCTCGTAGTTGCGGATGATATTGAGCACGACTTTTGGAGCTACGACGCTAAGGCGGGAGATTTCCTCCTCGCTGAAGAACTTGTCGGTAATCTTGATGATTCCCTTGCGTCCAATCTTCTTTGAAGGCAGGTTATAGCCAATGGTAACGGGGGTATCCAGCTCCTGCAAATGCAGCAGGTTTGCCACATCGTAGGTCTTGTCGGCTGGTATATGGTCGATGACGGTTCCATTTTCAATTGCCGTCACCAAAAGTTCTTTCTTTGCCATAGTATTATTCTATGATTGTTTTGTCGTTTTTAACTTCCTCAAGACTGATTCCCAAGCAATAGGCGAAGATTGCCTCACGGGCATAAAGTCCGTTGCGTGCCTGCTGGATATAGTAGGCGTGCGGATTGCTATCCACGTCGTATGCAATCTCGTTCACACGGGGCAGCGGGTGCATGACTCGCATGTTGGGTTTCACGTTGTGAAGCATGGAATTGTGAAGGATATAGACATTCTTCACGCGCTCATACTCCATCAAATCGGAGAAGCGCTCCTTCTGCACACGAGTCATATAGAGAATATCTGCCTGTGAGATAACATCGTCCGTGAACTCGGTATGCTCCTCAAACTTGATGTTGTGCTTGCGGCAGTAGATTTTATATTCCTCAGGCATGGCAAGCTCTGGCGGAGCAATGAAGTGGAACGTCGGATTAAAGTGGCGCATCGCCATGATGAGCGAGTGCACCGTGCGTCCGTATTTCAAGTCACCTACCAAATAGATGTTCAAGTTGTCAAGCGTGCCTTGAGTCTTGTAGATAGAATAGAGGTCGAGCAAGCACTGCGAGGGGTGCATGTGAGCGCCATCGCCGGCATTGACAATGGGCACAGGAGCCACCTCTGAAGCATATTGGGCTGCTCCCTCAATGTAGTGGCGTATGGCAATGACGTCAGCATAATTGGACACCATAAGAATTGTATCCTTGAGCGTTTCACCTTTGGCCACGCTCGAAGCCTTAGCGTCGGAAAAACCTATCACGCGCGCTCCTAACCGGTTGGCAGCCGTCTCAAAACTCAGACGGGTTCGGGTAGAAGGCTCATAAAACAGAGTCGCCACCACTTTGCCCTTTAGCAGTTCGCGGTTCGGGTACTTCTCAAACTCTTGCGCCATTTGCAAGAGATACATGATGTTATCCCTTGTCAAATTGGCAATCGTCACAAAGTTATGTTTTTCCATATAATTGTTTGTGGATTTGAAAGTCCTTGTTTTCGAGTGCTAAGTTAATCATAATTTTCCATTTATGTCGCATATTTCAAAAGATTTTCTTAATTTTGCACGATTAAAGTTTGCAAAGGTGCCTTTTGAGGTGAAGAAAATGCAAAGTAAAATGAGGAGATAGAAGATAGGAACAAGGAGTGGCACCGCCTGAAAAAATATGTTTTTATGAGAAGAAAGTTCATACATTTCCTTTGGTGGTCGATAGCAGCAGTAGTTGGAATCGTGGTGGTGGCATTCATCATGATATGGAACGGCTGGATTGGCTACATGCCTCCGGTTGAGGATTTGCAGAACCCGATAGACCGCTCAGCCACTCAGGTTTATTCCTGCGATGGCAAGGTGTTGGGTACGTGGAACGCCGACCGCGAGAATCGTATTGTCATCCCCTACTCCAAACTTTCTCCTTATCTTGTTCAGGCACTTGTGGCAACGGAGGATGCCCGCTTCTACGACCATTCGGGCATCGACTTCATCGCTTTGGGACGCGCCATCGTCAAACGTGGCATCTTGGGACAGGTCAATGCGGGTGGTGGCTCCACCATTACCCAGCAGTTGGCAAAACAACTCTATTCGGGCAAGGCTCATTCCACATTGGAGCGACTCTTTCAGAAGCCTATAGAATGGGTGATTGCCATCAAACTGGAACGCAACTACACCAAAGAGGAAATCATCGCTCTCTATCTCAACTATTTCGACTTTCTTCACAATGCCGTTGGAATCAAGACGGCTGCTAATACCTATTTTAATAAGGAACCCAAAAATCTGACTCTCTTGGAGTCGGCAACGCTCGTGGGACTCTGCAAGAACCCTTCGCTCTTCAATCCCGTGCGCTATCCCGAACGCTGTACCGAGCGCCGCAATGTGGTACTCAGACAGATGGAGAAGGAGGGCTATATTTCCCCGAGCCAGTTCAGCACCCTCTCGGCACAACCTTTGGTGCTCAATTTCCACCGCACCGACCACAAGGATGGCTCGGCAACTTACTTCCGCGAATTCCTTCGCCAATATATGATGGCAAACCGACCCAACCGTTCAGAATATCCCGAGTGGAACAAGCGACAGTATGTGATTGACTCCATCGCTTGGGTGCGCGACCCTCTCTATGGCTGGTGCAACAAGAACTTCAAGAAGGACGGTTCACCCTATAATGTCTATACCGATGGACTGAAAGTATATACAACCATTGACAGCCGTATGCAACGATATGCTGAGGAGGCTGTCTATGGACACGTGGCAAAGTATCTGCAACCTAAGTTTGACAAGGAGAAGAAAGATGACCCCAATGCACCTTTCAGCGACGCGCTCAAACCTGAGGAGGTCCGCACCATCATGCGCAACTCCATGCACCAAAGCGAACGCTACCGCAACATGAAGGCTGCAGGTTACTCCGAAGGCGAGATTATGAAAGCCTTCCGCACACCCATAGACATGACCGTGTTTACCTATCATGGCGACCTTGACACCATCATGTCGCCGATGGATTCCATACGCTACTACAAGCACTTCCTGCGTGCTGGCTTCATGAGCATGGATCCCAAGAATGGTCATGTGAAGGCATACGTGGGGGGGCTTGACTATACCCATTTTATGTACGACATGGTGACGGGCGGTCGCCGACAGGTAGGCTCCACCATCAAGCCTTTCCTCTATTCGCTGGCAATGGGCAACGGGTTCACGCCCTGTGACAAGGCTCCAAACGTGCAGCGCACCTACATGGTAGCCGGAAGACCGTGGACTCCACGCAACGGCTCCCATGCACGCTATGGCTCCATGGTGACGCTTCTTTGGGGACTTCAGCAGTCGAACAACTGGATTTCGGCTTATCTTATGAGTAAACTCAACCCCAACCAGTTTGTCAAGACACTCCACGACTTCGGCATCGACAATCCCGATATCTATCCATCAATGTCGCTCTGTCTCGGACCGTGCGAGGTGAGCGTTGCTGAAATGGTGAGTGCCTACACTACCTTTGCCAACCACGGCATTCGTACTGCTCCCCTCTTCGTTACGAAGATAGAAGACCAAGATGGCAACATCATTGCCCAATTCCAGCCACGTATGAATGAGGTGATAAGTGCCGACGCTGCCAATAAGATGCTCGTCATGCTTCAGGCAGTTGTTGACGGTGGTACAGCTGGTCGTCTGCGCTACAAATACAATTTGGAGGGCGAGATTGGCGGCAAGACAGGTACGACCAATCGCAACTCCGATGCGTGGTTCATGGGCTTTACGCCGCAACTCGTCAGTGGTTGCTGGGTAGGCGGTGAGGACCGCGACATTCACTTCGACACGATGGCGATGGGACAGGGCGCCACGATGGCACTTCCTATCTGGGCTTATTATATGATTAAGGTATATCGCGACAAGTCATTAGGCTATACTCCCACAGCGACCTTCGGACTTCCTAAGGACTACGACCCATGCGTGAAGGAAGACCAAGGAAGCGGAGGCGACATGGAGATTGACGAAGTGTTTGAATAGCCAAATATCCCAATTTTCATTTCTTAGCATAGTGAAGTAAGCAAGTTTGCATATTACTTACTTCTTAGGAGGTAAAAGAGTTAGTTAGATAGAAGATAGGAGTCAATAACAACAGTTCTGAAGGGTAAAAATGAGATTCCTTCTAACTAATTCTAACTCCTATCTCCTAACACAAAGTGTCTAGTCTCACCATATTCATTTACTGCCGATTGCTGACAAGTGGCAACACATTTGTTGGCACTTGGCACCAAATCGGGTGGCAAGTGGCACCCGATTTGCTGGCACCTGTCAGCAAACAGTAGTAGAAGTTCCTGAAGTGATTTCTTGCGGATTTTGAAGCTTCGTTCAACGGGAAATTCAATAGAACTGTGTCTGTTGTTTATTGGAATTTAGTTGACAGTATAGTGTGTTCTTCCGACGGTCAATTCTCACTTGCAACAACAAAGATAATAAAAAACCGAAGGAATATCAAGGTTTTGACCAAGAAAATTTTCAAATATTACTGTCCGGTAAACTTAACCTCTCACGTGCCCCATCCTCATCTACAGACGGGTTGGGGCTTTTTACTTGTCCGATAAGCACATCTCACGATGCCTCTTCCGCATCACATGGCAGGTTGGCTCAATAGGCTCTTAATTCGTCCTAAAGCTCTATTCGTCACCTCTTTGCCCATTCCAGATGGAAAGATGTTCCGTCTCAGTCCGCTGAGATGTTGCTGAGATATTGCTGGGATGTTTTACCATCTATTTATGTACGTAAGAGTTTTTCTATCAATATGTTAGATGCTTTGCTGAGATTGCTGAGATGTTTTTTCAACTAAAAAAACTCAGAGGAAGCACCTGTCATGGGAAAACTTTTGGAAGCTATCCCTTTCTATGAAGGGTCAGGACAAGATGACTCCCTATTTCGGATGCACCATTTTTCCTCAAAATGTTTACCGGACAGTAATAATTTTCAAATGCAAAATAAGGTTGACTACATGAGGCACAAACTCCCCAATAAATTGTCAGCCTCGGGAACTATTTGAGGAAAGAATTGGAAAACCACAACGCGCCCACAATATATGAGGAGAGTTATAAAGTGAGGCGATAATTCCGAAATATAGACGCGAAAGCAACTAATCCGAAATATTTTTTCTACCTTTGCAGTATGGAAAAAAAAGATTTGAGAATTGTCTTTATGGGCACGCCGGAGTTTGCCGTAGGCTCTCTGCAGCAGCTTGTGGAGAAGAAATATAACGTGGTGGGTGTGGTGACGCAGCCCGACCGTCCCGTGGGACGCCACCAGAACACGCTACAGCCTTCGGAAGTGAAACGCTATGCCGTGGAGCATGGCATACCGGTGCTACAACCCGTAAAGATGAAGGACGAGACGTTCTTGGAACAACTTCGCCAATGGAAGGCTGACCTGCAAGTGGTTGTTGCCTTCCGTATGCTGCCCGAAGTGGTTTGGGCTATGCCCCGACTGGGAACGTTCAACGTCCACGCCGCCCTGTTGCCACAATATCGCGGTGCTGCGCCCATCAACTGGGCTGTCATTAATGGTGAGACGGAAACCGGTGTGACTACTTTCTTCCTTGACAAGGATATCGATACGGGACGGATTATCGCTCAGAAAAGATTCCCCATTCCCGATGATGCCAACGTAGAGTATGTTTACAACGGACTGATGAAGCTCGGTGCTGACATCTGCGTGGAAACTGTAGACAAGATTCTCGCTTCCGACGGCAACATTGAGAGTATCGACCAGAGCGAACTTGTCAATCAGACCAACATGGAACTGAAACCCGCTCCCAAAATTTTCAAGGAGACTTGCCAGATTCATTGGAATCAACCGGCAAAGAAAGTCTATGACTTCGTGCGCGGACTCAGTCCCTACCCCTGCGCTTGGACTAATTTGAGCGATGGCAAGACGCTGAAAATCATTGAGGCTCACAAGACTCAGCAGCCTGTGGATGGTGCAACTCCCGGAACCATTCAAGTAGGAAAGAACCGTTTGCTGATTGCCTGTTCCGACGAGTGGCTGGAGATTGAGCAACTTCAACTCAGTGGCAAGAAGCGCATGGATGCACGCTCCTTCCTCAACGGCAACAAGGAGCTAGCCGAACTAAGAGCGGTAACAGAATAGCCGAGCATCTGATGAGTCAGAACCATCAGAAAAGTCCGATTAGAGAGAAATCAGCCCAAAACATCTTCAAAAAAATATTGCAATGAGAGAAAATGCAGATTGCTTCTTGGCTTATGCGGACGCAGACGCAACAGCAAAGCTCGTTGACGAGCTAAGCCATGAGGAAGCGGTTGGAAATATATACATGCTCTGCCATCATACAGTAGAGATACCCAATGGCTGTTCTATTATGACAGTCGGAAGTCTGTCGGCATCCGACACCTTGTTGGCGATAGCCCATCAATCACAGGGCAACTATGTGCTGTTAGGTTTGAAGCCGCAGTCCCTCACGCTGGGGCAGTTCGCCGTCAGCCGTATGGTCAACGCTGCAGAGCTAACTGGTGCTGCAATGATCTATGCTGATTTGACGACAGAGAAAGACGGCAAAACTGAGAAGCATCCCGTCATCGACTATCAAGAAGGCAGTCTGCGCGACGATTTCGATTTCGGCTCACTCGTACTCCTTCGAACTTCCCTGCTCAAGGCTTGGGCGGAAGAGTGGGAAACAGAAAAGCGAAATGCCTTGAAATTTGGCGGTTGGTACGACCTGCGTCTCTACTTAAGCCGCCACGGAGAACTGCTCCATCTCAACGAGACGCTCTATGGAGAGCACGAATCCGAACAGAAACAAGGCGGTGAGCGCCAATTTGACTATGTGGACCCACGCAACCGTGAGGCGCAAATCGAGATGGAACAAGTGGTAACGCGCCATCTCGGTCTTGTCGGCGCACGCATTGACACCACCCACTACTGGCAGCCCGACTTCAACGAACAACCCTTCGAGACGGAAGCATCGGTGGTTATTCCCGTTTACAATCGTGAAAAGACCGTCCGCGATGCTGTGATGTCGGCGCTCAACCAACAGGCGAAATTCAATTATAACGTCATCGTTGTGGATAACCACAGCACTGACGGAACAACCCAGATACTCAATGAGTTGGCTCAAGACGAGCCACGGCTCATCCATCTCATTCCCGAGCGCACCGACTTGGGAATCGGCGGATGCTGGAACCTTGCCATTGACGACGAGCGTTGTGGTCGCTTTGCCATACAACTCGATTCCGATGACCTCTATTCCACACCGCAGACCCTGCAGCGAATCGTAGATGCCTTCTATGAGCAGAAAGCAGCCATGATTATCGGTGCCTATAGAATGTGCGATTTTGACCTGCAAACACTGCCGCCCGGAATTATCGACCACAAGGAGTGGACTGCCGACAACGGTTGCAACAACGCCCTGCGCATCAATGGATTAGGCGCTCCGCGTGCTTTCTTCACTCCGTTGGCACGTCAGATTCATTTCCCCAACACCAGTTACGGTGAAGACTATGCCATGGGACTTGCCTTCTGCCGCCACTATCGCATCGGACGAATCTTTGACGAGCTTTATCTGTGTCGCCGTTGGAAAGGCAACAGCGACCACGCCCTAAGTCAAGAGCGCATCAACGCCAACAACCTCTACAAAGACCGACTGCGCACGTTGGAACTCAAGGCACGCCAACAACTCAACGCCAAGCCTCAGCCGGAACATGACGAAGATGCATTGACGAGGTTTTTCAACCGACAGTTGGAACTTTGGGACGACGCACGCAAACGCTATCGCGAATTGTCGCAAGTGAAAGTACGCGCCGTGGATGTAGAGGAATCTCAGTTCGCCGCTCTGACGTTGAAACTGCAGTATAATCCAGCCCGAATTCGATCTACCGGAGCAAAGGTGAGCAAGGAAGCCGTGGCGCACCGCAAGTGTTTCCTTTGCGATGAAAACCGACCTGCAGAACAGTTGGCAATCCGTCAGGATGAGAAATTCCAAATTCTTGTCAACCCCTTCCCTATCCTACCCATCCACTTCACCATTCCCTCTAAGGAGCACCAGCCGCAACGCATTGCCGGAAACTATCACGTGATGCGGGAACTTTTGGAGCGCGACAGCCGTCTCATAGTATTCTATAATGGTCCGAAATGCGGTGCCTCCGCACCCGACCATCTTCACTTACAGGCAGGCCGGGACGGTCAGATTCCCCTCCGCGATGCGTGGCCACGACTGAGCCTACACATGGAAAAAGTGAAAATCATTGACGAGCATAATTATATAGGTGTCATCACAGACTATCCCTGCGCAGCTTTCACCATCGTGACGCGAAGCAAGGAAGCCGACCAGAAACTCTTCAACCGTCTCTACATGGTGATGGAGCGCAATATGCTGAAACCAGAGGCAAAACGCGACGACTTTGACTATGAGCCGATGATGAATATCCTCATGTGGCGCGAGGGAGACGATACGGTGAGCGTGGTGTTCCCACGCAGCAAGCACCGGCCCGACTGCTATTACGCAGAGGATTCTTCGAAACGATTAGTATCACCCGGAGCACTCGACATGGCGGGACTCTTCGTCACACCCCGAAAAGAAGATTTCGATGCCCTCGACTACGACCAGATGTGTGCCATTCTGCGCGAAATGACTGTTGACGAGGCAACCATGAATCAGATGAAGAATGACTTGGCACAAAGTGGTCGCCATCCACAACTCACTGACTGTCTGCTGATGAAGGACCATGAACCCTACGTGCAGGTGGGAATCGTGAGCGGCGAGAAATTGCTTTTCCACCTCAATGGCAGCTATCATGCCAAAGGAGAGGAAACGTCGGGATCCCAGACGGTGGCATTCTCAGAGGGAGGAATCAGTTGGAACGGCAATGTTTACCGTGAGCTGACCTTTGAGCCTACGACCGATAAGAGTTCTTTCTCACTCGTTGACGTGACTATCGGTGTCAACTTCCATTGGGAACGGAAAGAAACGCAGACTTTCTTAGGAGCGTTGAAGTTTGTAGTAGAAGAAGGCAAGGTATGCGCCATCAACATCCTGCCAGTGGAGCGTTACTTAGAGAGCGTTATCTCATCGGAGATGCGCGCCACCTCGAGTCCGGAACTTCTCAAGGCTCATGCCGTGATTTCTCGCTCTTGGCTTTTGGCACAGATGCAGAAGCGGCATGACATGAGCAAGCAAGCAACAACGGGGTTCTTCTCGTTTGTGAAGAAAGAGAATGAGCTTATTCGCTGGTACGACCGCGAGGACCATACACTCTTTGATGTCTGTGCCGACGACCACTGCCAGCGCTATCAAGGTATCACCAAAGAAACCAGTCATCACGTGCAAGAGGCTGTGAAAGCCACACGCGGACAGATTCTCGCCTACGACGGAGCCATCTGCGACGCTCGCTTCTCTAAGTGCTGCGGTGGCGTTTCGGAGGAGTTCCAATATTGTTGGGAGAATCTCTCAAAACCCTATCTTACAGCCATCCGTGACAGCAAGGACGCAACGATGCCCGATTTGACGGTGGAGGCAAATGCCGAGAAATGGATTCGCTCCAACCCTGAGAGTTTCTGCAACACACATGATACTCGCGTGCTCAAGCAGGTATTGAACGACTATGACCAAGAGACAACCGACTTCTACCGTTGGCACGTTGATTATAGTCAGGAAGAGTTAGCAGGTCTCATTGCCAAGGCTTTGAAAATTGACCTCGGCGCTATCAAAGACCTCATTCCAGAGGAGCGCGGCAAGAGCGGACGCATTTCCAAACTCCGTATCGTGGGTAGTAAACGCTCGTTCACTATTGGCAAGGAGTTGGAAATCCGTCGTGCCCTCTCGCCCACCCATCTCTATAGTTCCGCCTTTGTGGTGGACCGCTTCGACATCGACAATGAAGGAATCCCCGCCCGCTTCCGACTGACCGGCGCTGGCTGGGGACATGGTGTAGGACTCTGTCAGATTGGTGCAGCAGTTATGGGCGAAGAGGGATACAAATATGATGAGATTCTGCTCCACTACTACAAGGATGCGGAACTGAAAAGAATCTATTAAAGATATATCCCTATCCTCAAGAAAATGAGGAAGTTGCAGCCAACCATTTGAGTGAAAGGACATGTTCTATGGTTGCCGGGACTATGATAAGAATCAAGTAATATTTTCAAACGATATGAAGAAACTGAATTTGAGCAAGCCCTACTTATGGGTTCCCACCCTCTACTTCGCAGAAGGATTACCCTACGTGGCTGTGATGACGGTCTCACTGATTCTCTATAAGCAGTTGGGACTGAGCAATGCAGAAATCACGTTCTATACCTCGTGGCTCTATCTGCCTTGGGTCATCAAACCGTTGTGGAGTCCTTTCGTCGATTTGTTGAAGACTAAGAGGTGGTGGATTCTCACAATGGAAGTGCTCATCGGCGCAGCGTTTGGAGGCGTGGCTTTCACGATACCCACGTCGTTCTGGCTACAAGGTTCGCTGTTCTTCTTCTGGGTGATGGCTTTCTCCAGTGCCACCCACGACATCGCCGCCGACGGATTCTACATGCTTGGTCTTGACGACCACCAGCAGACCTTCTACGTAGGAATACGCTCAACATTCTATCGTTTGGCTACTATCTTCGGACAAGGCGTACTCGTGATGATTGCAGGCAACTTGCAGGTACTTTATCGCGGTGCCATCTCCTATTCGTGGTCACTCATGTTCTATCTCGTCACAGGCATCTTCCTCGCCCTTTGGCTTTGGCACTGCGTCTCGTTGCCGCGTCCCGCTGAGGACAAGAAGCGCGGCGATGCCACCTTTGGCAATGTGATGCGCGAGAGTTGGGATACACTCGTCACCTTCTTTCAGAAACCGCAATGGATAGTGGGCATTCTCTTCATGCTTCTCTATCGTATGCCAGAAGGACTGCTGGCGAAAGTGTCATCCCTTTTTTTGGTCGACTCAGCTTCGGCGGGCGGTCTGGGTCTCTCGCCACAGGAATACGGATTGGTACAAGGCACAGTGGGCGTTATCGGTCTTACCATCGGCGGTATTTTGGGCGGCATCCTCGCTTCACGCGATGGACTGAAGAAATGGCTCTGGCCCATGGTACTGTCTATCACCCTGCCGGACATCGTCTATGTTTACATGAGCTACGCCCTACCGAGCAACCTATTGGTGATAAATGTTTGCGTTTTCTTTGAGCAGTTCGGCTATGGTTTCGGCTTCACCGCCTATATGCTCTACCTTATTTATTATAGTCGCGGAGAATTCAAGACCGCCCATTATGCGTTCTGCACTGCCTTCATGGCATTGAGTATGATGATTCCCGGATTGTTTGCCGGTGCTCTGCAGGAGATTGTGGGCTACCGTCATTTCTTCATCATCGTGATGGCATGCTGTGCCGTTACCTTCATTATCACAGCTTTCCTCAAGATAGACCCCGAATTTGGAAAGAAAGAGAAATAGCTCAAATTATTGTACTGATTGATGCCCCCGAAGGCTATCATCAGAAGCCTGTACGAGCATCCATCATGTAAAAAGGCGCAACTGCGAAAACCGCAATTGCGCCTTTTGTATGAAGGAGAAGAGTTGCTAACCCTTCAAGTGTTTCTTTAACTTCTCAGCAGAGAGAATTTTCTCCACTATTCAAGATATTATTAGATGTCCCATCCCACAGCAGAAGCACCGAGTACGGCAGCACTGGCACCATCCAAACTGCTGACGAGGAACTTTGGTTTATCGCGGAAGATAGGCAGAGCATGCTTGCGATAGCTGCGCTCAATGGGCTTCATCAGCAGGTCGCCAGCCTTGGTCAGACCACCGAAGAAAATGAATGCCTCAGGAGAAGAGAAGGTCGCGAAATCAGCGCAAGCCTCACCCAGCATTTCGCCAGTGAACTCATAGACACGCTTTGCCAGTTTGTCGCCCTTTCCGGCAGCGATACTGACATCCAAAGATGTAATATCATCAGCCTTCATATAGCGAAGCAAAGAAGCCTCTGCGGATTCCTTGAGGAACTCACGTGCAGTGCGTGCTACTCCCGTTGCTGAGCAGTAAGCCTCCAAACAGCCATTGCGACCGCAGCCGCAGGGACGGCCATTCTCACGAACCATAATCACATGACCCAGCTCACCGGCAAAGCCATCGCTGCCATAAACCATCTGACCGTTGACAACAATACCAGAGCCAACGCCCGTTCCAAGAGTCAACATGATGAAGTTCTTCATACCACGAGCCACACCATAAGTCATCTCACCGATAGCGGCTGCATTGGCATCGTTGGTCAGAGCCACGGGGATTCCAAGTGCTTTTGAGAACATATCTGCCAAAGGCACAACACCATTGTGACCCCAAGCAAGATTGGGAGCAAACTCAATAGTTCCCGTGTAATAATTGCCATTAGGAGCACCAATGCCCATTGCTTTGATGTTCTGAATACCACCAGTTTGGTCGATAATCACCTGAACAGCGTCAACGCAAGCCTTCACATAATCATCTACTTTCTCATAAACTTGAGTTTTTACAGCTGTAGTAGCCTTGATATCACCACGACTGTCTACAATTCCAAACACAGAGTTGGTTCCACCCAAATCCAAGCCAATCACATAAGGCTTCATTTCTTTATTTGCTTCCATTTCGTTTATAATATTATTGTTTTCAGATTTAGACGTACTTCGGATTCGTAAAGGCAAAATTAAAGAAAAGATTTGTAACTTCCAACTCTTTCGGTCGTTTTTTACCCTGTGATTATTGGTTTTCAATATTTTCTACCCAATTTAAATATATATCAATTAAATTTATTACCTTTGCAGCCGAATATGACATCTCTTTTTCAAATTGATTTGCTTGCCATGATTCTCAAGGGAATCCTCATTGGCATCATCGCTTCGGCGCCGATGGGTCCCGTGGGTATCTTGTGCATTCAACGCACACTGAACAAGGGCCGCTGGTATGGTTTCGTAACAGGTGTTGGCGCTGCCATCAGCGACATCATTTACGCTATGATTACTGGCTTCGGTATGTCTTTCGTAGTGAACTTCATCAACAATCCGAGATACAAGTTCTATCTTCAGATTGCAGGTTCCGTCATGCTGTTTTTCTTCGGTCTCTATACGTTCATGACCAAACCAAAGAAGCAACTCCACAAAAGCGCCAAACAGAAAGGCTCGCTGTGGCACAATGGCATTACGGCATTTCTCGTGACTTTCAGCAATCCCCTTATCATCTTCCTGTTCATGTCGACGTTCGCCCTCTTTGCGTTCGTCATCCCCCATCATCCGCTGGAAATGATATTGGGCTTTGCCAGCATCATCTTCGGTGCGCTGCTGTGGTGGTATGGACTCACGTGGCTCGTTGACAAAATCCGCAACAAGTTCGACGAGACGGGCATCCAAATCATCAACCGCATCATTGGCACATTGGTGATTATCTTCTCATTGGTGGTCATCATCGGAACGGCGTTCAACCTCTATCAATTGCCGTCGTTCTAACTTTTCTCTACAAGACTTTTAGACATCCAACATGTATATAGCTAAAGAACTCAGAAAAAAATCCATCGCTGAATATCTGCTCTATATGTGGCAGATGGAAGACCTCATCAGAGCTTACGGCTGTCATCTTCCGCTCATCCAAAGGGAGTATATCGACAAGTTCGCTAACTATACCCAAGAACAGAAAGAAGAGGAAGCCGACTGGTTTGGCAACCTCATTCGCATGATGAACGAGGAGGGATGCCGCGAACAGGGTCACTTGCAAATCAACAAGGTCATCCTTGAGGATATGACGGATTTGCACCAACGACTGCTCCAGTCGGATAAGTTTCCCTATTACAACGCCCAATACTACAAAGTGTTGCCTTTCATTGTGGAGCTTCGCAGCCGCAACAAGCGCGCAGATTCCTCTTTGGGAGAGGAAGGTGAGATTGAAACCTGCATGAATGCTCTCTACGGCAAGATGATGCTCGAACTCCAGCACAAAGAAATCTCTCCCGCCACACAGGCTGCATTGAGGGAAATCTCCACTTTCATCGGGATGCTGAGCGACTACTACGTGAAGGACCGAGACGAAGGACTCAAGTTTGATGATGATTTGGAAATCTAACTCTCAGTTAGGAGATAGGAGATAGAAGATAGGAGCTTCGCTCAGTTAGGAGTTAGGAGATAGGAATTAGGAGTTGCTGCGCACCCACTACACCTACCGCACCCACTACACCTACTGAACCTACTGCACCCTTTCCAAATTATGAATCATGAATTGCGCATTATTATCGCGCAGCCAATTATGAATTATGAATTGTGAATTATGAATTAATAAGATTGGAGTTGGTATTCTCTCTCCAATTTATTATATAGAAAATAAAATATACGCAATATGAATATATTAGTTACAGGCGCCAACGGACAATTGGGCAATGAAATGCAGATTGTCAGCCGCCAAAGCAAAGACCATTACATTTTTACCGATGTCTGCGAGGGCTACGAGCACTTGGACATCACTGATATGAATGCTATCCGCAAGATGGTGGCAGAGAATGACATCAAATGCATCGTCAACTGTGCGGCTTGGACCAATGTGGACAAGGCTGAGACTGCGGGCGAAATCGTTGAGACGCTCAATGCCAAAGCACCGGAAAATCTGGCACTCGCTATGAAAGAGGTGGACGGTTTGCTCGTGCATATCTCCACGGATTATGTCTTCGGTGGTGACCCTTACAACACGCCTTGCCGCGAGGAACAGAAGGGAACGCCTACGGGTGTCTATGGACTTACAAAGCTCCACGGCGAGCAGAAGATTCTCGCCACGGGAGTCCACTATATCATCTTCCGCACAGCTTGGCTCTACAGTGAGTTTGGTCACAACTTCCTCAAGACCATGCTCAACCTGACAGCCACCAAGCCTCAGCTGAAGGTGGTTTTCGACCAGTGTGGCACTCCCACCTATGCCGGCGACTTGGCTCGTTGCATCTTCCAGATATTAGAGAACCGTCAGTTTGAAGGCAAAGACGGCATCTACCACTTCAGTAACGAAGGCGTTTGCAGTTGGTTCGACTTCACAAAGGTCATCGCTGCCTTCGCCGGCAATACGGCTTGCGACATCCAACCCTGCCACAGCGACGAATTTCCTTCGCCCGTGAAGCGACCAGCATATAGCGTATTGGACAAGACGAAAGTGAAAGAGACATTCGGTATCGAGATTCCCTACTGGATGGATGCGCTCAAAACGTGCATGAACAACATGAAAGCCTTGAAAAAATGAACGAGATTGAACGCAGACGCACTTTCGCTATCATCTCCCACCCTGATGCCGGTAAGACGACTCTAACCGAGAAGTTCCTGCTGTTCGGAGGACAGATTCAGGTGGCTGGTGCAGTGAAGAACAACAAGATTCGGAAAACTGCCACATCCGACTGGATGGACATTGAGAAGCAGCGTGGAATATCGGTGTCTACATCTGTGATGGAGTTTGATTACGAGGGTTACAAGGTGAACATTCTTGACACTCCCGGTCACCAAGACTTCGCAGAAGATACCTACCGTACACTCACTGCAGTAGATTCTGCCATTATCGTCGTGGACTCTGCAAAGGGTGTGGAGACGCAGACCCGTAAACTCATGGAAGTTTGCCGAATGCGCAATACGCCTGTAATCATCTTCATCAACAAGATGGACCGCGAGGGTCGCGACCCCTTCGACCTGCTCGATGAGTTGGAGGAGGAACTGCAAATCCACGTGCGTCCGCTTTCATGGCCCATCGGTCAAGGAGCAAGGTTCAAGGGTGTTTACAACATCTATGAACAACAGCTCAACCTTTTCACGCCTAACAAACAGCGCGTGACGGAGAAGGTGGCGGTGGACATCAATTCCGACGACCTAGTGCAGCATGTAGGTGAGCGTGAGGCTGAGCAGTTGCGAAGCGATTTGGAACTGGTTAATGGCGTTTATCCCGAATTCAATGTCGACGAATACCGCAGTGCCGAGGTGGCACCAGTGTTCTTTGGCTCGGCGCTCAACAACTTCGGTGTGCAGGAATTGCTCAACTGTTTTGTTGAGATAGCTCCCAGCCCCCGCCCCACCAAGGCAGTTGAAAGAATCGTGGAGCCTACGGAACCCAAGTTTACGGGATTCATCTTCAAGATTACCGCCAACATCGACCCTAACCATCGTTCGTGTATCGCCTTCTGCAAAGTCTGCTCAGGCAAGTTTGTGCGCAATCAACCTTACCTTCACGTCCGTCTGAATAAGACGGTGCGTTTCTCCTCTCCCACCCAATTCATGGCTCAGCGCAAATCAACTGTCGACGAGGCTTATCCCGGTGACATCGTGGGACTTCCCGACAACGGAATCTTCAAGATTGGCGATACGTTGACCGAGGGTGAACTGATTCATTTCCGCGGACTGCCTAGCTTCTCGCCCGAGATGTTTAAGTACATTGAGAACGACGACCCAATGAAAGCCAAACAACTCTCCAAGGGTCTTGAGCAACTAATGGATGAGGGTGTGGCACAGATGTTTGTCAACCAATTCAACAACCGCCGCATCATCGGCACAGTGGGACAACTTCAGTTTGAGGTCATCCAGTATCGTTTGGAGCACGAATACAATGCCAAATGCCGCTGGGAACCTGTCCACCTCTACAAGGCATGTTGGATTGAGAGCGACGACGAGGCTGAATTCGACAATTTCAAGCAGCGCAAATACCAGTATATGGCGAAAGACCGAGAAGGACGCGACGTATTTCTTGCCGACAGTAGCTACGTGCTAAGCATGGCGCAACAAGATTTCAAACACATCAAGTTCCATTTCACTTCGGAATTCTAAACAATAAAAAATAGCAACGCTCCTACAGCTTCTACCACTCTTTGGAAGCTGTAGGAGCGTTTTCTAACTCCTATCTCCTAACTCAGATGGGTTCGCAGCACCAGCGCGATACGTTCATCATCACAGCGATACCGGGAATCTCTTTCAGCAGATAATATTTTTTGCTGGTTCTGACGAGGCGTCCCCTCAATCCTTTCAACGGACCGTGAGTGACCAGCACCTGCTGACCCTTCTTTAGTTTTGCCTCATCAGAGGAGATGATTTGCTTTGATACTAAATCAGGATTGCACATCGCCTGAAACTCATACATCTGTCTTGCGGGAATTTTCGCCACTTCGTCGCTGCCTTTCGACTTCCGCATCAGTCTGACTGCATAATTCAGTTCCAAAATCGACTTGCGCAGTTCCTTATCAGATTCTTTAGCTTTGATGAAGAGCAGATTGCTCACTACGGGGACGCAGTTCCCGCTTGCGGTGACCGGGAACCTTCTCCGTCACTACCCACTCCAGCGGCACATACACCTCGAAATTCATTTCTTTCAGTTCTTCGGCTATGGCATACTGATTCATACTGAAGAGTTGCAGTGCCACCCACGGTAACTGGTCTTCAGGCTCGGCAAGATTGAGAACCCGCTGCTGGCTGAGGAGAAATTTATTTTTGGTTTGATTTCCCATAGCTTTGAATCTTCTGCAAATTTATGAAAATAAAACGGAATTAGCATTCATTTTCCCATATAAATTCAAGTAAGAAATTTCTTCAGACCTCTATCATCCTTACCGAAAGGGCATAAAAAAAGGAGTACCGCCGTACTCCAACCTTGTTAACCTTAAATCTAATACTATGAAAAACACATTGCAAAGATAATGATTATTTTCAAACCTGCAAGGGTTTTCACTCATTTTGTTATCAAAAATAACATATTTTAATCAAAATCGGTCGTTTTTCGGATTTTTCATGGCGTTTTTGCGAGTTATTTGGCAAAAATCATCGCAAAAAAGAGTTTTGTCTATAAGAAGAAAAAGTTGGAAAAAAGAAGTCAGCATCTGGATAGTAGCCACTTCGATTAAACGATTTCATCATAAAGGGATGGGGCTGAACAATTCAAAACCGCGAGAAATTTCCTCTCTTTTTCGCTGAATTTTGAAGATTTTGGAGAAAAAGTGACGAACGGGTTGCAGTCGTGCAAAGATGTATTTTCATTCTCTCTTGTATTGTTTCAGCAACACCATTGTAATTTGCCATGTATACTTTTGCAGCGAAATGAAATTCACAACACAATGAACAGAGTAAAAATCTTGTTACTATGCTTTTGGCTCCAAGTAACTTTCGCATGGGCCGGAAGCGTCAACTTGAAAGGTAGACAGCTTACGCTAAAGCCAATGGCAAGACTCCTGACAACACACAGTAGTACCTCCACTCTCAACTTTAAAGTGCTGCCCAGCTACGACATCTATCTGCATTCCAACTCGCCTGCCCTCACTGCAGAAGAGTTACACTTCTGGATGATTAATTATGAAGGCTACGTAATCTACGAATACTCAAAGAAAAAGTTAGCCAAATAGCTGCCTTTACTAAGGGAAAACAGTAGAGGAGATAAACACCGGTCAAATGTGCTTATCTCCTTTTTTCGTTCATTCAGTCTATCGCATCTCGGACATACAGCACATTGATTTGGAATCGCCTAGTTCACCTCAATATCTGTCTACCTTCAATCGTACAACAAGTGTTGACAGCAGCAATTTAAATTCAAGTACATGAGTTGAAGCCTAATCAAGAACCCTGCTATTAGAAGTTCTATCTACAGATAATTATGGAAAATACGAAGTTGGAAGAGGTTTCTCAACCGTTTCTTTCTATAGGTTGGATAAGAAACCTTACATAGAAATCTATAGAAAAAGCCTGTTTTTATTTTGTAATACTCATGATTTGCACTAACTTTGCAGAATAAAAAAATCGCCTCACTAAGATGAAGATAGTTATAGGTATTGACGTGGGCATCAGCACCACAAAGATAATTGGTATTGACGAGACTGGAACCGTCATCTCACCCATACGCATCAAGGCCACCGACCCAGTGACCTCACTCTACGGCGCTTTCGGCAAATATCTCTACGACAATGGGATTTCGCTTGAGGAAGTGGAGCACGTGATGATTACTGGCGTGGGCGCTGCTTACGTAAATTCACCCATCTATGGACTGCCCACCGACAAAACCGAAGAATTCATCGCCGACGGATTGGGGGCACGCTATGAGTCGGAGTTGGAACGCATGATTGTGGTGAGCATGGGCACCGGTACTTCCTTGGTGCAGTGCGACGAAGAGGGCATTCGCCATATCGGCGGCATAGGCATCGGCGGCGGTACGCTTGCCGGTCTCTCTCGTGTGTTACTGCAGACCGACGACGTGAAGCAAGTGTCATCCCTCGCCATGCAGGGTGATATTTCCAACATCAACCTACTCATTGGCGACATCAGTCCCAACCCACTGCCTGGTCTTCCTAAGACAGCAACAGCATCGCTCTTTGGCAATGCTCCCAGCAACGCCTCTCGCGAGGACATCGCAGTAGGAATCATCTACACTGTATTGCAAGCCATTGGCTCCGCTACCATCCTATCTTCACTACGAAGTGGCATTCGCGAATTTGTCCTTATAGGAAACCTCACCCTACTTCCCCAATGCAAGGAGGTTTTCCCTGCTATGGAGAAACTCTACAAGGTGAGGTTCAACATTCCCAAGTACAGCGAGTTCTGCACAGCCATTGGAGCAGCCCTTTCTTACACGGGCACGGAGCTTGATTGAGATAGGAGTTAGGAGATAGGAGTTATTGTTTCATTCCCTGCTCAAACCATCCCTTTACTGTCTTTGCCAGTTCATTATCAGGATTCAGTTCCAACGACTTGTTGACATGCGAAGAAACCTGCATGTAGTATTTGGGACCGTTCTCCATAGGATTCTGAACAATGAGGTCTAAATAATAGAATGCCCACAAAGCCTCCACGTCGGAAGAATCGGCAGCAGGCATCTGTTCCATCTTCTGTAGCATTTCATTGCTGCTCTCAATCAGTTTGGGGCTTTCTTTTGCTGAGGGTTGCGAAATGGCATACTCCAAGCTGAGCATTACACGCTTGCTCTTGGGCATCACGCTGTCGGGATACATCGTCTCGATGCGCTGCAACTTGGCAATGGCATTCAGCATATCGGCTGGAGCCTTTACCTCACTAATGGTCTTGTTGACCAACTGTTCCATCTCTGATTCCTGTGCATTGACGTTGCTGACCATGAAAAACATTGCGACTATAAGCATAGCCGACCTAAAAATTCGAAATGTCATAAGCTTTATTACCTTTTAATGTTAAGAATATTCCAATATAGAAGAATTGGCGATGGGATTCTCCAATCACCTTGCCGTTGTCTAATCCGTAGATATTGCGGCGGCGCAACACATTGCTGAGCGACGTGTAGAGGATGGTACGCTTGTTGACGAGCACCGTTACAGCTGCGTCAAGACTATTATAATAAGGTGTGACGTAGTTGCCCACATGACGCTTGCTGGCAAACGACTCGGTGAGACTGAAGATGAACTTGCCCAGAGAGTAGCGCCAGTTGAGCCGTAGGTTGTGACGCGACACGAAACCGGGCATTTGCTCGCGCGCATAGTCCAAATACAGTCTCGACGCGTCGCAATAGGAATAAGACAGCGTGAGGTCCATATTGCTCCAACACGTTGCCTTCACGTAGCAGTCCACTCCCTTGCTCTGACCGTAGCCGCTGGATGAATAAACATTGTTTGTCATCCACGGCAAACGGCTGTATTTCTTATAGTATGCCTCCAGTCGCCACATCAACTTCTGCGTTTTCTGTTCGGCACCGATAATATAGTGGGTGGCTGTGGTCTGGTCAAACTTATGGTTGTTTCTCAGCGCAAGGTCCTCGTTGACAGTCTGGCTATAGCGGCCAGCCGTGAGGTTCAGCGAAATTTGTCGTGTGAGCTGATATTGCAGCGATGCCTTGGGCAGGAAGAGCAGACGGTGGTCGAGTGTGGACTCCTCACCGCGTGCCGAGAACAGGCAATACAACTTAGGCAGCAGCATCAGTTTCCCATCAGCATTCAGGGCGAATATCACATGGCTCATATTGTTGCTGTAGCGGTTGGAGAGCTCATAGTTCATGTCGGAAAAGCGCAGATAAGTCTCAGCGCCAAGGGAGCATGCCAAGCGATGAGTGAGCGACTTGGAGAATTTCGCCTTGACATGAGTCTCTGCCTTTGTAGTATTGTAGCAGTCGGCATTGGCAAGTGCATTCTTGATGCGTTCTGTCAGCACCGACTGTGCCACTCCGGCAAAGGCTGTCCAGCCATGACCTGCCGAGGCATGGTAGGTGGAATTGAGATAGATGTTGTGCTCAGCCATTGACAGCGGACGACCGTCGTCGTGATAGCCAAACGAGGTGAGGTCATATTCCACGTAGGTTTTCCAGTTGTTGCCGCTGGGAGTGGTTACTTTGTATTGTCCCTCCAATGCCAGCTCGCGCCAAGGTCGCGTCCAGTCGAGCCCACCGCGGAACACATCCTCGTATAGCGCCAGGCTGGTGAATGCCACGTTGAAGGATAGACTGCTGCGCTTGAAGGCTTTGGTTCCGCCCACATTCCAGTCAAGCATTGACGCGCTCACTCCTAACTTATCGTGGTCGGCAACGTCGGTGGTGTTCATTTCCAAAACAGACGAGAGCGCCTGTCCATACTCACCCATGTAACCGCCTGTGGAGAAATTGATGCCCTTGAAAAGGAAGGGTGAGAAACGTCCGCGTACGGATGTGTTGGTTGCCGACGTGGTATAGGGTTGCATCACGTGCATGCCGTTGACAAACGTTTGGCACTCGTCGCTGGAGCCACCGCGCACGTAGAGCTTGCCGTCCTCACCCACTTTCTGCGAGCCGGGAAGCGTCTGCAACGCGCCCACGATGTCGCCGCAGGAACCGCCGATGGTCACTACGTCGACGGAATTCATCGACTGAGCGTTGCCTTGGGCTCCGAAGTGGAAATTACTGGCGGTGACGACAACTTCGTCGAGCGAGCGCTCCTGCTCCTTCATCTTTATTTTGAGATTGTGCAGTTGGTTAGCTTGTGCCTTGACTACATAATCTTCAAATCCGATACATGTTGCCTTAAGCGTGAGACTGTCCGTCTTATCAGTTGTGAAAGAGAAGCGGCCGAGCGAGTCAGTAAGACAGCCATCGATGGTGCCCTGGATGAACACGTTCACTCCCATGAGCGGTCGCTTGCCTTCAAAAACCGTTCCTGAGATTTGCTGTTGTGCCAATGCCGGGAGGCAGGCAAACAGGCAGAGAATGATGATGCTGAACATTTGTTTCATACTGCAAAGATAGGCAGTGAAACAATGGCTTCCAAATATCCGTGACAGAACGCCGCCTTTGGTTACGGATAACTAACCAAGCGGCTGAAATACTACAATTTGGGACGAATGACTAAGCCAAAAACGCCTTCAATGCAGGTACATAGCTGCGCGATACAGGAACCACGTCGGTGCAGGGACCAAGCTTCAATTGGTACCCATTGGAATTGCCCCGAGCGGACGTGATGTTGTTCACATTGACAAGAAAAGAGCGGTGACATTGCAGAATATTCTCATAATCGAGGTCTGCCTTTACGTTGGCGAGAGTGCTACGAATCACCGCCGTAGTGGGCGCACCGTCTTTCATATAATGAACAGTGACATCGTTTTTCTGCACTTCGGCATAGAGGAAATCGTTGATAGGAATCGTGAGATTAGCTCCGCGTACGGCGGTATTGTGAAAAGTGACGAAGACATCGGTCTGTTCCTCGGTGTTCTTTGTCAGCAATGACTCCATACGAGTGCGCAAACGACGGTTATAGTCAATAAGTACAGCCACAAAAGAAATAAAGATGCCAATGCTACCGCACCAAACGCAAAAACTAAGAAAGAGCGGTAACGACCAGTCGACATGAAATACGAAGATGGAAAGCACAGAACATCCTACAGCAATAAACAGAATCAAAAAGAATATACTCAGCACAGAGTGCCCCACCGTCCATCGCTTGACGTGGTGAGCCCACGGGCAGTAGATGCAGAAATGGTAGACAAAACTGCATACAAACGACACGACGCTATACTCAAACGCCAACAGCCAGATATTGCCCCTAAACAAGTTCAATCCGAAAGGACGGAAAAGGACCAGAATGAGGAACACAATGGCTTGCCACAACAGACAATCTTTAGTGACTGTGCTCAAAGGCAAGTCGGCATCGGATGGGTAAGAGCGGAATAAAAACAGATTCTTCGTATTCATTGTCTTGCAAAGATAAGGTTTTTTAGCTGAAACTACGAAACAACTCCACAATTTTCACCATATTGAAACGACAAGAGAGCTATCTGCGATGATAGAACGGTCGACTGTATGCCGATGCACAACAAGCTGAACATGGATTTTCGCTGGCCCATAACGGTGACAAAACGTCAACGTGCAAAAAAAAGCGTCGGCGATTTGCCGGCGCTTCCTATTTGGAGGAAAACGGTTCAGCGAATGAAAATCACCTGCTGGGTACCCATACCCGACTGGAACTTAGTCAGGAAAGTGCCGTATTGGTCGTAAACCCATAGCTCACAGGGACCAGTGTAGCTCTGGTTGACAATGTAGAGATAACCACTCAACGGGTCAACGCTCACCTGTCCGATATTGCCAGGAGTCTGTGAGAGTTTGATATCAGTCGTCGAACCTGTCGAGATGTCGTAACGATAGACGTTGTCCAACTCCGTATGACCGTAGACAGCGGTGATAACAACAATATCATCGTTCAGTTCATCGTAGGCGATGGATGTACCATGACCAATCTCCGTCACTTCGTCTGTTGTAGCGTCAAGCACCTGCAGGATATTATCGCTATAGTCAAGGTTGCTCACGAAGTACACCTTGTTGCTCACAGCAATCATCTGGCTGTAGGGATTCAGCCCTACTTCAATATTCTTCTCCTTTTCGAAAGAAGAGAGATTGACCTCAGCAAGATACTTACCGTTTCCACTCATATCATAGTTAGACAAAGCAGCATAGAGCTTACCGTTCGCAATAGCAATGGCTTCGGGATAAGCTCCCACGTTCACGCTGTCGGTAATCTGATAGGTATCGCGGTTCATCTTGTAGACATAGCCGTTGTAAGCAGAGAAGTAAACATCACTGCCCTGCCCCGTGATATAGCGGGGAGAGACATTGGGAAGTTGTTTCACGTAAAGTTCCGTTCCTTCGGTGTCAAGCACGGTAATCTTGGATGACGTGGTGCTGGTGACGAAGATAAGTCCATTTTTCCCATCAGCGGAAGTCGTGATGTAGGCATCCTGTGCGTCGCCTATTCCCTTGTTGTTCATCTGCTTGTAGATGTCGAGGTAGCTCGGTGTGCTTGTGTGGTGACCCAGAATAGCACCGATGGTTCCATCGTTGGCGCCCCAGTTACCGTTGTTGACCACATAGGCCTCGTAGGATTTCTCCACAGGGATTTCCGGCACATTGTCATCGTCGTCATCATCGCTACAAGAAGTAAAAGTAAACGTGGCAGATAACATCAGCAATACTGCCCAAAGCAAATTTTTTTTCATTTCTCTATTATTTTAGAATTGATAAGTCAATGTTGCCCGCCAGTTGAAACCTGGCATGGGATAGAAGCGCACCACCTCATAGTTTTTTCCACCGATGTTGCGCAAGTCTATTTGAACCCGCCAACGGTGCCACTGCCGCGAGAGTGAGACGCTGTGGTCGGTAAACGATGGCATACGAGTATCGGCAGAGTTGTAGCCCGACGAATAGCGTCGCCCCGTAAAAAGCACGTTGTAAGCCACATCCAGCCAAGGACTGTGAAGCGACACAGAGCCGGAGGCTGAATATTGCGGAGTATAGGCAAGCTGGTCATTATAAAAAAGGTCAGATTTGTTGGTGCGGTCTTGAGCATGAATCCAACTGCCCGACAACTGCACGTATGTAGTCCAGTCTTTAGCCCAAAGTAGCTGTGTGGCAGCTGTGACATCTACCCCCATCATGCGCACCTTGCCGATATTCTGCATTTTCCATATAAACATGGTGGGCACAGCTTGAATCTTGTCGCGCACATTGCCCATATAGGCATCTGCCGTGAACGATATATAATCAACCACCGAGGAGATATGCTTGTTCCAAGTGAGTCCCACATTACATTGGCGAGTTTTCTCTGGACGCAGATTGGTATTGCCTATGAGCCTGTAATAGAGGTCGTTGAGAGTAGGCACACGAAAGATGTCCTTATACGAGGCGCGCAGCCTCAGATGGTCCGTCGCCCGCCAAATCAGACTGACGGCTGGTGAGAGGCGATGGCAGTAGTTGCCATCAGTCCCCGTGCGCACGTGCTCATCTACAATGGTGTTGAGCAGTGAGGCATTGACTTTCCATGCGCCTCGTTCATAGAGAGCGGAAAACGAAGTGAACCAAGAGTTGCGCGACGGATAGGGGCAGTTGGCGAGCGTCGTACTGAGATAATTGTGCAGATAATCTTGAGCCAACGCCACGTGGAAGCCTTCAAAGACATTCCAAAGGACGGTTGCCGTGAGATAGGTCTCATTCTGACGGAACTTGTCTATCGTCTCGCCTCCCGCATCACGGTTGTAATCGCGGTTCCACTGATAATTCCATTTAGCAGCCGCCTTCAACTGCCATGCCTCATGACTCTGGTTCTCATAGGCGAGTTGGACAAAGACATTGGGGTCGGTCAAGCGCTCGGCACTGTAGGGATTGTCGTAGACCACGCCACCCGGGATGCCTCGTTTGGAATTAAAACCGTATAGCTTGGCGCGCAGTGATTGCCTGTACCCAATCTTATAGTGAGCATTAAACTCTGCGTGCCACGTGTTGACGTCGCTGTTGTAACGTTTTGTGTGGATGCGTTGAACCCCATTATATAAGGTATAGGGATAATTGCCATCGGCACGTTGCCAATCGCAGAAGGCTGACAACGTGAGCCGTTTGCCCACTGGCTGCACCCAAAGAGCCGAGGGCGAGAACAATCCAAAGGAGCCTGTGCCCACTTTTGCCACGACCATCGTTGTATCGGAGAGCAGGGGCAGGGTCTCGATGTTGAGTGTGGCTGCAGAGGCATATTGGCGTGCACTGACGAAAATGTCATCCTGCTGCCCGATAGTAAGCCACAATAAAGAAACGTTGCCGAGAGAAAAGCGCGAGATGTCTACTTGACCCGACTGGCTGTTACCGACCATCACTCCGTCGTAGCTGACGCCTGTGTGCATAGCGCCCAATCCGCGTACGCCAACCGTTTTCAAACCTCCCACGCCTCCGTAGTCCTTCACCTGAACACCAGCAAAGTGCTTCACAGCCTCAGCCACATCTGCCACGCCCATCCGCTGCAGCTCTTCATGAGTAAAGACCTGTAACGGTGAGCCGGCACGCATGGTGGAGAGCCGCGCCGAAGCGGTCACCACCACGCTCTGAAGCGTGTGAAGGCTGTCGGGGGCAACTGCAGAAGCGCTCTGAGCCAACAACGGCAGGAGCAACGACAGCAAGAGTGTCTTATACAAAATAAGAAATATTAATAACGTTAGGATTCTCCGCCTTCCTCGAAGCAGGGAAACGCAATACGCAACGGCAGGTCTTCTGACTCGCGGCTCAGTTTGAACGCCTTCCCGACGTGCCCACAAGGGCGGTCAGTGGCTCTGTGTTCATCCTGACAAAAAGCCGCACACAGCAGCGGGACTGTCCGGGATTCTCACCCGGTTCCCTCTTTGTCACTCTATTGGTGAACCAATTGCGGTTGCAAACTTACATAAAAAAAACGAGAAATGCGACAAAAGTGACAGTTATTTTATCTTATCTCCATATTCTACAACTTCTTCATCCCCCTATCAATCCCATAAATTTCTATTGTGCATCTCTAAGTTTCCACAGGGCTTCGTAAAAAGTTTCTACCATTCTTTCCCTATGCCACGTTCGCTATATTTGATAAAAATCAAGCCAGCAACAGCATGAGGAGGACTTCTAAATCGCCACTATTCGCTAAAAATGTCTTTATTTTGAGTAAAAAAACAGGTTTTCTTTTTCGCATTATCTTTTTTTTATTACCTTTGCCCGTTGAAAGCCTTAAGTCTGAAAACTCGTTAAGAGAAGAAAAAAATTCTAACACAAATATATTAACAAACTTATTACAAAGTAATGTCTGATACAGTACACAAAGTTCTGTCAGGTGACTTCAATAAGAAGAATGCGGTGAAAATACTTATCATCGCTATCATCACTCTGATTATCTGGAACTTACCTTCCAGTAGTTTTGGCATCGCCGGACTAACAGTAGTTCAGCAGCGTGTTATCGCCATCTTCGCTATGGCAGTTCTCCTATGGCTCACCGAAGCTATTCCGGCATGGGCTACGTCAGTTACTATCATCTTCGTCTTGCTCTTCTGTGTGAGTAACTCATCGTTCAACTTCATGAAGGGTTCAGAGGGCGAATATGGTCAGTTGCTCGACTACCAAGGTGTGATGGCATGTTTCGCCGACCCGACGATTATCCTGTTCTTGGGTGGTTTCATTCTGGCTATTGCCGCCACTAAGTCAGGACTCGATGTCAAGATGGCGCGCGCGATGATGACACCTTTCGGCCATCAGAGCAAATACGTGCTGTTGGGCTTCCTGCTCATCACGGGTATTTTCTCCATGTTTATTTCCAACACTGCCACCGCAGCCATGATGCTCACCTTCCTGACTCCTGTGTTCAAAGCTCTTCCCGCCAACGGTAAGGGCCGTATCGCTCTGACTATGGCAATCCCAATCGGTGCCAACCTCGGTGGTATGGGAACGCCTATTGGCACACCTCCTAACGCTTTCGCCTACAAGGTACTCAACGACCCCAATGGAATGAACCTCAACATCGGCTTCGGCGACTGGGCTATGATTATGATTCCATTGGTTCTCATTCTGCTCATCATCGCATGGTTCATCCTGCGTTGGTTCTTCCCCTTCACTCAGAAGACCATTGAACTTAAAATTGAGGGCGGCAACGAATGGAACTGGCGCACTTGGGTAGTCGCCATCACCTTTGCAGTAACCATCTTAATGTGGATGTTCGGAAAGCAACTTGGCATCAACGCCAACACTGTAGCCATGCTGCCCATCGCTGTGTTCGCCATCACTGGTGTCATCACAGCCAAGGATTTGCAGGATATTGACTGGGGTGTGATTTGGATGGTTGCCGGTGGTTTCGCCCTCGGTTTGGCAATGAATGGAACCGGACTGGCTGAGGTAGCAATTAAGAGTATCCCCTTCGGCAAGTGGAGTCCTATCATCATCCTCGTCATCGCAGGTTTGGTTTGCTACCTGCTCTCCAACTTCATTTCCAACACGGCAACTGCAGCCCTGCTGATTCCTATCTTGACAGTGGTCTGCACCGGTATGGGCGACAAGCTCAACGTGATTGGCGGAACTTCTACTGTGTTGATTGGCATCGCTGTAGCAGCATCTACCGCTATGACACTGCCTATCTCTACACCGCCTAATGCCATCGCATTCTCTACTGGTCTTATCCAGCAGAAGGATATGTTGAAGACAGGTCTTGCTGTAGGTCTTATCAGCCTCGTCATCAGCTACATCGTGCTGATTGAAGTCTGCAAACTCGGCTGGCTCTAATAGCAAAATTTCATCCAATAACATATAGGCGCGTTGCCGCTCTGGCAACGCGCTTTTTTTGTTCCTAAAACAAACAAAGCAAACGTCAAGATGCTATCAACCTATCAGAATCGTCCAGCCTGCATCAATAAAGCGGAATCTTTATAGCGAATTGACTCATAAGTAATGTAAATTTTGCAAAAAAGATTGCGTTTGCTTCGTGGTTTGTGATTTTTATTGTATCTTTGCGAAAAACAAAAACGAGAATTAATTAAAAGATGTTTGAAAATCTAAGCGACAGACTTGAACGGTCGTTCAAGATATTAAAAGGCGAAGGAAAAATTACCGAGATAAATGTCGCCGAGACGCTTAAAGACGTGCGCCGCGCTCTGCTCGACGCAGATGTCAACTACAAGGTGGCAAAGAAGTTCACCGATACGGTGAAACAGAAGGCACTGGGTATGAATGTGCTCACGGCTGTGAAGCCGGGACAGCTCATGGTGAAGATTGTCCACGACGAACTTGCCGAACTCATGGGCGGCGAGACTGCAGAGCTTCACTTGCAGCAAAAGCCAGCCATCATCCTCATGTCAGGTCTTCAGGGTTCTGGTAAGACCACATTCTCAGGCAAGTTGGCAAACATGCTTAAGCAGAAACAGCATAAAAGCCCGTTGCTCGTGGCATGCGATGTCTACCGTCCTGCAGCCATCGAACAGTTGAAGGTTGTGGGCGAACAGATTGGCGTACCCGTATATTCTGAACCAGAGAACAAGAATGTCAACGAGATAGCTCTCCATGCCATTCAGGAGGCAAAGGCAAAGAGTCACGACGTCGTAATTATTGATACTGCTGGTCGATTGGCTGTGGATGAGCAGATGATGAACGAGATTGCATCTCTCAAAGAGACGGTTCACCCCGACGAGACCCTCTTCGTAGTTGACTCAATGACCGGTCAGGATGCCGTCAACACTGCTAAGGAATTCAACGACCGCTTGGACTTCGACGGTGTTGTGCTCACTAAACTTGATGGTGATACCCGCGGTGGTGCAGCACTTTCCATCCGCACGGTTGTGACGAAGCCTATCAAGTTCATTGGTACAGGCGAGAAGATGGATGCCATTGACGTGTTCCACCCCACTCGTATGGCTGACCGCATCCTCGGAATGGGTGATATCGTTTCTTTGGTGGAACGTGCACAAGAGCAGTTCGACGAGGAAGAAGCCCGCAAACTGCAGAAAAAGATTCAGAAAAACAAGTTCGACTTCAACGATTTTCTCAACCAGATTGAGCAAATCAAGAAGATGGGTAACCTAAAAGAACTTGCTTCTATGATTCCCGGTGTGGGCAAAGCCATCAAGGACGTGGACATTGACGACAATGCCTTTAATGGAATCGAAGCCATCATCCGCTCCATGACCCCCAAAGAGCGCACCAATCCCGAGATTCTCAACACCTCGCGTCGCATGCGTATCGCCAAAGGCTCCGGTACTTCCATCCAAGAAGTGAACAAACTCATCAAGCAGTTTGATCAGACACGCAAGATGATGAAGATGGTGACCGGCAATAGCATGGCATCCATGATGGGACGAATGAAGGGAATGAAGATGCCAAGATAAAGAAAACTCTACGCAAGATTGGCAAAGCCGTAGTTAAGTTTTTCTAATTAAAGGCAAAATAGCTCCCTTAAAAACCGCCAAGGGATTCCCAAAGAAATAGCCGCGAGTTCGGTATGTTGCTATTACAGCAACCACAATGCGAGTTCGTTATGTTGTTGCACCCCAGCAACCACAAATAATTCAAGCCGCACAAGGCGGCAAATGATTTTAAATCTAAATCTATAGATATATGACACTGATAGATGGCAAAGCCACGGCTGCTGCCGTGAAAGCCGAGATAGCCAAAGAAGTAGAGCAGATGGTAGCCGCAGGACAGAAGCGTCCTCACTTGGCAGCCGTACTGGTAGGCCACGACGGAGGTTCTGAAACTTACGTGAAGAACAAAGTCCTCGCCTGTGAGCAATGCGGTTTCAAGTCATCGCTCATCCGCTTTGAGAATGATGTCACAGAAGAGGAGTTGCTCGCCTGTGTGCAGAAACTCAACAACGACCCCGATGTTGACGGATTCATTATCCAGCTTCCTCTCCCCAAACACATAGATGAGCAGAAAGTTATTATGGCTATCGACTATCGCAAGGATGTCGACGGCTTCCACCCCATCAACGTGGGTAGGATGGCAATCGGTCTGCCCTGCTTCATCTCTGCCACTCCATTAGGAATCCTCACGCTACTGCGCCACTACAATATCCCGACAAGTGGAAAGAGATGTGTTGTGCTGGGTCGCAGTAACATTGTGGGAAAGCCCATGGCTCAGTTGATGATGCAGAAAATCTACGGCGACTCCACTGTCACCGTTTGCCACTCCCACAGTGCCACCCTCAAGGAGGAATGTCGCCAAGCCGACATCATTATCGCAGCTATTGGTCGTCCTGACTTTGTCACTGCCGATATGGTGAAAGAAGGCGCAGTGGTCATCGACGTGGGTACTACCCGCGTACCCGATGCCACTAAGAAGAAAGGATTCCGCCTCAACGGTGACGTTAAGTTTGATGAAGTGGCACCCAAATGCTCTTATATCACACCTGTTCCCGGAGGAGTTGGTCCCATGACCATCTGCTCTCTTATGAAGAATACTTTAGCAGCAACAAAACATGAATACTACAAATAACAAAAACAATCTGACGGCCCAACAGTGGTATGAGCGGGGCAATGACTTCCGCAAGCAGAGTGATTGGCAACATGCCATTAACTGCTATATGGAAGCAATAGCACTCGACGCCCACTCTCCGGCGGTGGAAGCCAAAGAGATGCTCGAGAGCATACTCAACTTCTATAACAAGGACGCTTATAATCCATAAGCGACGTTGATAAGTTATTATTATCTAACCTTATCACTTATTAACCATAACAAAACTTAAACATTATGGGAAAGATTAAAGGTGCTATTGTGGTCAATACCGACAGGTGCAAAGGATGCCAACTTTGTATCGTCGCTTGTCCTAAAGGCGTGATTGCCTTGGCACAAAAGAAAGTTAACGTTCACGGTTATCCCTACGTGGAGGCTGCCCATCCAGACGACTGCATTGGATGTGCCAGTTGTGGCATTGTGTGCCCCGACGGATGTATTACCGTGTACAAAAAGAAAATGGAGGATTAAGAGATGGCAGAACAGGAAGTAACATTAATGAAAGGCAACGAGGCTATTGCCAACGCAGCCATTCGATGTGGTGCGGACGCCTACTTCGGCTATCCCATCACCCCACAGAGTGAAGTTATTGAGACCCTATCCTTGCTCAAGCCTTGGGAGACTACTGGCATGGTGGTATTGCAGGCTGAAAGTGAAGTAGCGTCTATTAATATGGTGTATGGAGGTGCAGGCGCTGGAAAGCGTGTCATGACCTCTTCATCGTCACCCGGCGTTGCTCTTATGCAAGAGGGCATCAGCTACATGGCCGGTTGCGAGCTACCAGGCGTTTTCATCAACGTGCAGCGTGGCGGCCCCGGACTGGGAACTATTCAGCCCTCGCAGAGTGACTATTTCCAAGCCACACGCGGTGGTGGCAACGGTGACTATCAGGTTATCGTGCTGGCTCCCAACTCGGTACAGGAAATGGCCGACTTCGTAGACCTCGCCTTTGAGCTTGCTTTCAAATACCGCAACCCGGCAATGATTCTCTCCGATGGTGTTATCGGTCAGATGATGGAGAAGGTGGTTCTGCCGCCCTACAAGCCTCGTCGCACCGAGGAGCAAATCCGCAAGGAATGCCCGTGGGCTGCTATTGGACGCTACAATCACCGCCAGCCCAACATCATTACTTCACTCGAGCTCCGTTCTGAGGAAATGGAGAAGCGCAATCTCCACTTGCAGGCTAAATACCACGAGATTGAGGAGAAGGAAGTTCGCTTCGAAACCCAGCAGATGGAAGACGCTGAGTATATGATTGTGGCATTCGGTTCGGCTGCCCGTGTTTCTGAGAAAGCCGTAGAGATTGCCCGCGAAGAGGGACTCAAGGTGGGACTTTTCCGCCCCATCACACTCTGGCCCTTCCCCAGCAAGCAGATTGCTGAGATGGCAAAGGGAAAGAAAGGCATCCTCGTAGCCGAAATCAACGCAGGTCAGATGATTCAAGACGTGCGTTTGGCTGTGAACGGAGCCGTAAAGGTGGAACACTTCGGACGCTTGGGCGGCATCGTTCCCGACCCCGAGGAGATTGTTAACGCTTTAAAGGAGAAATTGGCATGAGTAACGATATTATAGCACCTGAGAATCTGGTATACAAGAAACCGGATTTGATGAACGACACCCCGATGCACTATTGTCCGGGATGTTCACATGGAGTTGTGCATAAATTGGTTGCCGAGGTTATCGAGGAGATGGGCATGACCGAGAAGACTGTTGGCGTTTGCCCGGTAGGTTGCGCTGTGTTTGCCTATCGCTATCTCGACATCGACTGGCAGGAAGCTGCCCACGGACGCGCACCCGCTGTTGCAACGGGTATCAAGCGCTGCTGGCCCGACCGTCTCGTCTTCACATATCAAGGCGACGGTGACTTGGCATGTATTGGTACTGCAGAGACGATTCACGCTCTCAACCGCGGTGAGCATATCGCCATGATTTTTATCAACAATGCTATTTATGGCATGACGGGTGGACAGATGGCACCTACTACCCTTATGGGAATGAAGACCGCTACTTGTCCTTATGGCCGTGTACCTGAGCTTCATGGATGGAACCTCAATATCACTGAGCTTGCCAGCCACCTCAAGGGTACTTGCTATGTCACCCGCCAGAGCGTAGAGTCTGTGCCGAGCATCCGCAAAGCAAAGGCTGCCATCCGCAAGGCATTCGAAGCCAGCATGCAGGGCAAAGGCTCAAGTCTCGTTGAGATTGTCTCCACTTGCAACAGCGGTTGGAAGCTCTCTCCTGTCAAGGCTAACGAATGGATGAAGGAACACATGTTCCAAGAATATGTAAAAGGTGACCTGAAGGACACCACTGGACTCTAATTCATGCATCATTCATAATTAGAAGATTGAATCATGCATCAATCGTCATGCGCATTTCTATTGCACAAGGCGTCATGCATAACTGACATTCAAACGAAAAGCAAATGAAAACAGAAATCATCATTTCAGGTTTCGGTGGTCAGGGCGTTCTCTCAATGGGAAAAATCCTTGCTTATTCCGGCCTGATGGAAAATAAAGAGGTGACGTGGATGCCCGCCTACGGTCCCGAGCAACGTGGCGGAACAGCCAACGTAACGGTTATCGTGAGTGATGAGCGCATTTCCTCGCCCATCCTGAGCAAATATGATGTGGCAATCGTGCTCAATCAGCCTTCGCTCGACAAGTTTGAGCCGCGCGTAAAGCCCGGTGGCATTCTTATCTACGACGGCTACGGCATCATCAATCCGCCCACACGCAAGGACATCACTGTGTATCGCATCAACGCCATGGACAAGGCTGCCGAAATGAAAAACGGCAAAGTGTTCAACATGATTGTTCTTGGCGGATTGCTCAAGGTTTGTCCCGTAGTGAGTACAGATGGATTGAACAAGGCACTCTATAAGAGCCTTCCCGAGCGTCACCACAATTTGATTCCTCTCAACATGCAAGCAGTTGACGAGGGTATGAAAATTATTGAGAAACAATAATCACCTACTACAAAATTAAATAAAATCAAGGGCGCAAAAGTGTCCTTGATTTTATTTTTATTTATTACTGTTCGGTAAACATTTTGAGGAAAAATGGTGCATCCGAAATAGAGAGTCATTTTGTCCTGACCCTTCATAGAAAGAAATGGCTTCCAAAAGTTTTCCCATGCCTGGTGCTTCCTCTGAGTTTTTTTAGTTGAAAAAACATCTCAGCAATCTCAGCAAAGCATCTAACACGTTGAAATAAAAACTCTTACGTACATGAATAGATGGTAAAACATCCTAGCAATATCTCAGCAACATCTCAGCAGACTGAGACGGAATATCTTTCCATATGGAATAGGCAAAGAGGTGACAAATAGAGCTTTAGGAAGAATTAAGAGCCTATTGAGCCAACCTGCCATGTGATGCGGAAGAGGCATCGTGAGATATGCTTATCAGACAAGTAAAAAGCCCCAACCCGTCTGTAGATGAGGATGGGGCATATGAGAGGTTAAGTTTACCGGACAGTAATAATTTTTATTAAGATTCAAGATGCTTGCAAAAATCTATTCACTGATATACACGTTACTTCACCAACTTCAAACGCAAGCTGTTCAAGACAACGCTTACGCTGGAGAATGCCATCAGAGCAGATGCCCACATTGGCGTGATTTGGAAGTCTATTCCAAACAGACGCAAGGCTCCTGCTGCCAAAGGAATGCAAACAATGTTGTAGATAAATGCCCAGAAAAGGTTCTCCCAAATCATGCGCACCGTCTTACGACTCAGTGTGATAGCTTCGGGTAGTGCACGCAAGTCATCGCCCATAAGCGTCACCTGCGCCACGTCCATTGCCACATCCGTTCCCTTGCCAATGGCAATCGAGACATCCGCCAAGGCAAGTGCTTGGGTGTCGTTGATGCCGTCGCCGACCATTGCCACCGTCTTTCCGTCCGACTGCAAGGAGCGCACAAGGTTTTCCTTGTCCTGCGGCAACACCTTGCTTTGATAATGTTTTATTCCAGCTTTCTCAGCCCAATAGCGGGCAGCTTCCTCACGGTCGCCGCTCATCATATAGACATCCACTCCCCGTTGCTGCAACTCCTCCATAGCCTCACGCGCATGAGGTTTCAGGCTCTCACGTTTGTCTAGTGGCAAATCATCGACTTTCGTAAAGTCCACATTTTGATTGGGGATAGTGAGCGTTCCGGTTTTGTCCGTCACGAGGGCATTCACCTTGCGCAACCGCTCCAATGCCGTGGCATCCTTGATAAGAATCTGCTTATCGGCAGCCTTTCCGATACCCACCATGAGAGCGGTAGGCGTAGCCAGTCCCATGGCACAGGGACAAGCAATGACGAGCACGGAAACAGCCGATATGATGGCTTGCGGCAATACGCCCATGCCTCCGATGATGATCCACAGGATAAAGGTGAGCAATGACAAGCAGACTACCACTGGCACGAATATCATTGCAGCACGGTCAACGATGCGCTGCACGGGAGCCTTGCTGCCCTGTGCCTCCTGCACCATCTTGATGATGTGAGCCAAAGCCGTATTCTCTCCCACTTGTTTTGCGCGCATGTGGAAAACGCCCTGTGAGGGAATGGTGCCCGCAAGTACCTGTGCCCCGACCTTCTTTTCGGCAGGCAACGGCTCACCGGTAATCATGCTCTCATCAACGTAAGCGGCGTCATCGGTCATGAAACTGTTAGCCCACGTCACCACTCCATCAACGGGAACCTTCTCGCCCGTCCTTACTTCAAGTTCATCACCCACATCAATGGTCGAAACCGGAACCTCCTGCACACGGGCTTTCTGAATCACATTGCCCTCGGCATCCTTCTTCTCAGGCTCCACGACGATGTGGGCGGTCTTCGGAGCGAGTCCCATCAACTGGCGGATACTCGAAGCCACTCCGTCCTTTGCCTTCTCCTCCAGAAGCCTACCAGTGAGAACGAAGGTGATAATCATCACACTCGCGTCAAAGTAGGTGTTCCACGCAATGCCACGCGAGCCCCAAACCTGCTCACCCCAAAACGTATTGAATGCAGAAAAGAGAAAAGCAATAGCAGTGGAGAGGGCAACAAGCGTATCCATATTCGCCGTGCGCTGGCGCAACTGTTTCCATGCTGCCACGTAGAAAGAGCGACCGCAATAGAGCATGTTGACCAAAGCCAACAGCATAGCAAGAACATTAGCAATGGTACGGTCTGCGATAGGAATCCATCGCATGGACACAGACATCACGAGCAAGGAGAATACCCAAGAGAGGATGGTCTTGCGGCGAAGGGTGAGATACTCCTTGCGCTGAATCTCCTCTACCGAAGTGTTGGTATCAATGACGAGGTCGTATCCAATATCATTAATGGCATGCTTCATTTCCTCCAGCGAGATAACCTGCGGATTGTAGTCGACAAGCGCACTGCGTCCGGGCAGACTCACCGAGGCGGCAGAAATACCGTTGAGCGAATTGAGTTTTCTCTCTACGTTGCCAGCACAAACCGCGCATGCCATACCGACTACTGGTATTGTCTTTTTCATCTTTATCTAATCCTTTCTAAAAAAATAAACGCAGGAGCAGAGTGAGTCTCAATCCCATTGGAGAAAGTGAACTCCGAATTCCCGCTCCTGCGTATCAAAGAAAGTCCCACTCGTATAGAGAATGGGAACTCTATTATTTGGCATCCTCAACAATGAGTTGATAGCCAGCCTCTTCCACAGCAGCGCGCATCTGTTCAAGGGAAGTCTTGGCAGGGTCGTATTCAACCTCTGCATTCGCCTTCTCCAGACTTACGCTTGCCTCACTCACGCCATCAAGAGCATTGATGGCGCTCTGCACACGAGCCACGCACTTGGCGCAACCCATTCCTTTTACTGGTATTGTTTGTTTCATTATTGCAAGTTTTATTTATTTCATTTGCAAAGATAGGCTTTTCAGCTCAAACAGATGTTACGCAATTTTGGAATTAGTTTATAAATTTCCGCCGTCTACCTCATCAAGAGACTTGCGCATATTCTCGTGAAGACTCTTGAACTTACTGGGAGTCATACCGGTGACCATCTTGAACTGTCCCGAAAGATATGCCACCGACGAATATCCCAAGCGGTGGGCAATCTGAGTGAGAGAGAGCTCCTCGTATGTGAGCAACTCCTTCACCTTCTCAATGCGCTGGGCAATATAATAATGTTCGATGGTAGTGCCGGTCACTTTCGAGAACAATTTACTCAGTGCACTGTAGCTCGCGTGGAGCTTATCGGCGAGATAGTCAGAAAGATTCACAGTCTCTACGCCGGCGCTTTGCTGGACAAGTTGAATAATGCTGCTCTTGATTTTCTCAATCGTCTGCTCTTGACGGTCCTCCAACAGGTCAAAGCCAATGGCTTGCAGTTGGTACTGAAGCTCATCACGCTGCTGGTCGGAGATATCCTCCTCCACTGAGGCATGTCCCAACTCCACGCTGATAGGATGTAGACCATTTTTCTTCAGCAGGGATTCGACTGCCATGACGCAGCGCGCGCATACCATATTCTTTATAAAAAGGTCGTGTCTCATAGATGTATGTTTGTTTCTGAATGCAAAAATAACAAAGAAAATTGAAAATATTACATTTTTCTTCCGCGCATTCATTTATTTTGGCTATATTTGCCGAACGAACCAATTTAATTAGCAATTATTATGGCATTAATAACAACAAAATTCCTCGGCAATGGCCGTACACACACAGTTTACAACGTAACAGGAAAAGAGATGACTACAGACGTGGACAAGAGCAATGGCGGATTGGGCGAGAACCCCAACCCCGTAATGCTTCTCTGTTCATCACTTGCCGCATGCGCATTGAGCGTCATCGGAATGTCAGCAAAAAAGATGAACTTGGATGCCAGCGGCTGCTGGGCTGAGGTAACTGACGTGAAAGAAGATTTCGACACTTACCAGGTGACTCACATCGCTCTTACTATCCACTTGAAGGCTGAATTTGAGCCTTCTGCTCGTAAGCGCTTAGAGGCATACGCCCACAAGGCCTGTTTCGTGGGCAACTCGCTCAAGGCCGAGAAAGAGTTCACGTTTGTGTACGAATAAGAAATCTTACCTAAAATCCCAAACCCCAGACTTGCATCGCAATTCTGGGGTTCTTACAAAATTATTCGTCCACTGCAAACATCACAATTGCGAAAATTGGTTGAAGAAGTAAACAACAAAAGACACGCAAAAAATGGCAATAGGAAAATGGATTGGCGGCTTTTTAGGATTCGTCGGTGGCGGCGGAGTTCTTGGTGCTTTGGCCGGTTTCTGTTTAGGCGCACTCTTCGACAAGGCGCTTGACGCCGTGAACACACCTGATTCCCAACCCAAGGAGGGCGCGCATAGTGCCTTCGGGCAGAACGAAAGCTATGCCTATACACAACAAGCCCAACAAAGGCGGCAAGAGGAAGGGCAGCGCAATTCGTTCTTTTTCTCCATGCTCGTGCTGGCATCCTATATCATCAATGCCGATGGAAAGGTGATGCACTCCGAAATGGAATACGTGCGCAACTTCCTGCGCTCCAATTGGGGCGAAGCAGCCCGGATTCAAGGCAACGAGATACTGAAAAAGCTCTTTCAGAAACAGAAGGAGATTGGCTATGCGTCGTTCCATCAGACTATTGTGGAAGCGTGCCTGCAAATCAGAGCCAACATGGACTACGTGGCACGCTCGCAGTTGTTCCATTTTCTTTATGAGATAGCTCGCGCCGACGGCGTCATTTCTCAAGAGGAAAAGGAGGCGCTACTCGAAGTGGGTCGACTATTGGCGTTGAGCGACTTCGACATCATGAACATCATAGGAGCCAGCCAAGGCAGCTATAACTACAGGAACAGTAGCTACAACTCCGGCTTCTATGGTTCAGGCTCCAACTACCGTTCTGCAGGCAGTGCCACGAGCGAAGACGAATTGGCAAAGGCATACCGCACGTTGGGCGTGAGCAGCAGTGCCACCGACGACGAGATACGCCGCGCATATCGTCATTTGGTACTTCTCTATCATTCCGATAAGCTTGCCGAAGGGGCGAGCGATGAGAAGATAAAGGAAATCAACGCTGCCAAAGAAACAGTCTATAAGGCACGGAACATAAGATAAAGATAAGATAAAGACAATAAAAGCTGGCTCCTAAGAAGGGAACCAGCTTTTATTGTTTATGCCTCTTCGGCTGTATCTTCTTTCTTCTTGCGACGTGTTGTGCGCTTACGCTTCTTCTCTTCGGGCTGAGCCGTCTTGATTCCGGCAAGCTCAGGGTCGATGAGGATTCTTCCGCAATACTCGCAGACGATAATCTTCTTGTGCATCTTGATGTCAAGCTGACGCTGTGGCGGAATCTTGTTGAAGCAGCCACCGCAAGCATCACGCTGTACAGACACGATGCCCAAACCGTTGCGTGCACTCTGACGGATACGTTTGAAAGAGGTCAGCAACCTCGGCTCAATCTTTGTTTCAAGCTCTTTCGCCTCATCGCGCAACTTGTCCTCTTCATCGCGAGTCTCCTGCATGATTTTGTCCAGCTCGCCACGCTTGTGTTCCAAATCCACCTTACGTGTGTCAATGAGCGCGTGGGTCTCTTCCAATTCTTTATTGGCGTTTTCTACTTTCACCTGCGCTTCCTTGATTTTCTTGTTGCAAAGCTCAATCTCGAGGGTCTGATATTCAATTTCCTTCGTCAGCGTGTCATACTCACGGTTGTTCTTCACTTCGTCCAACTGCTGCTTGTAGCGGTCCACGCTTGCCTGAGCCTCAGCTATTTCACCCTTTTTCTGGTCTATGGCAGTGTTGAACTCCTGAATTTCATTCTCAATCTTTGAAACACGCGTATTGAGACCTTGAATCTCGTCCTCCAAGTCCTGCACTTCCAAAGGCAGCTCACCGCGATAGGCGCGCACCTCGTCGATCTTCGACAGGGCGGTCTGAAGGCGATAAAGATTCTTCAACTTCTCTTCTACGGTCAAATCTGTTGGATCTTTCTTAGCCATATTATTAATGTTTACTTATTGATAATCAAAGATAAATAATGGGATTCGTATTGATTTCTGAAATGAACGTCTTCACACCAGGACAGCGGTGAGCCATCACATCGCGGAATATCTCCGACGTATATTGCTCACTCTGATAGTGACCGATGACGCAAATCTGTATTTCCTGGTCATGCCCGAAATACTGATGGTAGTGCATCTCTCCCGTGATGAAAGCATCGGCGCCTTCGGCAATGGCATCGTCAAGGAGAAAATCACCGGCACCTCCACAAAGGGCAACCGTCTTGATGGGTCGTAACAGAAGCTGATTACACATCACGCACTCCACGTCGAATGCCTTCCTCAACTTCAGCACCAAGTCATCGGCTGCCAGTGGCTCGGCAAACGTACCCACGACGCCATCGGCAGCCTCAATGAACGACTGTTTGAAAGCGTAGCCATCGGTTTGCCGTGGTTCCAGTTCACGACAGAGTTGCTCATGAGCCTCGGCTTCATCCTCTCCGACATTCAACTGCTGGCGCTTGCCAAAGAAGCGTAACTGCTCCAGTCCCAACTTTTCAGCCATTTTGTAGTTCACTCCACCTCTAACGGTATCCATATTTGTGTGGAGCGAGAGGATGGTGATGTCGTTCTTAATAGCCTTCATCACCGTGCGCTGCACATAATCCTCACCGGTAATCCTTCTCAATTTGTGAAAGATGAGCGGATGGTGAGAGATAATGAGGTTACAACCTTTGCTGATAGCCTCATCGACAATTGCCTCGGTAACATCAAGACACAATAAAGCCCCTGAGACTTCCGCATCTGTTAATCCAATCTGCAAACCGGCATTATCGAAGTCAGCTTGCAGGGACAGAGGCGCGAACTGTTCAAGGGCACTAACCACTTCTATTATTTTCACGCTAATATTCAATTTGGATGCAAAGATACGAAATTTCTTTCAATCTAAGCATATTTTCTTCTTCTTTAACCTTTAATTCGAATCGTCCGAATGAATATTAACGTCTTTTAAGAGCATAAGAATCGACTCATGCTCGTACTGCGATAAATAGGTATCGGTTCAACCTACAAGGCGTAAGTAGCAGTATCAACCAATAGCTCATTCCGCCATCTTGACTTCGTAGGTTTTCTTCAACACAGCCGTAATGAGGTTGACGGTCTCCTCCACGCCTAATTTGTCGGTATTAACCATCAGGTCGTAGCCACGGAAGTCAGCCCAGCGGTGACCGGTATATTGCCAATAGTGATTGGAACGGCCTTCGTTGACGCGCTCTATCTTGCTCAAGGCGTCTTTGGAGTTGAGATGGTCGTGAGCCATCACTCGATTGACAGCCGACTGCTTGCCTGAAGTGACAAAGATTCTGAATAATTTGGGATTGTCGCGCAGCACCCAATTGGCAAGTCGACCTACAACCACACACGGTCCCTTAGCCGCCAGCATCCTCACTGTGCGGCTCTCTGCCACATACACGGCATCGTCAATGGACGGGTTCATCGATGTGGGTATGCTCTTGTCAGTAAATATCAACTCCCACAGCTTGCCTTTGGAAATGTTTTGCTCACTGCGTCCAACCACTTCCGGCGTATAGCCCGACTGCTTGGCTGTGATACCGATAATCTGACTGTCATAGACAGGAACGTTGAGTCGTTGAGCCAAGAGTTTGCCTACTTCAGAGCCACCACTGCCATACTCGCGCGAGATAGTAACGATGGGGTAAGCCAAGACAGGTTTGGGTGCTTCCACTTGGCGTTCATCGGCAGGAATGAAGATGCGGTCGAGCCACTTTATCTTAGGCGAGAACAATCTCACCATAAAGCCGACAAAGAACATAGAGAAAAGCGTTCCGGCTCCAACCATCGTCCAGTCCCAATGTCCGAAGAAAATGAACATGAACACCACGCCTACAGCGACCAATGACGTATCGGAAAATATCTTCACCTTGCCGAAATCCTTCTTGAGGAATTTGGCAATGGCAAGCGGGAATCCCTCGCCAGCCAACATGAGTGAGTCGCAGCGCACCTCACAGGCAATACCGAAAGCCAAAATGGAGCCGCCTGCCGCAAGTTCGATGAAGCGCAGGGGATAGCCGAGCCAAGGATTCCACGTGAACGGTACCTGCAAATAGGACGTGAGCCACATGGTCAAGTCGGTGTAGAATCCAAACAGGAATGAAACGAGAATCTGAGTAAGTTGGCGTAGCTCGAAGTCTTTGCGAAGCAGAGCTATCTGCGAGGCAATGAAGAATACGTGCATACAGATAGTAAGCTCACCCATCGTAAGCCCAATACCGGGTACGAGTGAGAGAACATAGGGAGGCGCAGAAATGGGCGACGACCCCAAATTAGCGCGGATGGATAAAGAAGTTCCAAGGGCGATAACAAACAGAATAAAGATAAAACTCACGTAGCGGCGTATCCACTCACGTCGACTTCTTTTTCTTACTTGTTTCATTATTAGGATTTACTGTGGGGCTAACTACAATAATCATAGTATGGATTTGCGGACGCAAAGGTACACAATAAATTTGAGAAACAAGCCAAATTTAAAAAGAAAAAACCGAAACACGAGGCTGTGCATCCCTACCCTATTGTAGGAAAAACGGGAAACAGAACGGTTACAATTTTTCTTGGGACCAGTCGTCGATGTTCGCCTCCGCCTCAACTTTCTTCTCTGTGGCATCGTCAAGTTTCGGGAAGAAGTCGTAGCCCGTAAGAGCTTCTATCTCATCCACGGAATGGACACATTGGCGATAGTCTTGTTTGTCGCCGATGTTCTGATAGATAAAACCGATTGCCTTGTTGGTGCCCGACGTGCAGAGAATCACTTTGAAGAAAGCTGTAGGCACCTTCACCTTATGCTCACCTATGGTCTTTTTGCTTTCAGCAGAGAAGATGGGACCACAAGCCACATAGACACTACCGTATTCTCTAGCCCAGTCGCGACATTGCGACTCCAACCGGTTCCACTCATACTTGTTGAGTTTGGGGTTCTGTGGGCAGATGTTAGTCAATAGGAAAGACTGCTCCATCGCTTCTTGGTTCCACTTATTGTCGCCAGCAGGACACTGGTGACCTCTGTCGTAGCGCGAGCGGTAATAGTCCCAAGTAGTAGCACGTGGCTCTGGAACGCTTTCATCTTCAGTAAACTCAACACCGCTACGGCTGGCATCTCCGTCCAAACGGTCAGCCGACAGATACCATGCCACCCAATTCGGCTCACGGGTCTGAGGATTGTACGAAACCGTATAACCCATACGTTTCAAGAGGATTTGACCGTCCACGTCGGCAGGCTGCTCATAGCCCTTTCCCCCAATAGCAGTGGAATTATCTTGAGTTTTCTCTGAATTTTCAATCTTATTGGACACCTCTTTCTCCACTCTTTGAATGGTGGGCATCATGGTGCGGTCGCGGTGAGGACGGCAACCCACAAGGAGTGTTGCCGCTAAGAACAAGTATAGAAAGCGCTTCATTTCTTTTTCTTCAATTGTTCGTATTTGTCAAACGAATAGTGACGCCCCAACAAGATAGCGATAATCAGTGACAATACGGAAGCCGACAACATAGCAATGAGCATCAAACCTTCAAACAGCACTGCCTGCAGAGGGGCTACTCCCATCATAATCAATACCCAAGCCATGAGACAACCCAAGGGAACCACGAGATTTCCCATGCATTTGAGCAATGGCATCATGGCACGTTCCAAAGCGCGTCGCTGAAAATGCGCCGTTGCCTCGGTGTGTGTGGCTCCATTGCCAATCATATAGTCGTATAGTTGATGATGAGCATAAAGTCCGGAATAATAGGCGGACAACGCTTTGCCATTAGTCAGCGCCACAGCTGCGGCTATTACCCCGCAGACAGGAATCAGTTGACTCACTTCAAACGGATTTTTCTGTCCCATCACGAAGAACAGAAACCACAGCGAGATAACCACTACCGACAGCGCACTACCTGCCAACAGGGGCAATAGTACTCGTCCCCGTGGCTGGCGCGACTCATTGGTGGCAACAATAGCTGCCATGACGATGAGCACGACCACGAATGCCAGTGACAGCACCACGCTTTTGACCGTTACCAACCAATAGAGCATCAGTCCCAACGCAGCCAAACCACCCGCCATCTTGCCCACCGCAATGAGCAACTTGTCAAGCATCGGTATGCGGAACTTCACCATCAGCGCTATGGGCAACGCCAACAGGAGCAAACCCGCTAAGATTCCTAATAATGTAATGTTCATTCTCTTCGTGTTTTAGTAGCAAATCATCGGCACGGCACGTGAGCAGTACGGCACTGCCACTCTCAGCCAAAGCCCTGACAAACTTGAAGGTATGCTGTTCTTCCTCAAGAGATAATTCGGTAGTAAGTTCATCGGCAACCACCAGCGAGCGGTGAATCTGTGAGCCCAATGAGAGCAATACCCGCCGCATCTCGCCGGCAGTCAAGTCGGAGCATCGCCTTTCACCGGTCTTTGGGTCTAAGCCGAGCAAAGCCCAAGCCTGGCTGAGACGTTCGTTGTCAATATGCAGATGGTTGATACCCAAAGCCAACTGAGCCTCCAACAATTGTCTCACGGTAAGGGTGTCGAAGGGAGACGGCTGATTCTCCTCTGTCGCAATTACGTCTGCCGGAATGTAGAGAGTCTGTCGGCGAAAAGTGCGCGCTGACCGCCAATCTACTAATTCGCCATCAATGCTGATATAGCCGGAAGCAACACGGCAAAAGCCCATGACCGACCTCACGAGCGTAGTTTTGCCACTACCCGACGCGCCACCCACAACGCAGATGTCGCCACTACGCACCAAGAAAGACATCGCTTGGCGGGCATCACCTGCAGGAGTGTGTAGAATTACGTTTTTTAGTTCCAGCATATCAGTTTTTGTTACTTCTTCCCAGAGCAGGAATAGCTACTGCAAAAATACAAAAATAAAATTGATTAAATCATTTATTTTAGTTATATTTGCATTGCTTTATTTGAATCATACAACTCTACAATAATGGAATTGCATCAAACCGACGTTTTCTTGCCTGCCGAATGGTATCCCCAAAGCGGTCTGCAACTGACGTGGCCTCACGAACGGACCGACTGGCATCCGTACTTGAGCGAAATCAAACATACTTTTGAGCAATTGGCTGAAGTCGTGGCTTCGCATGAGCCTCTAATCATTGTGACTCCCCACTGTGAAGAGACTGCCGCTGAACTCAAAGCCACCGTTTCCCAACGGGCTTTCAACAACATACGCTTCATCCATTGCACAACGCACGACACTTGGGCTCGTGACCACGGTCCCATCTCGCTCGTCGGACCCACCAACGTGGTTTGTGATTTCACTTTCAACGGTTGGGGGAAAAAATTCCCTTGGAAAACCGACAATGCCATCACGCGCCGCCTCTACAAGGCTGGGCTTTTCAATGCTGAACGTTTCGAGACCGATTTTGTACTGGAAGGCGGCAGCATTGAGAGCGATGGTCGGGGAACCCTCTTCACCACATCGACCTGTCTGCTGGCACCCAACCGCAATCAGCCTTTGTCGCAGCAACAGATAGAGCAGAAGCTCAAGGAGGCTCTGCACACTGAGCGGGTGGTTTGGCTCGACCACGGCAACGTCGTTGGCGACGACACAGACGGTCATATTGACACCATCGTGCGCACGGCTCCTGATGACACCTTATTATATATGCGCGTAGAAGACGAGAGCGACCCGATGTTCGACGATTTCAAGGCTTTGGAGCAACAGTTGCAGACGCTTCGAACTATGGCGGGGAAGCCTTACCGACTACTCCCCCTCCCCACCCCAGGCCCTATCTATGACGACGGAGAGCGGTTACCCGCCACCTACGCCAACTTTGTCATCATCAACGGAGCGGTCATCGTGCCCACCTATCAACAGCCCGACCTTGACCAACTCGCCATGTCTGTCGTGGGCAAAGCCTTCCCCGACCGTGAAATCATGGGCATTGACGCGACGGTTGTCATTCGTCAGCACGGTTCTCTCCATTGTCTCACCATGCAATATCCGGCAGGTGTGCTCGCAAAGAAATAAGCTTTGAGCGCTCTGTCCGAAATTATACACAAGATAATCGAAACATTATGAAAGAAATAAAAATTGGTTTCCTTCAGCAGCACAATTCTGCAAGTGTGGAGGACAACGTTACTCGCTTGGCCGAAGGCATCACCGACCTCGCCCATCGCGGAGCACAACTCATCGTCTTGCAGGAGCTCCACAACTCCCTCTATTTCTGTCAAGAGGAAAAGGTGGATAATTTCAACCTCGCTGAGCCTATCCCCGGTCCTTCAACGGGCTTGTATGGGGAACTCGCCAAGAAGTTGGGAGTAGTCATCGTCACGTCACTCTTTGAGAAACGTGCTGCAGGACTCTATCACAATACGGCGGTAGTGATTGACAGCGACGGCTCCATCGCCGGCACATACCGCAAGATGCACATCCCCGACGACCCCGGCTATTACGAGAAGTTCTATTTCACTCCCGGCGACTTAGGATTTCATCCCATTCAGACCTCAATAGGCCGTTTAGGCGTTTTGGTTTGCTGGGACCAATGGTATCCAGAAGCAGCCCGACTGATGGCGCTTCAAGGAGCAGAACTTCTCATCTATCCCACTGCCATCGGCTACGATGCCCACGACACGGAAGAAGAGCAGGAGCGCCAACGCGAGGCGTGGACGACTGTGATTCGCGGTCATGCTGTTGCCAACGGGCTTCCCGCCATTGCAGTGAACCGAGTAGGCTTTGAGCCGACACGACCCGGTGAGGAACCCGATGCCGAACACCCCGGAATCGTATTTTGGGGTTCCAGCTTCGTTTGTGGACCTCAAGGCGAGATGCATTACCGCGCCTCAAACAGCGAAGAAGAAAGCATCATCGTCAACATTGACTTAGACCATAGCGAACAAGTGCGTCGTTGGTGGCCTTTCCTGCGCGATAGACGCATTGATGCCTATCAAGACATCACAAGGCGATTTATTGACAATCACGACAACCATCAAGATTAGCGAGGAGCCGCAGGACTTTCTTATCACAACGGATTGGAGTTCCTTGTTCCAATAAAGGGAACTCTTCCGTTGTATATTGAAAGTAGCCTAACTTTCTAGGTAATCGTTTGCACATATAAATCGTTGATTTTCACTACAAAACTTATCTTTCAATTGCAAACAAAGGCTATCTTTGCAACAGTTTTTAGATAGTATGTTTGTAGATTGGATTGATCTGTTAGTTTGATTACATGGAAGACATCAAGAAATTAAAGACATTTCTGAAAGCGCCAGCATTGCGTGAGCAATACTGGCGCTTTCCTTTTCTTTTTATTACTGCCCCGTAATCAAACCTAAGTATAATAGTTGACGGATGAACATTAACCTATATATTATATTTCATATAATATATATAAGATGAAGACAGGCTATGGACGATTCGAGGAGCGCTTATCGGCGATTGCTGACAGGTGCCAGCCGATTGGGTGCCACTTGCCACCCGCTGTGGTGCCAAGTGCCAGCAAATTTGTCGGCACTTGTCAGCACACGAGGGTAAACAGAAACGGAGTGATACAGCTTAACAGCCAATCATTCATGATTCAGCACCTGCATGAATTCCTCGCCAGTAATGGTTTCTTTCTTTATCAGGATAGCGGCAGCTTTGTGCATCTCGTCCATGTGCTGACTGATAAGGTTACAAGCTTTCTCATACCCTTGTTTTATCATCTGCCGAACTTCCTCATCTACTTGTGTGGATGTCTGTTCGGAGCAAGTCATCGAACGGTTTCCACCCAAATAGCGATTGCGGACTTGTTCCAACTGCATCATGCCAAAATGGTCGCTCATGCCATAGACGGTCACCATAGCACGCGCCATCCGCGTTGCCTGCTCAATGTCATTGCTGGCTCCGGTGGTGCAAGTATGGCAAATCAGTTCTTCCGCTGCACGACCTGCCGTGAGAGTGGCAATGCGATTAAGCATCTCCTCGCGGCTCATCAAGTGCTTCTCACCGGCATCTACCTGCATGGTGTAACCCAAAGCTCCCGATGTGCGGGGAATGATGGTGATTTTCTGTACGGGAGCGGAATGCGACTGCAAGGCAGCAACCATGGCATGTCCCACCTCATGATAGGAAATGATTTTACGTTCGTCGGGCGAAATCACAGCGCTCTTTTTCTGCTCACCTGCAATCACAGTTTCCACGCTTTCCTCCAAGTCGGAGGTATCTACTTCCTTCTTACCTAATTTGACGGCTCTCAGCGCAGCCTCATTTACGATGTTGGCGAGGTCGGCGCCAGAGGAGCCAGCCGTTGCACGTCCCACGATATCAAGGTCAATATCGCCATGCTTAATGTTGCGAAGATGCACTTTCAGAATAGCCTTTCTGCCAGCCAAGTCGGGAAGTTCCATTTGGATTCGGCGGTCAAAGCGTCCTGGTCGCAATAGTGCTTTATCAAGACTCTCGGGACGGTTGGTTGCGGCAAGAATCACCACGCCATTAGTGCCATCGAAACCATCCATCTCGGTGAGCAACTGGTTGAGAGTCTGCTCGCGCTCGTCGTTGCCCATGGATGCATCACGGCTCTTGCCAATGGCATCAATCTCATCGATGAAGATAATACACGGTGCCTTCTCCGAAGCCTGTTTGAAAAGGTCGCGCACCTTAGCGGCTCCCATTCCCACAAACATCTGTACGAACTCCGAGCCTGAAATGGCAAAGAACGGCACACGGGCTTCACCTGCCACGGCACGTGCGATGAGCGTCTTACCCGTTCCGGGAGGTCCCACGAGCAGTGCGCCCTTAGGCAACCTTGCTCCCATGGCGGCATACTTGCCCGGATTATGGAGGAAGTCAACAATCTCCTTCAACTGTGCCTTTGCCTCATCTTGTCCGGCAACGTCGGCAAAGGTTGTCTTCACCGAATTTTCGGCATAGACTTTTGCACCACTCTTGCCAAACTGCAAGAAATTGCCACCACCACTTCCCGACATGATTCGTTTCGAGGCTCGGCTCCATAACCAATAGAAGATGATACCAGGGATAACCCACCAAAGGATGAAGTCAAGCAAAGGCGAATTCTTTTGCTCCGCCACCTGCGTGAATACGATTTTGTGCGTCGGGTTACTGCCTTTTGCCTTCAGCAACCGCTCCGTAAGTTGAGGGTCATTCACCTGGGCAGTCTGGCACTGCCGCTCTTTTCCATTCTTAACGATGGTGTAGTAGATGTTGTTGTCCTTGATTTGGACCTTGTTCACCAATCCGCTGTCCACTCGCTGGATAAATGTTCCATAGTCGGTTTGCTCAATGCCTGTACCACCGAAAAACGGGAAGAGAAGTCCATTGAGTAACACGAGAATACACATTACCCAGAACACGTTCCACCAACTGAATTTGTAGGGCTGTTTGTTGTCGTTCTTTGTCTTATCCATTGCTATTTCTTTTTATATTTGACAAATATACGAAAATACTCCTTACAGAAGAATCTCAAAACGTGAATTTTAGTTAAGAAGCGAAGAAATCTGCAATGCGACATATTTTTCTTCAAAATTTCTAAAGAAATGTCCTAATCACACTACCAAGGGCTATTCTACCAAATTTCTCCAAAATCCTTTTTTAGTTTCGTGCACTCATTTTAATAGAATGAAGAAAACGGCATTATTCTATATCGTAGTTTTATTGTGCCTGTTGCCAGCCATCCTGTTGCGCGACTACACTCCGTCCAACGAACTCCGCTACCTGAGCATCGCCGACGAAGCGTTGCGGCAACATCACCTTTTTACTTTCACCAACCACGGTGCTCTCTATGCCGATAAGCCACCTTTATATTTATGGTTAGTCATGGCTGTTAGGTGTTGCCCGCTGTGGAGTCAGCACATGCTCTTCGGTTTACTATCAGTGGTACCTGCTTTTCTAACGACCGAAGTCATGGCGCGGCTGCTTCGGTTCAAAGGCAACAGTCTTTGGCTCTTCCGAATGCTGATGACTACGTCGGCTCTATGGCTCGTCACCATGCTCACCTTGCGCATGGATATGCTCATGACACTGTTCATCGTGCTTTCCATATATGAGTTTTACCGACTTTATTCCTCGGGACGCCCTCACGAGAGTCCTCTCCTGCCCCTTTGGCTGTTTTTGGGCGTTTTCACGAAGGGAGCCGTGGGCTTCATCGTTCCTTTCTCCGTAATTGTGGTCTTTCTATGCGTCAAAGGGCAAGGAGGCAGTTTGTTTCGATATTTGGGGTGGAAATCATGGCTCATGCTCATTCTTCTTTTCTCCCTTTGGTTCGGTGCTGTCTATGCCGAAGGAGGAAGCGGCTACCTCTATAATCTTGCCGTTCATCAAACGTTGGGACGCGCCTTCCATTCCTTCCATCATCGTCAACCCATCTACTATTATTTATATATGTATTGGCCGCTGCTGATGCCGTGGTCACTTTGGAGCGCTTTGGCTGCTTGGCGTCTATGGCGTTCTAAGTCGTATGGGAACAATCGCGTGCGACTGGCACTCATCGCCATGTTGGTCACGTTCCTCTGTCTGTCACTTATTAGCAGCAAACTCAGCATCTATCTTCTTCCTCTTGTTCCCTTTGCCATCGCTATGATTCCTCTTGTTCCACAGACCGGCAACAAAGCTGAGATGTGGGCGCTGGGCATTCCAAGTTTTCTATTGGCTCTCACATTACCCGCCTTCATCGTTGCCAATCATTATTGGACTCCCATGAAGTCCTTTGCCAGTTTACCGCTCATCATGGCTGTCCTTGCCATCACGGTGTGCGCTGTCGCGGCTTTCGTCATGACTGTTCGCCATCGGCTGCAACATGCCGCCATGGTCCTTGCCGGTGGAATACTGTTGACAACCTACTTTGCCGGATGGTCAATGCCGCAAATCAATCCTTACTTAGGTTATCAACAACTGTGCCGCAAGGTTTCAATCATGCTTTCAGACTATCCCGGATATCCTTTGATTGCAGTAGATATGAAGCGTGCCGCCAACATGGATGTTTATCTCAACCGCTCACCAAGGCTCATCTCCAGCAACGATTCGATATCCATCCCGCGCCATGCTATTGTAGTGATGCCTCAGCGCGATACTACAATCGTAAAATTACAGGAAGAGAGGCACGTAGGACAATACATTGTGGGAAGAAAATAATGCATAATGCATAATGCATAATGCATAATTGGCTGCGCCCCTAACTTTTGGCGGGAGTTTAGAGGGTGCAGTAGGTATAGTAAGTTCGGTATGTATAGTGGGGGGCGCAGCAACTCCTATCTAATAATTCATAATTCACAATTCATAATTCATAATTGGCTTCGCACTCGTTTGCTGAATTTCATCGCTCATCTGCGGCGCAGCAACTCCTATCTCCTATCTTCTAACTCCTAACTCCGATTAGTTCATCATCAGCGTCATTTCGGGATGGAGGTCACGGAAGATGAAGGCGGCTAACTCACTGACGGTGAGGGTCAAGGGCGAGGCTAGGGGAAGTTCTGTTTGAAGGCAAGAACCATCCTTCAATTTATAGAAGCTGTTATTGGATGCAATGTCACGGTCGTTATAAATTCGGAAGTTGCCTTCATAATCGGGATGGAGACGGGCATAGAGTTGCAACGCTGCGGCAGCATTGACGACACGAATCATGGCTTGGGCTGGAGTTGCGTTGGTTGAATGAGACATGCGCAGGTCGTCAAGGGCAATGTTGAACTGTTCTTCGTTGAGCAATAGAAAGCAGGAACGGGAATGTTGCCAACGGTCGAAATCAGCAAACGACATGGAGGTGACGTTGCTCGGAGCCTCAATAGCGCTCATCACCTGAGAATAGCCGCACGAAGCATACCAACCGAACAGCCAAGGCTCGGCGGGAATCAGACAGGCAAAGACGGCACCACGTCCGAAAAGACGGTTGTGACACTGCGACATGAGACTCGTGCCAATATGCTGTCGCCGCATTTCTTCCTTTACACTTACCCCACTGATATAAGCAGTACGCGCCTCCACATCCCTACATCGAAGCATATAAGGCAAGGTCTGCAAGGCTCCCGCAACGCTTCCGTTTATGAGGCAGACTACGTTTTCTTCCGGGCGATAGACACGGTCAAAATAGAGCCGAATGAACCGCTCATCGTCGTGGAACGTATCGCGCCAAAGCTGTTCGGTCTCTTTCTTTATTTTGGTTGAATCGGAAAAACAATGCAAGGGTTCCTTCTTAGTGATGGAATATTTCTCAAGTAACATCTCGGGCTTATACGACATCTTAGCCCTGCGCAGTCCCTCATCGCCCAAGTCCTCCTCACGGTTGATATGGACATATTGTTCGGGAAGATGACTCACAAACTCTTGGTTGATAATGGAGAAAGAGCCTTCATACGACGTGTCCGCCTTCTCCACACAAACATCGAACGTATCATGATTGATGGGGCATCCATAGGTGAAGGCAACCATTTTCCCATCAACGAAGATAGTTCCACCCATACAACCCAAGTGCTCCCAATAGAGGAAGGCACGTGTCATGGAGCGCTGCTCCTCATAAAGCTGTTGACGTTCGGAGGGCGACATCTGACCGATGACGGATTCCCGCCATTGTTCCTCTACCCTCAAACATTCCGGGATAAGGTCTTTCGTCAGTTCACGGTATTCATAATTGGGATAGAGCCTGCGGAACTTGTTGCAATGGTTGCGCTTGCCCTGCAAATGCTTACCGGCAAGTGTAGCCAACTTCTCTCGCGAATAGATATAGTCGAAGAAGTCACGCTCTGGCTTGTAGTTGAAACGTTCGGGCATAGTCAGTCTCAGCTTTTCGACATCATTCTGCGACATTCCGATGAGCAGCAGGGGGTGCCCCATAGCGATGGCATCAGCCTTCAGTTGGTCGACGATTGCCGTCACCCGTTCTGCGGTAAGCGACTCCGCCTCTTTCGACATCGGTCCCATATAGGCAAGGTGCCGTCCTAAATAGAACCTGAAAACGAGGCAGTCATTGATGATGGCAAACTGAGTATCGTAGAGAAACCGCCAACTGATAAGGTTGGCGAAGGAGAGGTCGCAGTTGCGATTCTCCCCTAATAGTGTATAGGTTTGAATGAGTTGACGGTCGCTGAGCGTAACGTCTTTAAAACTTATCATGTCGTTCAGTAATTGAGTCTGCAAATATACATGTTTTCCCTAAGACCGACAAAAGAAATCAAGGAAAAACAGAAACAACCTATTATCAGCACACTTTTTCTCATCCAAATTTGTAGTAGAATGGGAAATATCGAAGACGAATTGGTCCAAATCATATAAGACACAAAAATGGAATTATTTAGCTTCGTTATGGAATACATAGCGAAAGTCTAACTTCCTTATTTTTGCAAATGTAATGAAAGGAGTGGTGAACAACTTGAATCTCCTAAACCGAATGTGTACGAAAACCATATTAAATAACTTTAATATAGAACTTATGAAAAAGATTAACTTACTTATCGCACTTGTCTTGTGTTGTTCAACCGCTATGGCAGACAACCATTCAGACAACAAGTTTGTGTTTGACACACAACTAAAGGCACGAACTGTCACGAAGCCTACGGATCGTCGAATCTCACCTTCAGAAAAAGCAGTGCGCGAGTTGCAAAAAACGATTGCATCAGATTCTGAGGAAAAACTCTCCAAGAACAAGTCGGGCATCAATGTCATGAAAATTGCTCGCAGGGCTTCCGCCAAGAAGACCCAGAAAATGGACAGTTTGACCAGAGTGCTACAAAATGGCAACCGGGTCCAGAAGATGTCCTTCGAGTATGACGAAAATGGAAATCCCACATTCTGTTACAACTACCTGCCGAACAACGAAGGCGAATGGGAATATGGGGGCCGCACAACCATCGAATATGATGAATTAGGAAGAGTGATAGCTCAGGACTACATTGATATTACTGGGTCTTCACAAGGCTATAGATATGAATATGAATACCCCGATGAAAGCAACCGATTCGATGTTGCGACATTCTATCTCTATGTCAACAACATCCTCGTACCATCACAGCGTGCAGAATATGCATATGACGATAACTACAATATTACCAACGAGATACATCTCTTATATGATTCAACCGCTGGCGATTGGCAGTACTTCGAGAAAGCAGAGGCATCCTATGACGAGGAGTCGCGAATGTTAACCTATTTCACCTACTTCTGGAACACTGAAACGCAGGAGTGGCAGGGAGACAGCACATCAAATGCCGGTCAATCCTTTGAATACACAGAGGACGGACGCGATGCAAGGATTTCTTATTATACTTGGAAAGATGGGGATTGGCTGGAATATCAGCGCAACATCTTCGTATATGATGAGAATGGAGACTTGGAGCTTGACTCTTTAGCATTTTGGAATAGTACATCACAGGATTGGTCAGGTGGAGACACCTATGGGAACAACGTAAAGACAGAGTACACTTACGACAGCCAGCACCGCTGCACTGACGCGATGACCTACACACTCTATCCAAACAGTGGATGGACGTGGACAGGTGAGACCACTCACGAATTTGCCCTTCTTGAGAGCGGAGAGACACAGGACATACAGAAAGTCTACTTCCGCTGGCAGTCGGCAACGCCCAGCCTCTACGCAGAGACAGAACAGCATTTCCTGCCTTCCGGATTTGAAACCTACTATATACAATATTACTATACTTCAGGCAGCCGCAGGGCTCAGCAAGAGGAAATCCGCCACTATGACGAATACAACCACTACTTGGGAGGTGAGTTCTATGGCTTCACAAACGATTCTACTAACCGCAGATACGCCAGCATCAAAGAGGCATTCACCTATCCTGATGGATGCATCTACAATACTCCCATTGAGGGCGACCACTGGAATGGAACACGTGATAACGACAGTACTTGGACACTTGACTTCATCGACTACTTTGAATTTGGTGCGGACAGCGTATTGACAAGTTGGCATGAAGAAGCTTACATAGATGGCGTTCCATACAATCGCGTGGGGTATTATAATACTTATGACTTTGATACTCCTGTAGAAAATGTGGCACGTTGGTACATCCCCAACAAGAACCAACGCTTCTACAACTACAAGGCGCTGACAGAGACTACAATGGTCAACAACAACTACTATATGGGTGACAATGAATGGGACGACTCCTATTCTTACACCGATACATATTATTATTCAGACTTGACTGCTGACGCCATCAACGATGTCAACACATCAGACAAGAACATAGTGGAAATAGCACGCTACGATGTTTCCGGTCGTCAAGTGGACAAGAATGCTAAAGGTGTAGTGATTATAAAATATTCTAACGGCACTATCAAGAAAAAGTTAGAGAGATAACAACATATTTTCAGAAAACAATTCAGCCATCGTCTTGAATACGTGTTCAGGGCGATGGCTTTTTTCATTACCTAGACAAACTAATTAAGAAATGTTGCTTATCGTCCAAGAACTCTCCAACGGTAAGCGGCTGTATAACAGCAGTATCTTTCCATTCAAGCCAAAAAAAGCCCGAGCTTTCACAAGTTCGGACTTAATGGTACCTAAATTTTGCATTTTGGAGTGTTCAAATAAAGCAATATGACAATGATTCTTTATTTTTCATTACTCCTTACTAAACTGTTATATGGTTATCTCAATTTCTCTGTCTTGACAGTTCCATCAGAATATTTCGTTACCTTAATGTTGACACCGGCATGAGCCTTAGTAGATTTCATGCCTGCCATATTATAATAATAGACATCTACTATCTTTCCCGTGTGAGTCTCCGTGATTGCGGTAGGCAATTTCACTTCGATAATGTTAGACTCTTTTGAGCTGATATCGACAATCTCGCCTTCAACTACTGTTCGTCCCTCAGCTTTCACTCCATAGGAATAGGTGACACCTTCAGAGAAAGGCTCTTCAAGAGTGATGGGGCATTCTAACTCAGTCTGGGCTTGTTGTTGTACCAAAGTCTTGAAAACTGTACCCGCGGGGAGTGTCTGAATCACTTCCACATCTTCAATCCAAACTTTGTAATCACCTGTATACAGAATCTCCACTTGAGTATCGGTTCCGCCACTGAGCGTAAACTCATAGTCATTGAAGCCCTTGTTCAATTTCACAGTCATAGGTGACTCATTGCTGGTTCCACCTTCCAAAACTTTAATCTGCACACTGTCATCCTCCACTTCTGTGCCGAAATTAAGGGAAGCCATGCGCACTTTGAATGTAAACTGTCCATCATTTCCGGAGAGGTCCATACTTGGGGTTGTTAAACTTGCCTCACTTCCAAAAGGAGAGAGTCCTATTGCACCGCTTGCAAATACATGATAAGCTGCAAACCAACCCGGTTGATTGGTATAGGCATCCAAATATTCCGTCAACTTGTCACCAAAATAGACATTGTCGTAGCTGCCTTGTGTCACACCATCAAAGCTCTCACTCAATAGAGTAACATCACCTGCTTCATTCATCGTTGTGTTCTTATACACATTGACGACATAGCTCTCGGCATCTTCGGCTGCGTTGTAGTGGGCGACGAAGCCATTCTCAGTAACGTCAGTAGCATCCAAGGCAACAGGCGCTGCCAACTCTGAAATCACTTTCACTACTTCTATCTCATTGCTATACTCGCTGACACCCGTTCCATTGGTTGCCCTTACAGTGAAATAATAGGTCTTTGTCGGGTCCAAGCCAGTCACATCGTAACTATTTGTGGTCACTTCCTCGTCTTTCAGCAGATAATCGAATGTTTCTCCATTCTTAGTATATACGTCAAGCAGATAATTCGTAGCTCCATTCACCGAACTCCATTCGGCAGTAAAAGATGTACCATCAGCTTGTTCAGGCTGATAAGCTTCCGGTGAGATGAAGAACTGCTCACTTGTCTCTACAACGAGACTGTCTAAGAAGATGCCATTCAGCGCCAAGTAAGGCTCGATTTTGAGGAACTGCGATGCCTCTCCTCCATCGGTAACAAAACTTAATTCATGCCACTCGGAATCTGGAAGAAAAATTTGCGAAGGCTGATTATTGCCAACAGAGACTTTCAGCAATCCTCCATCGCCGGCGCATTTCACCCTTACTGAAATTCTGATAATACCTGAATTGGCACTCATGTCATAGTTGGCAGTTTTCAGATTGCCCCAGTCATCAATTTTGAGTGAACCACCTGCTTCATAAACATATTTTCCAGTCCAGTCCGTAAGCACTTGACCGAGTTTTGGACTTGCCCCCCTCGAAATATCGACGGTGGCGGGACTATCGACACTGCCTTCCGTAAAAGCATCGAAATTTTCGCTCAAGATAACCGTTGGTTCTTGTGCCATTGCATTGGTAGCCGAAATGAATAAGGCTAACAACAAAAGTTTAAATCTACTCATAATCCAGTAAGTTGTTTTGTTAATAAAAAATAGTAAATAATAAGTTGATATGTTTAGGCTCATCAAATATTCACGCTTTGCAAAGGTAAGGAAAAAAGCTATTGCTTCCAAATATTTTCTTAATATTTTTTCATATTCAGATAAACTATACGATAAAATCCTCAAAATGGGTACAAAGGGGAGTATAAAATGTGCTGCAGAATCGTAATTCACATAGTTGCGAAGCCCTAATTCCCGTCACTAGGAATCGTTGTTCTCGAAGCTCTTTACCGTAGTTCTCGCGTCTCACCGTAGTTCTCGCGCTCCGCGCGGGAACAATACACATTGGGCAATTGCGGATTATTACTGTCCGGTAAACTTAACCTCTCCTGTGCCCCATCCTCATCTACAGACGGTTTGGGGCTTTTTTACTTGTCCGATAAGCACATCTCACGATGTCTCTTCCTCATCACATGGCTGGTTGGCTCAATAGGCTATTAATTCGACCTAAAGCTCTATTTGTCACCTCTTTGCCCATTCCATATGGAAAGATGTTCCGTCTCAGTCTGCTGAGATGTTGCTGAGATATTGCTGGGATGTTTTACCATCTATTCATGTACGTAAGGGTTTTCCTTTCAACGTGTTAGATGCTTTGCTGAGATTGCTGAGATGTTTTTTCAACTAAAAAACTCAGAGGAAGCACCCGTCATGGGAAAAATTTTGGAAGCCATCCCTTTCTATGATGGGTCAGGACAAAATGACTCTCTATTTCGGTGCACCATTTTTCCTCAAAATGTTTACCGGACAGTAATAATTGCGAATATTGTTCCCGCATCTCATGGAGGTCCCGTCGCTCCGCGCGGGACGATAACCGAATATGCTGGCTCAAGGAGAGACAATGCGTAGGCTTAGTTATTAATTGTATTGACGGCAGTCGTCCCGCGCGGAGCGCGAGACCTCCATGCGCGGGACGATAACCGAATATGCTGACTCAAGGAGAGGCAATGCGTAGGCTTAGTTATTAATTGTATTGACGGATGTCGTCCCGCGCGGAGCGACGGGACCTCCATGAGACGCGGGAACTTAAAGAAATAATTTCAAGATTTTCTTCTATTCGTACAAAAATTGAGGTTCCAGTCACCAATGGGAACCGAAAAAACAAACGGTTTGTTTTGTTCTTCACTCGATTTGCACTATCTTTGCAACATGAAACAAAAACTATTAGGTCTGACAAGGGATGAAATGAAAAGCATCGCGGTGGATTTGGGGTTGCCAAAATTTACCGGAACACAAATTGCGGAATGGATATACCGCAAGCATGTGAGCGACATCAGCCAAATGACCAACATCTCGAAAGCTAACCGAGAGAAATTAGCGGAATCCTTCGAGGTGGGCTGCGCTGCACCCATTGAAGCACAGCACTCTAAAGACGGAACCATCAAATATTTGTTCCCCGTCTCTACTACTAACGAGGGAAACACGGGTAAATTTGTTGAGACCGTTTTCATTCCCGAAGAGAACAATCGCGCCACACTTTGCGTTTCATCGCAAGTGGGATGTAAGATGAATTGTCTTTTCTGTCAGACTGGCAAGCAAGGTTTCGAAGGAAACTTGACTGCCAACGACATATTGAACCAAATCTACTCACTGCCTGAACGCGACCAACTCACTAACATCGTGTTCATGGGACAGGGAGAGCCAATGGATAATCTTGACAATGTGCTGCGCGCCACAGAGATTCTCACTGCGAACTATGGTTGGGCATGGAGTCCGAAGCGCATCACGGTGAGTAGCGTGGGCGTAAGAAACAAGCTGAAGCGTTTTCTCGCAGAGAGCGACTGCCACGTGGCAATCAGCCTCCACTCCCCTATCCACGAGCAACGCGCAAAACTGATGCCCGCCGAAAAAGGTATGCCCATCAGTGAAGTGGTGGAACTGCTACGCAACTACGACTTCAGTCACCAGCGCCGCCTCTCGTTTGAATATATTGTCTTTGGAGGAGTGAACGACTCGATGACACATGCTCGCGAAATAGTGAGACTACTCAGCGGACTGGAATGCCGCGTCAACCTCATCCGCTTCCACCAGATTCCCAATGTTCCACTCCACGGTGCTGACGAGAAGAAGATGGAGGAACTACGCGACTATCTGACGGCTCACGGTATCTTCACAACCATCCGTGCCAGTCGCGGAGAAGATATCTATGCAGCATGCGGATTGCTGAGCACGTCGAAGAAGATTGATGAAGTGAGAAAATGAGAGTGCTCCGTTGGCTCATCATAACCCTCTGCGCAGTGCTCTGCGCCTGCAACGATTCGGGTGGCGGACTACCCGCGTCAAGTTCGCGCCCCTATGAGGTGACCGTGGTGGGAAACGGAAATGACAGTCTGAAAAAAATACTGAGCCAAAGCGTGGAAGGACTTCCGCAGGAGGAACCCATGTTTGACGTTACTGTCCGGAAACAGCTTGACAAATGGTCGAAACTGAGCCGTGCCATCGTCATCTACCAACAAGGTACGACAATGAGCATGGAGCAGAACGAGTGGGCACGTCCGCAAATCATAATTCATACTGACGGTAGCGACCCTCAACGACTATTGAGAACGCTCAACGCCTTCGAGATGGCGGAGCAGGTGAAAACTCTGCGACGCAGCCACAATGACCGTGCCGCTAAAACTATCAAGAAGATGTTCGGCATCAACATGCTGGTTCCTGCCGAACTGAAAAGTAGCATGGTGAGGAAAAATTTTATATGGTATTCCAACAATACGCCTCAAGGCATGAAGAATATTATCGTCACACGGGGTGATGTCAACGTCATGATAGGGCGCAACATCAAAGGCGAGACAGACAGCATGTTCATGCGGCTGGTCGATGACAGGCAGGAGCGCGGTCTATGGGAAATGGAAGGCGATGCTATGGGCGGTCCCTACGTGATGAAACATGTGGGCGACGTGAGCATCATTGCTTTCGTCTATGCTCCAGAATCTAAGAAAAGGAACTTAATGCGGCAATTAGAAGCCGCTCTCTATACAATAAACAAAACCAAAAACAATGGAAAATAACAGAAAGATTCGTGTTGCCATCACCCACGGCGACACCAATGGAATTGGATATGAGCTGATTTTTAAAACCTTTGCTGCACCTGAGATGCTGGAGCTTTGCACTCCCATCATCTATGGCTCGCCCAAAGTGGCGACCTACCACCGCAAGGCTCTTGACATTCAAGCCAACTTCAGCATCATCAACGATGCCAGTGAAGCCCGCGACGGTCGCGTGAATCTGCTCACTTGCTTCGACGAGGAAATCAAGGTGGAGTTGGGAGTACCCACCCCCGAAAGCAACCACGCCGCCATGAAAGCTCTTGACCGAGCCATCAGTGACTATCGCAACGGATTGTTCGACGTGCTCGTGACCTGTCCCGTGGATGAGAGCAACTTGGAATCGAGCGGCGTGAAGTTCGAAAGCCAACAAGCCTACATCGAAAGTTGTCTGGGCGACGGCTGCAAGGCTCTGCCCATGCTTATCAACGATAACCTGTGCGTAGCGCTTGCCACCAACAATCTTGCCATGCGCGACGTGCCGGCAGCCATCACCCCCGAATTGATAGAAAACCGAGCCTCACTGCTCTACAACACTTTGCGACGCGACTTCCGAATGAGCAATCCCCGTGTGGCTGTGCTCTCGCTCAACCCGAACAGTGCCGAGTATGGCAACTTCGGCAAGGAGGAGCAAGAAATCATCATCCCCGTCATCAACAAACTTGCAGAAGCGGGAGAGAATGTCTTTGGTCCCTATGCAGCCGACGAACTGTTCCGCGGCAATGTGATGGACGCTTTCGACGGTATTCTCGCCATGTATCACGACCAAGGCATCGCACCCTTCAAAGCACTTGAGCCATCCAACGGCGTTTCCTATCTTGCCGGTCTTGCCGTGGTCTGCACAGCTCCCGAAGACAACGTGGCATTCACCATCGCCGGCCGCAACGAAGCCGACCCTGCATCGTTCCGCCACGCCATCTTCCTCGCCATCGACGTGTTCCGTCATCGTCAGGAATATGATGAGCCATTGGAAAACCCACTGAAGAAACTCTACCACGAGAAGAAGGACGACAGTGAGAAGGCGCGCTTCTCCATTCCCAAAAAGCACGAGAACTCCATCATTGAGCGTGCGCCCCGCGGCAACCGCAACAACGATTCGGCTCATGCTGAGAAGAAAGTCCAAGCCGACAACAAGCCCACTACTACACCCAACACGGAAGAGCAGGCTCCTGCCACCGACTCAGAACAATAACCGATGAAAAAGAAATATCAGAACGCGTTCTTCCTCTTTGGCCTACTCGTGCTGATAGTCATGGTGACCCAGCTCGACTTCAAGCAGGTGTGGGACGGATTATTGCACGCCGGCTATTGGTTTTTCGCTGTGCTTGCCCTGTGGATGGTGCTCTATCTGTTCAACACTGGAGCATGGTATCTCATCATCCGCAGCCAAGACCCCACTCCTGAAGGCATGGAGCGAACCAAGAGAGTAAAGTTCTGGTGGCTATATAAAATCACTGTGTCTGGCTTCGCCCTCAACTACGCCACTCCGGGCGGACTGATGGGTGGCGAGCCTTACCGCATCATGGAGCTTGCACCGAAGATTGGCACTGAGCGCGCCTCTTCGTCAGTCATTCTCTACGCCATGACCCATATCTTCAGCCATTTCTGGTTTTGGGGACTGTCGTGCGTACTCTATCTTCTCATCCGCCCTGTGGACTTTCTCATGGGCGTGCTGTTGGCAATCACGATGGGTGCCTGCACGTTGGGCATCTGGTTTTTCATCTCTGGCTATCGCAAGGGACTTGCCAACCGCGTGATGAAATTGTTGAGTCACATGCCGCTCGTGAAAAAATGGGCACAGCCCTTCGTAGAGAAACACCGAGAACAACTCGACACGGTCGACCAGCAAATTGCCGCCCTCCATAATCAAAACCCACGCATATTCCTTGGCGCCGTTCTGCTCGAACTGAGTTGCCGCGTTTGCTCATCGCTTGAGATACTGTTTATTCTGCTCGTATTGCGACCGAGCGTTAACTTCTTCGACTGCATGTTCATCCTTGCCTTCACGTCCCTGTTTGCCAACCTGCTTTTCTTCATGCCGCTGCAATTAGGCGGTCGAGAGGGCGGTTTTCTCATGTCGACAACCAAGTTGGGAATCGCTGCCAGTCAAGGAATCTTCTTAGCTCTCATCGTCCGTTTGCGTGAGCTTACATGGACGGGAATCGGTCTGCTTCTGATTAAATTCGGCAAGACCGGAAAGAGCATTGAGCATCATGGATAACTGCAAAACCGTCAATATCTTGGCTCCCTCCACCGTTAATACAGGGAGAAAACAGAGTTGCACGATAAAAAAATCTGCCAAAATTGCAGTTATCTCAAATAAAATATGTAATTTTGTCACCCAATGAACACATCTGAACTGCAAAAAATAAAACAGAGATACAACATCGTTGGCAACAGCGATGGCCTCAATCATGCGTTGGATGTAGCCCTTCAGGTTGCGCCCACTGACTTGAGCGTGCTCATTGTGGGCGAAAGTGGTGTGGGAAAAGAAATCATTCCGCGCGTCATCCACGACAACTCTCCGCGCCGACGCGAGAAATATTTCGCCATCAACTGCGGTTCCATTCCCGAAGGCACTATCGACAGCGAGCTTTTCGGTCACGAAAAAGGTTCCTTCACTGGTGCCATTGGTGAGAGTGAGGGCTACTTCGGCGTTGCCAACAAAGGAACCATTTTCCTCGACGAGGTGGGCGAGCTGCCATTGGCTACCCAAGCTAGGCTCCTCCGCGTGCTGGAAACGGGAGAATATATACGTGTAGGTGGACAGAAAATCATGAAGACCGACGTGCGTATCGTTGCCGCTACCAACGTCAACATGCGCAAAGCTATCAGCGAGGGACGTTTTCGTGAGGACCTCTACTACCGCCTCAACACGATTCCCATTCAGATGCCTCCCTTGCGCGACCGAGGCAACGACATCCTATTGCTTTTCCGTTTGTTTGCCATGCAGATGGCGGAGAAATACAAGTTGCCCAAGATTACACTCGACGACGATGCCAAGCAGTTGATGCTCCACTACAAGTGGCCCGGAAACGTGCGTCAACTGAAGAATATTACGGAGCAGATGTCGGTGCTGAGCGAAGAGCGTGTCATCACGGCAAGTATGCTTCAGAAATTCATTCCGAGCGACCAAGAGAGTACAGAACTCTCAACCATTGCCAAAACAGGACACCACTCCTATGAGAGCGAGCGGGAGATTCTCTATAAGATTCTCTATGAGCTTCGGGGCAACGTGAGCGACCTGCGCCGCGACCTCAACAGCCTACGTAAGCAACTCGACGAGTCGCGTTCTTTGGGCGGAGCACAGAGTTACACTACCCAGTTCATTGACAACAAGTATCCCGCCATTGCCAACAGGCAGAACGAAATTGTCTCTGCCAACCAGACTTCGAACCGCTCTGACATCCAAGAAGCCGAGGCTGAAGAGATAAAACCGGAAGAACCCGAGACGCTCAACCTCAACGACTTGGGACGGCAAACGGTGGAGAAAGCATTGGAACGCAATGGAGGCAACCGCAAGAAGGCCGCACAGGAATTAGGCATCAGCGACCGAACCCTCTACAGAAGAATCAAACAATATGGTCTCAACAAATAAACACCTCGTCCTCTGGTCACACGTTGCCACACTGGTAATCGTTGCCATCTGTTCGTTGTCACTTTGCGGATGCAAGGTGAGCTATGGCTTCAACGGCTCCAGTATCGACTACAACAAGACCAAGACCATCACGATAGCCGACTTCCCTATTCGCTCGAGCTACGTGTGGGGACCCATGGGACCTATGTTCAACAATGCCCTCAAGGATGAATTCGCCAACCACACGCGCCTACAGCAAGTAAAGCGCAATGGCGACCTGCAGATTGAAGGCGAGATTACGCAATACTCCCAACGCAACAAGAGTGTCTCGAGCGAAGGATATGCGGCACAGACCGAATTGGCTATCACTGTCAACGTGAGATTCACCAACCGAGTGAACCATGCCGAGGACTTCGAGCGTAACTTCACCTCCACCGCCTCCTATGAGACCACCCAATCGCTCGTGAGCGTACAACAGGAATTAGTTCAGCAGATGGTGGACGACCTCTGTGAACAAATATTCAATGCAACGGTTGCCAACTGGTAACACCTTATTATATATAAGAGTATGAAACTGACAGAGCTAATCAAACACCCAGAACACATGGATAAGGAGACTCTCTACGACCTCCGAAGCTTGATTGCGCTCTATCCCTACTATCAGTCGGCTCGGCTACTGATGTTGCAGAACCTCTACATCCTCCACGACCCATCGTTTGATGAGGAACTGCGGCGTGCCGCCATTTACATCACCGACCGCAACGTGATATTCAACATGGTGGAGGCGGCTCACTACCGTCTGCGCACGAAGCCCCGCCAGCACGATGAAACCAAGAAACCGGGCGAAAGCCGCACAGTGGCTCTCATTGACGACTTTCTTGACTCCATTCCCGCCGATGAGGATAAGCACGAAAAGCGCAAGCCCACACCCGCAGATGCCGCAGTTGACTACGTCTCCTATCTGCTCGAAACTGAAAGCGAAGAAGAGAAAGAAAGTACGGAGAACACTCCGCAGCTGAAAGGTCAAGACCTCATCGACAACTTCATCAACAACGAAGGCGGCAAAATCACGCTTCAAGAAGAGCCTGAATATACGCCTGAGATTGAAGAAGAGGATGACAAGACGGCTGACACGGTAGAACAAGGTGGCTATGCCACTGAAAAGTTGGCGCGAATCTACATCAAACAAGGCAGATACGACAAAGCTATGGACATTATCAGAAAACTGGACTTGACGGAAGCGAAGAAAAACATCTACTTCGTTGACCAAATCCGGTTTTTGGAGAAACTGATTATAAATAATAAAAACAAATAAAACAACACTAACAAAATGTACACATTATTGATTGTCTTTATCATCATCGCTTCGTTACTGATGATTGGTATTGTCCTGATTCAGGAATCTAAGGGAGGCGGTTTGGCTTCCAACTTCTCCTCCTCCAACTCTATCATGGGTGTGCGCAAGACCACGGACGTAGTGGAGAAGACCACTTGGGGACTCGCCATCGCAATGGTGGTATTGAGCGTAATTTGCGCCTATGTGGCTCCCTCCGCAATCGGAGAGGGCAGTGTGATGGAGAATGCGGCTACTCAGTCGCAGTCAACCAATCCTACTAACACCCAGGGCTTCGGTGCCGGACAGGCTCCCACACAGGGTGGTCAGAAGGCAGCTCCCGCAGCTGGCAAGTCTGCTCCTGCAGCTGGCAATAATGCTGCTGCTCCCGCTGGAAATGCTCCCACAGGCAATGCTGCTCCAGCCGGCAATGCTCCCGCACCTGCCAAATAAGCTAAAACTGGTCAGGAAAAAGGAAGAAGCTGTTCCAATGGCTTCTTCCTTTTTTGTTTATACAGCCGTAGTATGTAGTTCTCTTTTAGATGGTTATAACACTTCGTTGTAGCCGTTATTTCTTATGTCTTTTCATACGTATTATTGCTGCCTTGTCGATTCTCGGAACTGACCGGGACTGACATGGAAACGCGACTTGAAGAGTCGATTGAAATATGGCACATCATTGAAACCGCTCTGATAGCAAACTTCTGAAACTTTCATACCGCCCTTTGCCAAGAGCCGACGAGCTATGCCTAAGCGATAATCGTTGAGATAGTTAATAAAAGTCTGTCCAGTCTCACGCTTAAAGCGAGTACAGAATGCGCTGCGGTTCATGCCCATGTGGGCGGCTACGAGGTCGATGGTAACGTTATGACGATGGTTACAAGAGATATAGACTTCCACTTCTTTCAGCCATCCCGCTTTATCGGAAGGAGCCTGCTGTCCCACTGCCCTACAGTCATCGGAAAGAGCCACGAGTCTCAATATTGAGAGAACACTCACTAATCGCGCAGGCGGGTCGGCATCAACCAGACCATCCATCAGATGATGCAGCTCGTGGAGCGTCCGACGGGTAAAGCAGACGGGAGCACTAAGTTTGACGATTGTGTCAATGACAGCAGACATCTCCGGGAACTGACTCCCCACGAGAAGCAGGAAATCTGTAGAGAAGATGAGCGTAATATTCTCTATCATCTTCTCGCTGTCGTCGAACCGCCATTCATGGGGCGTCTCGGGCGGTACCAATACAATTTCGCCAGCCTCGAAAGACTCCACATGGTCGCCTAATGTTCGGCGACCGCGTCCCCGGACAATATAGGATATCTCCCAACTTGGCTGAGTGTGCAAACCTATCTGCTCCTCTGGTCGCAGACGCACATAATCGAAGTGAAAACTTTCCATAATGCAAAAATACAACAAACAATTTAAACAATAAGACAAAAAACGTTCTTATTTTCTAAGTAATTTTGCCGACAGTTAAAATTCTAAGATTCTACATACATTCAGTAACGATTTATGAAATATAGCAACTCAGTTATTCAGGAAAGAAACAATATTTATCTTGCGTCAAAGCCCCGCTATGAGATACTTGACGGACTCCGAGGAGTGGCAGCTCTCATCATCGTAGCATTCCATCTTTTCGAGACTTATTCCCATGGACCAGCTACGCAAATCCTCAATCACGGCTATCTGGCAGTGGACTTCTTCTTCGTGCTCTCCGGATTCGTCATCGGCTATGCCTACGACGACCGTTGGGACCGAATGTCCACATGGAATTTCATCAAGCGCCGTTTGGTGCGACTTCATCCCATGGTGATTTTCGGTTGTTGCTTAGGTGCCGTGTTCTTCTACTTCACGGGTTGCGATGAGTTTCCACTCGTTGACAAGACATCGGCGGGAATGCTTATATTAGTGCTTCTCTGGTGCTGCACCATCATCCCGCTGCCTTCGTCGATGGATATCCGTGGATGGGCTGAGACGAATCCGCTCAACGGTCCCGTCTGGACGCTCCAATGGGAATATCTTGCCAACCTGCTCTATGCCTTCATAATCCGTCGGTTGTCAAAGACAGCCTTGACCGTTTGCGTTTTTCTCTTCGGTTGCATGACCGTGTTGCTCTGCTTCAACATCAACTGGCTCGGTGTGTGGGAAGAAGGACGTGCGGCAGCCTATACTGTGATTGGCGGTTGGAGCCTCACGCCTGACCAATTGCTTATCGGTATCACCCGTTTGCTGTATCCTTTCTTCGCCGGTCTGCTGCTCTCGCGTATGCACAAACTCATCAAGGTGCGTGCCGGTTTCTGGTGGTGCGGACTTCTCGTTGCCGCCATCCTTGTGATGCCGCGCATCGGTGGCACTTCTGCCGCATGGATGAACGGACTCTACGAGTGCATTTGCATTCTTGTGATGTTTCCTCTTATCGTGAGCATGGGCGCCGGCAGCACAGTGACGGGTAAATTCTCTGTATCTGTCTGCAAGTTTTTCGGCAACGTCTCCTATCCTCTCTACATTACCCACTTCCCACTTATTTATCTTCAGATAGCTTGGGTACATGGACACCCCGATGCTACCCTGTCGCAACACATTGCCGTGAACGTGGGCATCTATGTCCTTGCCATCTTCAATGCCTACGCTGCCTTCAAGCTCTATGACGTGCCTGTGAGACAATGGCTGAAAAAGAAGCTCTTTAATACCACAAAGAAATGAGAATCGACCACATAGCCCTCTATTGTCGGGACTTGGAGAACATGCGACAGTTCTTCGAGCATTACTTCGATGCCCGTTCCGGTCAGAAATACTACAATCAGAAAACCGGATTCAGCAGTTACTTCCTGTCGTTTAACGAGGGAAGCACACGGTTGGAAATCATGTCCCGTCCGGATGTCACCACTCCCTCCCACCCCATGTCTTTAGGATGGTCTCACGTTTCTCTCGCCGTCGGTAACCGAAGACAAGTGAATACGCTGACAAGATTGCTCGCGAGCGACGGCTATCAGACTTTGAGCGGTCCGAGAACAACAGGCGACGGATATTATGAAAGCTGCATACTTGGACCGGAAAACTTGAAGATAGAACTGACAGAGGGTTGAGAGTCTAAATTCAGTTTTCACCTAATTCCAATACTCAGGCAGTTCCTTCCCCTGTCATGATTGAGCTGTATTAGCAATTGACGCTTAGGTTATAATGTTTCAGATTCAGGCTGGGTCCAAATCTTATGATTTGACTCAGCCTCTTTGCTATCATAGAAAAGGCTATGCTATTCTGATATCGGTAACCAGAATGCAAAGTGTGCCTGTCTTAAGAAACTCATTGTAATAAACAGAACTTCTACATTCAATAAGTCACACTTTGCAGAAAAAACACTGTCATCTTCAAAAAAAGTTGGCATTTGTTTGGCGGTTCAGAGAAAAAATACTACCTTTGCACTCGCTTACTAAAGCAACCAACATGGTGGATGTAGTTCAGTTGGTTAGAGCGTCAGATTGTGGTTCTGAATGTCGTGGGTTCGAGTCCCACTATCCACCCCTTAACAGGAGCTAAGTTGTTTCATATAGACAACTTAGCTTTTTTATTTTCCTCAATCTCAACAGCTAAGAATATTTAAGAGAAAGCTCTTTACAGAGTGCTGATTGTTATTTTACAATGTCTACTGTACCTATTTTCTCCATCCGTCCTCTCATCCTTATTCTAAGTGCCATTTTGTTAATTAATTGTAAATAAATATATCCTTCTGCTAAACTATCACTTTATTTATTTAATTTTGAAAAGAATTTAAAGTAATACATGTAACAAGCGTATTACGTGAGAGAGACGACAAATTCCATTGACTTACTTTCAAACCGTTTAACTTATTAACTTATGAATAAATTAAGACTTAATCAAGCACTTGCACTAAGTGTTTTTCTCAGTGGAGTGAGCATGGCAGTATGCGCACAGGAATCCACTCGTCAAGCTTATCCATCAGCCATCGAATCTACCCTTAATCGGTCCGCTCGCCCGCAAGTACATGGACTGAAACAATCGCCTAATAGGAGCATTGAAGACAATCTGCCCGATGGAGTAACGAAATATTACACCCGTTCGGGAATCACCATCTATAATGGCTATAGTGGCATGAAAAAATATAGTCAGAATGGATATGTGGTGGAGATGCTCATCACGCCCGACGATTCTGTAAGAGTGAGAAATGTCCTTACCTTGCTGAACAACGACCAGTGGGTGAAGGGGAAACTCAGCGAGAATGGTACCAAGCTCACTCTCGACACCGCTCAGGTTGTAGGTTTTGACGATTGGGACTACGTGGACCTCAAGCTCTACCGTAGCCAGCTCGCCCAACAAACCGTGGATGGGACCACCGAATATACCTATATTCCGACTCAGGACCCCATCACGTTCACCATCACAGAAGACAGCATCATACTGGATAACTCATCGGACCTTTCGATGGGTATCGGCGCTTTCTATGCCGACGGAAGCAATAAAGGAGAATGGGCAGGATACACCGATGTTCAAACACATCTGGGACATACAGAATTCAATCTTGTAACTCCTCCCGAGGGCACCGACACGCTGCAATACGTGCTGTTGAGCGAAAAAGAATATAGTGACGAATTGAACACCAAGGACATCAAGTTTGTCACTGTAGGATACAATGACAATAAAGTATATATCAAAGGAGTAAGTGAACTTCTGCCCGATGCTTGGGTGTACGGAAATATTGATGAGAACGAGGGGAAAGTCACCTTTCCGAAAGACCAAGTGCTCGGGGCTTCGTATGGAAACTTCTTCTACATATTAGCAGGAGACACCTCCATCACCACAAGCATTTACGGTCCCACTTTGACATACAGTTTGGACGGCGAATTAGTGATGGACTATAACAAGGAGGATAAGACATTATGGTTCAGCAAGACTCTGATAATCAATGGTAATCCCGGAGATTACCTCAATGCTGATGTCAAGTACATCACTCCACAACTCTTCGCTTATACCAATACTCCAGCCACTCCCAACATGCCTTATCTCAAGTCTGTAATGGACTACTGGAAGAACTATCAAATCTACTATGTGGCTTTTGTGGTATCTGTATTCTCAACCGACAGCACCGTATTGGATGAATCCAAACTCTATTATCGAATCTATCTCGACGATTCACCTTTAACGTTCTCGAAAGAGATTTACACCTCATTGGCTGAGGACGCACAAGAAATTCCCATCCGATATGACGACAACGTTGACTTTAATATCAATGACAACACAGTGGGCGTCTATATCAGGCAGACAGGATTTTCAAAATTAGGAGTTCAGCTTGTCTATAAAGATGGGGACATCGTAAAGGAAGGGGAAATAGCATGGAAGGACGTTCCGACAGGAATCTCAACCGTATCGAAGAATAGTACGGAACACCCCACCATTTATGACCTTCAGGGAAGAAGATACTCCAGCAAGGATACACTCCAACCCGGAATGTACATTGTGAATGGCAAAAAGGTAGTCATAGGCAGATAACGAAACTTTAGATACTTGATATAACATATTCAGAAGCGATATTAGAATGGATGCCGATAACGGGAATGTCCCAAGAAGGAACTTCTCTGTTATCGGCATCTCCTGTTCTCGGTGATATGTTTATCCTATTTCTAATAACTTATAGATGGATAAATAACGTGAGTCAGTTGAGAATAATTGGCTATGCCCGCCCCAAGAAGCGCGGATAATCACTTCAGAAACTATCTAAGCAACAAGGTGCTATGGAGGTTGGAATGCCACTATAGAAATGACCCCTATCGCCACAACTCTCCTATCCAAGTAGGCGATTTTTCACGAGATATTCATGCCATTGGCATTCAAAAATTTTGCAGGTTGACAAAAATCTCTTATATTTGCAACTAACAACGAATAGGAATCAATAGCCGTCCCTGCATGCTGACGGTTCCAAATTCAGTAATATCGCTTATGAAGAAACTTCTTTTGTTCTTGGCCGTGGCAATGGGCTGCCTCTCTCTGGGCAGTTGCAAGGAATACTACTCCGAAGGGGAGAAAGTGGGCAACCTCATCGAGTTCACCAAGAAGGGTGTCATCTGGGACTCGTGGGAAGGCAGGCTCAACCTCACGCAGACGGGCATGAACACCAGCGGGGAACCTTTCTCCTTCTCCTTCGACAACAACCGCAACGACCAGGACTCGCTCATCAAGCTCCTCTATCAGGCACAGGTGGAAGGCTGGAAAGTCAAAATCAAGTACCACGAGGTGTGGGGACTGAAGAACCTTTTCTATAACCGTGGCGAGACCGACTACTTCGTCGATGGCGTGACCGTGCTCGACAAGGACTTCGCCAACGTCTCGAAGCGCCTCACCGGAGACAGACAGGGGCGGGTGGTCGACACCGTATATGTAGTAATCGACAAGAACGAACCGAGAAACAGGAAATAACGGCGAGGAGAAATCCTCAGACGAAACCAAGCACAACCACTTATTCAACGACAATGATGATAAAGAATATAGTATTCGACTATGGAGGCGTACTCATCCAGTACGATTTCCCCGGCTATTTCGCCAAGCTGTTGGGCAGCAGGGAGAAAGGCGAATGGTTCATGGCACACGTGCTGCCTGACGAGGTGAACAAGGAGATGGACCGCGAGCTGCATCCTTTCAGCTATTATATCAAGCGGCAGCAGCAGCGCTGGCCGGAATATGCCGACATCCTCGACTTTTATGAGCAGCACTATACCGACCCCTACACGGAGGAGACACCCGGCATCAGGCAGTTGATGACCGACCTGATGCGGCAAGGCTACCATCTCTTCGGACTGAGCAACTGGTCGTCGATGCTCGCTTTGGTAAAGAAGAAGTTCAGCATCTTCGGTCTCATCACCGACGAGCTGGTCTCCAAGGACGTCCACCTGCTCAAGCCGGAGCCCGCCATCTACGAGGCGTTCCTTCAGAAGTTCCGCCTCGCCCCCGCCTCCTGCCTGTTCATCGACGACAAGCAGGAGAACATCGACGGCTGCCAGTCGGTGGGCATGCATGGCATCTGCTTCAACCGCCAAGCCATCTCCGACAGCATCAACGCCATCAGAAACTTCTTGGCTCAACAAAAACAAAATAAGGATTAGAAGAAACGCTCCGCCGCCATTGTCCCCCTCTGTAATCCTCTCGTTCACATCCGAGAGTCGCTCTGTTTTACCCTGTCGGCAACAGTCGGCAACTACTTCCACGCACACCCTGGAAGGTTTTCCCTGCTGCCAACAAACATCTATTTTTTCAGTCGGTGGTGACAAATACGGCTATTGACGATTGCTGACAGGTGCCGCCCGATTGGGTGGCACTTGGCACCCAAACGGGTGCCAAGTGGCAGCAAATCGGGTGCCACTTGCCAGCACAAACAGATGAGCGGAGCTACGCGCAGAACAAGTTGCAGCGGCGGCTGAAACACACGACAAAGGTTTACTGCTACTATATATATAGTAGCATCATGTAGCAGTCATTTGAGCAATTGAGTGGAAGAATACGTCGAGCTCACGTTAAATAAGACGAAGATTCATGATGTCTTGTTCAAACGTTTCCTTTACTTTTGCCTTGGCTCTTGCCCCCCATCTGTAATTGTAAATAGTTTGTGGAGAATAGAAGAGGAGATTGGCAATCTCTGCGCTTTCGGTCACGCCAAGGTGAATCAAAGCCAACACGCGTAACTCCGTGTTAAGTCCGCCTGCAGGCACATCCGTAATCTTGCAGTCATCCCGCAGCAACATGTTGACCTCGTCCACAAAACCCGGATACATATCGAGGAAAGCCTTGTCGAAGTTGTTCAAGAACTCCTGCCCCTCTTCTTTGGAGAGTTCCATTTCGGAGAGCCGTGCCAGCAAATCTTTCGTCTGGTTGGCTTTGATTTTCCGTTTTACTAAGGTCCTGAAGTTCTTGCTCCTTTCAACCAACTTTGCATAGATGTCAATATAGACCTTAGCCAATCTTTCCCTTTTTAGATTGACGTCCAACAGCTTCTTGTTTAGTTGATAAACATTTTTATATTGCTCTACTAATTCGGTATTGCTCTTGGAGATGATTCGCTTACTTTTCCTCAACTTCAAGTTCTGCCGGTAATAACCTATCAGAAATATGATGGAGATGCCCACCAGTATCAATGCCATCACAGACACCCAGAACAGCTTATTGTTTTTTGCTGTCAGCTGACTTTGATAAGCTGCCATGATGACGGGCAACCGCTGGGATAAGCTGAACATCCTCAGCCTGCTGTTATAGAATTGTGCGTCCTTGTTGGAAAAAGTGATGTATTTCTCTGCTTTTTCCATATCGCCTTTGCTATGGAAGATGTACATCGCCAAATCTTGCAATGCCGTATTCTCCTTCACAGCATTCTTGATGTCGCTGATAGCAGCGATGAGCAAATACCTCTCATAGTTGGACGAATCTCCCCTATGAATCAGAATAGTTGCGAGATTATAGGCTGCAGAGCCATATAAGGGATTATTACTATTGGAGAAAGAAAGGACTTTTTTATAATATGATTCTGCCTTGGAAATGCTTCCCGTTGTTTCGGACAATGCAGCCAGAGTGAAATAGTAGATGGGTGTGTTGGGAGTAGCATATTTTATCGCCGCCTGTAGATTTCCGGCAATCTTTCCTTTCAGCTTGCTCCGGAATTCGCTCTCAATATAATAATTATCCCAAAAGGAATAAAGCTGGTATTTGTTGTAGTAATAATCAAAAAGCAATGACTTCGGAATCTTCTCAGAAGGGATTGAGTCCATACAAGCCTCTGCATCACTATAAAAGCCGGCCGAGGAGAGAAGCAATGTGCGATGGATAAGATTCTTATACTGATAGTATGGGTTTTTGCTTTCTAATGCAAGCTGATAGCCTCTTTTCACAGCAGCCATGGCTGAATCATACCTATAAGCATAATATTGATAAAAGACATCATCCTCAATGCCCATCAACGCAACGATATCGTTTGAATGATATTTAGCCAACTTCCTTAAATCAGAGATTCTCCTCTCTCTCATTTGTACGTATCTATCATTATTTTCTATAGCATCGTCCAGCTGAAGATACAAATCTTCGTTATTTGACCAAACCACAACAGAAATAGAAAATAAGATATATATGAGTAATAATTTCTTCATCGATAATACACTTAATAGCGCAAAAATAAGAAAAAAATTAAAGCCAAACAATTAATTCAACAAAAATAGATATTTTCTTTCAGTCGCCTTCCTTGAAAGGGCTGCATACACTGCCTATTTCACAGCCACATCTCTCAATCTACAGAAGTCTGCCTAATCATAGCTTTATGTATCCATGAACTTCTTAAAAAATTTAACGAATGCAGCCTTAATAGCATGGAGTAATTTAACAAGATTTATCTCCCTATTTCTAAATTGAATCTCCTTTCCGGCAGATTGGGCATTTTCATAATTATCTGTTTGTTAACAAATTAGAAATCTGAAATAATAACCTACGTCTCCTTTTGAATTTCCTTAACGGAAAAGTTAAAGAATATATACGTAAATTTGCAAATGAAAGAACTTAAGAACCAAAGCTCAAAATGAAACCTATTTATATCATACTATCTACAGCACTATGTATTACACTTTCACTGAATGCGAGAGAAGTAAAAGTAGATATTGACCCAACAAATTATGAGTTGCCATCCGTCATGTATGGACGCTTCTTTTATGATGTGATGGGACGGGATAGCCTGTTTGGTGAAAATAAGTTATTTATAGAATCCAAGACGTTTGTTGACATGGTTCCCAAACGTAGGCTGGAGAATATTCTATCTGATTATCATGCTACTCACCCCAAGGATATATCCACCTTTATCTTGAACAATTTTTTCATTCCTGCTTCGATAGAAAAGAGCCTGACAGGTGAACGGAAGGACATTGATTCCTATATTAAAGAACTCTGGTCCTTCCTTACTTGTCAGCCTGACACGGATAAGGAAGGGACGAGAATCAACATGAAATATCCCTATTTCGTACCGGGCGGACGGTTTAGAGAAATGTATTATTGGGACAGTTACTTCTCTATGCTTGGAATGCTCTGTGACGGGGAGTATCCGTTGGTAATGAATATGCTGGAAAACTTTGCTGATGTAATAAATAGAATCGGCTTCATACCAAACGGGATGCGCTCATACTATATAGGAAGGTCACAGCCCCCCTATTTTACTCACATGATAGAGGATGCATCCAACCATTTCGGGGCACAACTATACGTTCGCTTCCTGCCGGAGATGATGAAGGAATACCAATTCTGGATGGATGGGCAAACGATATTATCGCCTGCTGAACCTGCCTACAAGCGGGTGGTCCTCATGCCTGATGGCGAGATTCTGAATCGCTATTACGACAACTATGCCCAGCCCCGCGAAGAAGCATACAGAAACGATATCGCCACAGGGAAGAAGCTCTTGAGTTTATATCCTCAGCTTGACATCAATGAACTATATAGGAATTTGCGCGCAGGTGCTGAATCTGGTCTTGATTTCAGTAGCAGATGGTTTGCCGACGGGCAACATCTTTATACAATCAGGACAACCGATATCGTACCTGTCGATTTAAATTGCCTCTTATATCACATGGAAACCTCGATAGCAAAAGCATATAAGCTAAAAGGTGACAAGCAAGAATGCAAGAGGTATATGAGCTTAGCCCGTAATCGCGCCCATGCTATTCAGAAATATTTCTGGTCAGAAGCACAGCGGTTTTATGTTGACTATGTTCTTCCAGAACATCAGCAGTCACCTTATTTGTCACTTGTTGGTCTTTATCCACTATATTGCAAAATTGCTCCTAAGGCAGCAGCCAAGAAAGTGGAAACAACTATCAAAACAACCTTCCTTAAAGCAGGAGGATGCGTCACTTCCCCTTATAATACAGGAGAGCAATGGGACGCTCCAAACGGATGGGCTCCTCTGGAATGGGTTACTTACAAAGGACTAAGGAATTATCATCTTGACAATACTGCAAATCTGCTGAAAACAAGATGGCTATCGACAGTTAGAAAAGTATATAACGAAAAAGGCATATTAAAAGAGAAATACAATGTAGTCAGCCAATCGGACACAGGCGGTGGTGAATATAGTAATCAAACTGGATTCGGTTGGACAAACGGCGTGTTCCGTGCTATGGAGTCGGACAATTAATTCTGAATCAAATTTTAAAACTAATCTTTAACATTAAAACAATTACTATGGCCAAAGCAGATTTAAGAAAAAGGGTCGTTTCCCTTTTGTTATTTGTACTTTGTGGCATTGCTGGCTTTGCCCAAACAACGGTGCAAGGAACAGTAACTGACACAAACGGAGAGCCAATTATTGGCGCGAGCGTCGTCATTAAAGACGCTAAGACAGGGGTGATTACCGACCTTAACGGTAACTATACGTTGAACGATGTCAATGTCCAAGCAGAATTGGTCTTTTCTTATTTAGGATATGAAACCCAGACCGTCCCTGTAAACGGAAGGTCGAAAATTGACATTACCCTCAAGCCGACAGACAACCAATTGAATGAGGTCGTCGTCATCGGCTATGGCACAAAGAAAGTTGAGGATATCACGGGTGCTGTAGCTAATGTAAGGGCTGACAAAACCAACATTGGTGGTTCTGCATCCAGTGTAAACCAAATGCTCGAAGGTCATGTGGCTGGTGTGCAATTCAAACAGAACACAGCACAGCCTGGTGGCGGTGGCAAAACGATTATTCGTGGAAGGAACTCTTTGTTCTTGAGTACCGACCCTCTGTATGTCGTTGACGGTTTCATTATCAACACGCCTTCGTCTCCCAGCAACGGTTCCACCTTCAGTTCACCTGAAACTGACCCTCTCAATTCCATCAATCCCAACGATATTGAAAGTGTCGCAGTTCTGAAGGACGCTGCTGCCACAGCCATTTATGGTTCTCAAGGCTCCAATGGTGTCATCATCATTACCACAAAGCGCGGTAAGACAGGAAGATTGAATGTTAGTTACGACGGTTATATCGGATTCCAGACAAGAGCCAACAAGTTGGAGACGATGAATGCCCAGCAGTACATGCGCTACAACAACTCCTTCGGTCTGACTAATTTCACAGAAGATGAAATCAACAATGCACAGACCACAGACTGGCAGGACGAGATTACCCGCACTGGATTTCTGCAGAATCATGATATCAGCTTCTCTGGAGGTAGTGAGAATTTGAAATACTTCGTTTCATTGGGCTATTATAACCAAAACGGTATCATCAAGAACTCATCTATGAGCCGATACAGTGGACGAAGCAATATTGAATATAGGAAAGGCAAGGTTACCTTCTTGAGTAACATTTCAGCTTCTGAGATAGACGACAATTCTCTTTCTACAGAAGGTGGCAAGCGAAATTCCATTATCTCCTCCGCTATGGCTTTCGCACCTCAAGTATCAGTCTATGATGAAAATGGCAACTACAACGTTGACCCCAGCAATGATTTCATTGCGAATCCAGTATCCCTTTTGGATATAAAAGATAAGACTAAAACCGACAAAGTCAATTTCAGCAACAGTTTTGCCTATGAGATTCTGCCGGGCTTAAAGCCAGAGATTAAGGTCTCTTACGATGTTCAAAATGCACATCGCGACTTTTACTGTCCCTCTACCACGGCTTATAATGGAAGCTTCGCCCATGGTGGCACAGGCAGCCAAAGCTCTCTGAGAAGTACAGGTCTCACCATTGACGGACTTCTCCACTTTGACAGAACCTTCGAGGATATTCATCATATCACATTGCTGCTCGGATATGAGTATTTCCAGCGGTATAACAATTACTTCCTTGGATACAACTCAGGCTTCGGAACAGACGCTCTCTCCAACAACAATCTTGGAGGTGGCAATGCGCCTACTCTGAGTTCTGAAAAGACCCGCAGGCGCGACATCTCCGGATTCGGCAGACTTGACTATTCTTATGCAGATAAGTACTTGCTGACGATGACATTGCGCCGCGATGGTTCTTCTGTTTTCGGAGCTAACAACAAGTTTGCATGGTTCCCCGGTATTTCTGTTGGTTGGAAAATCGATAAAGAGCCATTTATGCGCAATGCAAAGTTTGTCGACTTGCTCAAGGTACGTATGGGATATGGTCTCTCCGGTAACTCTGGTATTGACCCCTACCAGTCACTTGCAAAATACGAACTCTCAACAGAGGCTGTCATTGGCAACAGCAAAGTCGTTGACGCATTGCTCACAGAATACAAAGAGAATCCTGATTTGAAATGGGAGACGACCTCACAGTTCAACCTCGGTGTTGACTATGGATTCTTCGGTCGTTTGTCGGGTAGCTTGGATTTCTTCCTCAAGAACACCAAGGACATGCTTGTACGCGTTTCGCAGTCACCCATGTCAGGTCACTCTTACCAGTGGCAAAACGCTGCAAAGATGAGAGTTTGGGGTATTGAGCTTTCTCTGACCTCAACGAATATCCAAACCAAGAACTTCAGCTGGGAGACCAATCTGAATTTCTCTTGGACTGACAACGAAATCACCGGTTATAACGTCAGTGATGCCAGCACCATCGCTGCCCTCAACGACATCGGCATCATCAAAGGGGAGCGCACGAATTCATATTATACGTATGTGGTGGACGGCATTGACCCGGAGACCGGCTCCTATACCTATAAGGATTTGGACGGTGACAACGTGATTACCACCAACGACCGAAAAGTAATAGGCTCGCCCGACCCGCGATTCATCATCGGCCTGGGCAACACGCTGAGATATAAGAATCTGGCGCTCAGCTTCTATTTCAACTCCAACTTCGGAAACAAACTCTACAACTATACCAAGATGAACTTTACGCTGCCGGTGAATTCAGAGACGACCAACCAGTTGGTCGGCGCTGAAAACTATTGGTCTTCCTCCAACCCGAACAGTATGATTGCCGCCAACCGCGCCAACGGCAACGGCAACTCGCAATACAACTCCCTTTGGATTGAGGACGCTTGGTTCATCCGCCTGCAGAACCTGAAGCTCTCGTATGATTTGAGCGACATCCCCTTCATCAAGAGTATCTTCTCTCATGCCTCCATCTACTTCCAGGCGCAGAACCTGTTCCTCATCACTCCCTACGACGGTCTTGACCCGGAGCTGACCAACAATGCCTACATCTCGGAGTCGGAGAACCTTCCCGCTTTCCTTCCGGGCAGCATCGACCAGAATGCCTATTATCCCGCCCGCACTTTCTCCTTCGGAGTTAGCTTGAGTTTCTAAACCATTGATATCATTCAACATAAAACAATAAAAAATTATGATACGCCATTCTATTAAATATATATTCGGAATCGCAGCTGTGGTTACCCTCACCGGCTGCTCCAGTTCCATGCTCGACGAGGAACTCTATAGTCAAGTAGGCCAAGAAAATCTGTCAAACGCCTCAGGAGCCGACCTGCTCACCAAGGGCATCTACAAATACGTGAGATATTTCAGCTACTACGGCGGCAACAACTGGGTGATGAGCACGGAGTCCAATTCGGACGACTTCTATTGCAGCTGGGGCGGATTCGACGCCACGAGCTGGGGAGGCGCCCAGAACTTCCTCAACATGGATGCCGGCCACTCCATGGCACAGACCAACTGGGACGACGTGTATGAGATTATTGCCCAATGCAATGAGGTCATCAACAACTATTCCTCGTCTGACGACGCCACCACGAAGGTTTACGTGGCGGAAGCTCGCTTCTGGCGGGGCTTCAGCTATGACAGGCTCTACCGCCTCTTCGGCACCGTACCCTTGGTTACGGGCAATGAGGACCTGAGCAACGGTTTAGCAAGAGCCTCCGACGACGAGATGAAGTCATTCATTATTGCCGACTACGAGGCTGCCTATGAGGCACTGCCCGAGACGCGAAGCACCAGCGAGAGCGGACGGCCCTCGAAGTATGCCGTTGCCGCCGCCATGGCAAGATACTACCTGAACAACAAGGATTGGGCAAACGCGGCTAAGTATGCCAAGGAAGTCATCGACTCCGGTCAATTCTCGCTTGAGAGCAACTATCAGGATATCTTCAGCAACGACAACAATTCGGAAACCATCCTCGCCATCGACAACATCAGTGAGTCGCAGTTGGGCAACAAGTATGTGGCACTCGTCTTGGAGGCTTCGCTGAGGGCCTACTTGGGCTTGTCGGGCATATCCTCCTCCAACGGCTACGGCATGGCTACGCAATTCTACAAGTCGTTTGACCCGAACGACGTTCGCATCACTCCCTATGACAAAACCACGAAGCAGGGAATCGCCGTGACGGGTATTCTCTACAACGACGACGGGACGTCCGTCTACAGCCAGAACGACCAAGCCATCTCCGTGGAAGAGTATCTCCACAGGGTGCCTACCTTCAAATGGCCAGTTCAGGAGGACATCCCCAACGGTGAGGACGCCAGCTACGACTTCCCACTGCTCAGGCTCGGTGAGGTGTATCTTACCTATGCCGAGGCGCTGAACGAGGAGGGACAGACCGCAGAGGCTGCCACCTACGTGAACCTCATCCGGGCACGTGCCGGAGTTGCGTCCATCTCCACCTCCTTGAGCCAAAGCGAGATGCGCGATGCCATCCTCGACGAGCGCGGCTGGGAGACCTACCACGAGGGCTACCGGCGTGAGGACCTCGTGAGGAACGGCAAGCTCCTCGAAAAGGTCAATGAGAAGTATGAATTCTACTTTGGCGAGGAAATGCCTTGGAAGTCGGAAGACTACCGCATCCTTGAGGCAATCCCAACGAACGCGCTCATGCTGAATCCTCTGCTTGAGCAGAACCCCGGTTACGCTGACTAATATTGATTACTGGCTGGCCTGCCCCGAACTGTTTGGGGCGGACCAGCTTATTATTATTTATCCAAGAAGAATATGAAGAAAATCATCACTATCGCAGCTTTACTACTATGCTGCTTCGGTTGCGGGGCTGACGATTTCACCCTATTCCATAGCCTGAACGGAACCACTTTTCTGCGGGGCAATAAGAGCGGTGGCAACTATCTGTATGTGACCGCTTCGCCCAAGATATACTCTATTGGCAATCAGCTGGGGCAATTCCCATCCGTGGGGTTCCATATTCCCGGAGAGATGGGCGGAATCTGGATGCAGCCCATCAAGTTGTTGGATGGATTCGGCGTGGCTGTGAATGACGCTCCTCTTACAGAGGCGGATGATTTTCTCACCTATCCCTACGCCACGCAATTCGTCTATCATGTGGATGGATTGACTGTCGTTCGCACGGATATTGCCATAGATTCATCGCCAGTATTGGTTTCGGAATGGGTCGTGAACAATCCTTCCGACGAGGAAAGCCGCATCAGTGTAGATTTCGCATTATTGCCTCACTTGTCCCCCACTTGGCTTGCCGAGCGACAAGGAATAATAGACGGCAAGGACCAGCTTCTGCATTCCGCTAAGGGAATGCTCTCGTGGAAAGATGAACAGAACAACTGGTTTGCAAGTGCCAAGATAATGGGCATGAAGGTCCACCAAGTAGATAGCGTCGCGGGCAATGGCTCCAAATCAGCCTATCACGTGAAAGGCAGCATAAAAGTGGCTCCACATGCCTCGAAAACCATCCGGCTGTATATCTCCGGCTCGCTCAAATCTGAGAGCCATTCTGCTCAGATGATAGAAACAACCATGCGGGAACTGCCCGACCTTTTCAAGGAGAAGCAAAGAAGATACAAGAAGATTGACCAGACGGCAGAGCTGCTCATTCCCGACAGCAAGCTCCAGCAAGCCTACCAGTGGGGGAAATATTCCACGGATTGGCTCATACGTGACGTAGAAGGTCTGGGTAGAGGAATCAGTGCCGGACTTCCTGACTATCCTTGGTTCTTCAGCAATGACCAAAGCACTACGTTTAAGGCTATCGTAGGAACCATGGACCCCGCCATCATGAATGAATCCATCGACATGCTGCTGAAGGCTTCTAATGCAGCCAACAACAACAGCGGCAGGATTATCCATGAGATGTCAGCCAACGGGCAAGTCTTTGACAATGGGCGCATGGAAGAGTCGCAGGAGTTCATTGATGGTGCATGGACGCTGTATAAATGGACCGGCAACAAGGAGTTGCTGGATAAAATCTATGAGCAGGCGAAAAGAATTGACGCATTCCTCATGGCAAACGACAAAGACCATGACTTATTTGTCGAAGGCTACGGCGGTGTTGAAATCGAAGGGCTGAACGATGAGATGTTTGACGTAGCCTGTTGGACGACACGTTTCTATAGGGTGATGAGCGAGATGTCGATGGAGAAGGGCTTGCAGGAGGACGCCAAGACTTATGCAGCCAAAGCCGACACCCTCACCAACCGTATCAACCGATATTGGTGGTGCGCCGATGAGCATCGGTACTACGACATGCTCACCGACTCCGCCACTGCTTTGAAACTCATTGACAAGGCACTGAAAGATTGGGTGAGCGAAGACAGGAACATGTGGGCAAAGAACAAGCTGCTGTCGCTGCGCCAACAAATCATCACCAACAACTATCACTACAATGGATATAATATCTTTTATAATCCTTCCACTCCCGCGCTGACTACAGGCGTTGCCGACAGTGCCAAGGCGAGAAGCTATCTGAAGCATATCCCCTTCTTCTGCAACAAGTTCGGTCTCTACATCTCGGGCATATCCCGACCGGACGACATCACTTTGGAGGAAGGCTCCGTTATATCAAGGCTAAAGGGAGAATTCAACTACAAGCAGGCTGTCATGACGGGGGCCACATCGGCATTGGCAATTGCGCAGTGCATGTACAACGATGCCGATTCTTCTCTGCAATATATTGATAAAATACTCAACAACTTCAGCTTTGCAACCCCGGGTACGACCTATGAGGTATGCCCTGACTACGGCATGTTTGTTCAGGCATGGAACGTGACGGGACTGAACATACCCATCATTCAATATTTCTTTGGAATCTCTCCCTTTGCCTCCCACAAGCAAGTGATCATTGCGCCCGATATGCCAAGCGGATGGAAGAAGGCTGAGATAAAGAATCTTCTAATAGGAAGCAACAAGTTATCCGTCGCCTATGAGAATAATTCCGGCAACGTGAAGTTGGAAGTGAAATCCTTTGAGAATGGGTGGCGGCAAATCATCCGTTTGCCTCAGAATGTAAGTCAAGTCTATATTAACGGAAAACTCTCTGAAGTTACTTCACACGAAGTGCTCGTAGAGGGCATCAACAATGTTATCGTTTATCAAGAATAAAATCCAAATATATGAGAAAAATCGCATTAACCGTGTGCTGGATTCTATGCTCCTTAGCCTCCTATGCCCAAGACCCATGGATATTGAAGGCAGACCAAATCAATCCTGAGAATTACTATGGCGAGACGGTAGCAAATGGAATGTTAGGGTTGGTGTCTTCGCCGACCCCCATGAAATTGTCTGCTACAGTCTTGGCAGGCTGCTATGATAAATTCGGGCGTGGGGAAGTCAGCAATTTCCTTCGCGGTTTCAACTTCCTCGACACAGAACTTGAGATAAATGGCATTGCCCTCACCACGGACAATATCAAGGAGCACATCCAACGCTTGGATATGAGAAACGCCTTGCTTCAAGGTGATTTCCTCTTTGAAGGACAGGCAAAGATTACCTACCGCTTCTATTCCCTTAGGGAACTACCCTATTGCGGAATACAAACCATCAACATTGTACCCCTCAAGGACCTGTCGTTGAGAGTTAGGAATTATCTCAACAAGCCCGAAGGTTTCAAGAATTTTCAACCACGGTTTGAGCAACTCTCTGTAGGACATGCCAATCTCGGCTTGCAATCCGCCCTAAGCGCCAGTCCCACGGGGAAGATGCAAGTAGCAGCATGTTCCTCTTTCTTATTCCAAGACAGCACTGTTCCCAACATCTCGAATGAGTTAAACGACAGTTCTCAATATGAAACTTTCACTATCCAACTCAAGAAGGGGGAGAGATTTAGTTTTGCCGTTGCCGGAAGCACTATGTCCTCTTCCCACCACTCTGACCCCATCAACGAGGTGAAAAGACTCACGATATATTGCCAAATGCAGGGCATAGCGAAACTGTTGGAGCAGCACCGGAAAGAATGGGAACAACTGTGGGCGAGTGATATTATCGTCGAGGGTGACCCACAGTCACAGCAGGACATCCACAGCATGATGTATCATCTATATTCTTTTCTTAGGGAAGGGAGTGAAATGTCCATCTCGCCGATGGGACTCTCTGGCTTAGGTTACAACGGACATATATTCTGGGATGCCGACACGTGGATGATGCCTGCCTTATTGCTGTTGCACCCGGAACTGGCAGAATCTATGATAGACTATCGGTATAACCGACTAAAGGCTGCCAAGCAGAATGCCTTTGAACACGGCTACAAAGGTGCCATGTATCCTTGGGAAAGCGCCGAAACCGGGAATGAGGACACTCCCGTGATGGCTATGACGGGACCCTTCGAGCATAGCATAACGGGATGCGTCGGCGTGGCGGCGTGGCAATACTATTGCGTGACACGTGACAAGCAATGGCTTCAGGAAAAAGGTTATCCCATCTTGAAGGAGACAGCCGATTACTGGCTGAGTAGGGTTGCCTTAGGCAAAGATGGCTTCTATCATATCAACAATGTGGTGGCAGCCGACGAATGGGCGGAGAATATTGATGACGATGCCTTTACCAATGGAGTGGCAATACTCAACCTGCTATGCGCTTCCAAGGCGGCAAGCGAACTTGGAATAATGAGCAACGAACAGTGGAGAGAGGTGGCTGATAAAATAAAAATATGGAAATTCAGCAATGGCGTCACCAAGGAGTATTCCACCTACGAGGGTCAAGACATCAAGCAGTGTGATGTCAACCTGCTTGCCTTTCCATTAAAATTAGTCACTTCCAAGGACAGCATCCTTGCCGACCTTGAGTACTATCGCAAGAAGTTGCCCGAAAAGGATACACCCGCCATGACCCAAGCAATTTTCTCTTTGCTCTATTCGAGATTAGGCAATCAAGACATGGCATGGTATTACTTTCAAGATGCCTACAAGCCTAACCAGTTGCCTCCGTTTGGTGTCATCGCAGAATGCAAGGGCGGCACCAATCCCTATTTTGTCACCGGCGCAGGCGGAGTGCTCCAATGCGTACTGATGGGATTCGGCGGTTTGGATATCGACTATGAGAATACGGGTATCAAGCAAGTGAGCAGCGTTCTCCCCCATCACTGGAAGTCTCTGAAAATGACCTCCATCGGTCCAGACAAGCAGTGCGTTATCATCACAAATCCATCCTACACCCCGTTAAGTCATAAATAAGAAGAACGTACTGTTATACTCTATAATAAGGGCTGATACTCCCCACACGAAGTATCAGCCCTTATTGATTACAGTGTAGATGATTTCAATCTAAATTGGCATCTCTTAGTTTTCCTTTTAATCTATGTCTTGTAGTCCGAATCGCCCCCGAGGAAGTTCCAAGTATTTGAGTCATCTCCTCATCGGTTTTGCCCATATCCTGCAAAATAAGGAAAAGCTTATTCCGGTTCGTCAAGCCCGAAAAATCCCTGTCAAGTTGCATGACAAAGGGCAGATTCACTGCTTTATAATATTCAATAAATTTGTCTATATCGGATTTAGTCCATCTTATTACAGATTTATTGTTGAGGACGCTCTCATAGAGGGCATGCCCTTCAAACATAATATTGGTCTGTTCGCTTTGAATTTTCTCTATCTTATGCTTCAGCCTATTAATATCCTTCTCCGCATCTTTGCCCGACTTTTGCAGCTCCACGATTTTCCTATTGTAATCATTTATCAGGATATTGTCGTTGAGCATCTTTTGTTTTGCCCTATTTGCTTTCTGAATGTGATAGATAATCATAATCGTGAAAAGAAGGATTAACCCAATCAGAATGTATAACAATTTGATAAGAGTTTGGTCAAACTGCCTTTTTTCAGTCTGTTGGTCGTATTTTAGCTGAATTTCTTGAATTTTCACGGTTTGAGCCAGTTTCGAAAGACTATCTCTTAGCTCTCCTAAACGGACCTGCGTAAGGAATGCATTTTTGTAATCACCCTCTTCAAATTGCCGTTTAGAGATGGCATCGAGAATCTGAACCCTATCTGATGGCCCAGCATGTTTCAAAGCATTGCCCCACATTTCGTGTGCCTTATCTTCCATACCATTCTTGCTGAAGATATTGGCAAGCTTATTACAAGTTTCAGGAAGAGGATAAATCTTATAGGACTGCATGAAATAATCTTTGGCTTTAGCCTCATCCTTTTGCCTAAGACAACAATCTCCAACAAGGGACAAGATTTGTGCTTGGTCAATGGAATCCACAGACTTGATATAAGAAAGGCTTTTCTGATTGTAATACCAGCAGCTATCCATTTGTCCTTTAGCCTCATATAAGCAGGCCAAATGATCATAAGCATAAACCAACCAAAGTTCATCGCCTGTTTTTTGTGCACAATTCAAAGACAGTTCAGAATAGCGCATGGCAAGGTCGATATTCCCTGACATAAAATTGAGAGTTGACAAGCTTTCATAGATTTTGTGCTTTAACTCCAAGTCATGAAGAGGAGCTGCAACTTCTTCCGCCTTTTTGAGCAGCATGACAGCATCTACAGAGTTGCCCTTTTCATATTCGAATATCCCTTTATAATAATATGAAAGAGATAGGAGACGTCTGTTATTAGTGGACTTATAATATTGGAGACATTTATCAATAACAGTACTATCCTCCATGGGTTGACGTGAACGATATTGGAGCTGGGTCTGAAGGAGCAGATAATACATCTTATCCTCTTGTTTTGATACTCTTGAAGTATCTATGCGATTCATTATGGCAGAAGCAGAATCTATATTTCCGGACACGGCTAACGTATCGACCTGTTCTAAAATAGCATTGACCCTATCGTTCTCACAGCTCGAAAATAATGCTGATACAATAATGAAAATCAAGAAATACCTCATTCACATTTAATACTATAAGCGCTTCTATTATTGGCAAAAATACAAATAAAATTCTAATTTATTGCCGATTTCTTTGATAATTTCGATTATAATCCAATTAATTGTGCCATTTCTCACGTAATTAATATCCATAAGGAGTAATCTAATTGAATAGTTAGACTACATAATAATTTCTTTACGGAATGTTACATTATTGCCTTCAATCAATCATTTTTTATTTTTCAAACTATTGATATTCAATGCATTACTAAATACCAAAATGTAACAAGTCAATTAAAAATTTAACAAGAATTCTTGCAACTTAAAATATTTTTTGAGATATTTGTAAGGAACTAATATTTATTTTGCTTATGAAAAAACGAATTGTACTTTTATTGATGCTGATGGCTTTCACAGGCATTCATGTAATGGCTGGTGGAAGTTTGGTTCCACAGAAAGTAGGAGCCAAAGTGGGATTCGCAGTTCCAGAGGGAACTCCTAGCATCCAAATGAAATCAGCTGCTGATACCGTTAGGTTTATCATTGCTGGTGAAGAAGAAGGAACTATGCAAGTTGACTGTGGAGATGGGGTAACAAGAGAGTTCTCTGTTAAAGCTAATGACACAACATGGGTAAAAGTTCCTGTCGTGAATCCAGACTCTGCAATTAAGGTTTACGGTGTAGAGGACATTATGAATTATTTTTATGTTTCTGCCTACCAGATTACATCTCTCAGTTTCGCATATTGCAGTGCCTTAAAATGGCTGACATGTTCCCATAACCTTCTTACGGAACTTGATGTGACGCAAATGCCCGAATTGACCTACTTAGATTGTAAAGACAATGACATCAGCAGCCTTGATTTCTCAAACTGTGAGAAGTTAGAGACACTTGATGCAAGTAGCAATAAGAATCTTAGCGGGATTAGCTTTACTAATTGCACAGGAATGAAATACATTGACCTGCACGGGTGTCAACATATTTATTCTGTAGATGTGTCTATGCTGCCAGCTTTAACTCATCTCTCTGTAGATGGTACTTCCGTTTATTCTGTCAATGTCTCAAGCAATCCGGAACTTAAACTTCTATCATGTGGGTACACAAGCATTTACAGATTGGATGTAAGCCAGAATACAAAACTTGAGGAACTGTATGTCTCACAGAAAAATACCAACTCTTCAAAAATAAGGACTCTTGATGTATCAAACAATCCTTTGTTGAGAATACTTTCCTGCTCTGACCAAGGCATTAGCCAACTTGATTTAAGCAACAACCCGCAGTTAGCATCTCTATTCTGCTCTGGAAATAGCCTTGACACTATAGACTTGAGTAATAATCCTAACGTTGTTGAGCTTAGCCTTTACAACAATAAACTCACGTTTAATACATTGCCGGTGCCAAGCGACAATTATACTCTCTATTATTACTCTCCGCAAAAAGAAATTAGCCTTGACGATATAGAATATGGCATAAATGGCAAAGTAGATTTAACCGCTTCAACATACAGCGAGGAGCATCCCTCCACTTACAAGATGTACCTTACCAACAGCTTCGATTCAAAGGTAAACACCCAACTCACAGAGGGTGTTGACTATACTGTGGAAAATGGTGTCATCACTCTACTTAAAGCTCAATCAGATAGTGTATATATTGAAGCCAGGAACAGCGTATTTCCTTCTTTGTACTTGAAGACTACTAAGTTCATGGTACTTGATAGCGCTGACCTTGGTCAAAAGCACTTAGCTCTACAATTTGCCGTAAATGACACTGTCGGTGCGAACTTCACATTAAGACTTGCTGCTCTTGCTTCCAACTCTAAGATTTATGTCGATTTCGGAGATGGAGAGCAAAAGGAATTCACCATCCAGTCGTATATAAGCAACTGGGGCGCCAATGTAAAAGGTCAACTTCAAGGTGATACCATTAAGGTTTATACCGACAAAGGCGTGCAACTGAAGGAAATCAATCTTTCAAGCTCAAAGATTAATTTTATTGATATGTCCAATTCGCATGCACTTAGTACGGTTAATCTGTCCAGCAACGAGCTTACAGAGATTGACTTAAGAGGAAACACCAAGATTCAACAACTTACACTCGACAACAATCAACTCACGAAGTTGGATCCCCTTACCAACAACTATCTGACCAACCTCTCTTGCGTGAACAACCAAATCGACACAATAGATGTATATGGCTGTGGTGGATTGCAATATCTGAAGATTAGCAATAATAAGATAAAAGAATTGAATCTCAGAAATTGTGCTTACCTGACCACATTAGAGGCCAACAATAACGAATTGGAAGAACTCGACCTTAGGATGTGCACAGAGTTGACAGACTTGCGTGTTGCAGACAATAATCTGACTACGCTTGACTTATCACGAAATACAAAGCTCAACATAGCTTGGATTCAAGACAACTACTTCAAGTTCAGCACAATGCCCGAGACCACATGTAATTACTTTACTTATAGTGGACAGAAAAAAGTCATCATCCCTACAGGTGCCAATAGCGTTGACCTCTCAAGCGAATATATGATTAAAGACAACCAAACCACATATACTTGGAAGAAGTCTGATGGTACCCTCCTATTCGCAGATGAAGATTATACTATCTCAAATGGTGTCACGACATTCATGGAGGGCCTTACTGACAGTGTTTATTGCGAGATGAAGAATGCTTCATGGCCTAAACTTACGTTGACAACCACCAATGTAAAGCCTCTTGGAAAGCCTGATTTGGTAGTAGCACAATTTAAGGCAAAAGCTGATGTCGGCACAGAAATCTCACTCTCATTAGCAGCTGTCGAGCCTTCATATATCTATATTGATTATGGTGATGGTACTCTGACCGAAAACAAGCTCGAGCACGAATACACTATCCACAAGGGTACACTTGGCGAGTCTAAGACCGTTAAGTTCTACACCTATGAGGAACAGCCTTGTCAGCTAAGAGTCTTCAGCATTATCGACACTCCGCTGGATTCCATTGATGTTACGAAACTCACTGAACTTGAAAGTCTCAACCTCGCAAACTCTTATCTGAAATTAATCGATTTGAGCAATAACAACAAACTTACTGAACTCACTCTAAGTAAGTGCCGTCTCTCGTCGTTGGATCTCAGCAACCTGACATCGTTGACTATGCTGAATCTTGGCTCTTGTGGAACCAACAACTTCGATTTAAGTAACTTGACTGAATTGAAATGGTTGGCAGTCAACGACAACAACTTAGAGGAGATAAATCTTGATGCAAATTCTCAGATTTGGTGGCTCAATGTAAGTAATAACAATCTGTATTCACTCGACTTGTCGCAGTTGACATCACTCCGTGAGTTCTACTGCAGCAACAACCAACTCGAGGAAATTGACCTCAGCAACCAACCGGACATGACTGTGGTCAACATGCAGGATAACAGATTCATGTTCTCTACTCTCCCAGTCCATCAGATTAACTACTTTACTTATGCTCCGCAAGCAGATATTCAATTGGAGGAGGAAGTGAGTCAGGTTGATTTAAGCTCGGAGAATATTGTCAACAGTATTAACACTGAGTATAAATGGTTCACTGTTAGTGGTACAGAACTTGTAAAAGATGCTGATTACAGTCTTGAGAATGGCATCACAACATTCTTGCGCCCGCTGAGTGAACAGGTATATTGCCAGATGACTAACGAGGGTTGGCCCAAGCTCACATTGAAGACGACTAACACTAAGGTTTCAGAAACCACTGGAATCTCTAACATTAACGTAAGCAATGGCAACTTAGACATTACCAACGCCAAAGGCGCCATTGTCAACGTTTATTCAATCTCAGGCAAACTCATCATCAGCAAACAGGTCACGAACGACAACCTGCACGTATCTGTAGCAAATGGAGTTTACATCGTTGAAGTTATCAATCCTGGTCATCAGACAATGAAGAAAAAAGTTATCATTAAATAATTATTGATAATACTTCTCAAAATAAAAGGAGACATATTCAAGTATGTCTCCTTTTATTGTATAAGGACTAATGGGAAATTGAGCTAACAATAAATTATCGTGAGGGAAATCCGCTGGCAGATAAAACAAGTAATTCCTTGCTGCCCTTCACAGAACCGCAACTCACGGAGGTCTCAGAAACAATAACCATCGTGTAGTCGCAACTCACGGAACAATAACCGCATCGTGTAGTCGCAACTCACGGAGGTCCCGTCGCTCCGCGCGGGACGACAACCAAAGTTGCACCATGGATAGTTACTTTACTTACTCACTATTTATTTGTTTTGTCGGATATCGTCCCGCGCGGAGCGCGAGACCTCCATGCATCGCGGAACTACAACCATCGTATAGTCGCAACTCACGGAGGTCCCGCGCTCCGCGCGGGACGACAACCAAAGTTGCACCATGGATAGTTGCTTTGCTTACTCGCTATTTATTTGTTTTGCCGAATATCGTCCCGCGCGGAGCGCGAGACCTCCATGCATCGCGGAACAATAACCGCAACGCAAGACTATCCTCGGCGGGAAAATCAAAGATTAGTTTTGCAAAAATAAATCAGTTGTTGTCAAAACGGACTCTCATAGTAGGTTTTATTTGGATATGAGCGGAAAAACACTTTATTTTGCAATAGTCGGAAGAATCTACTATATTTTAATACGTAATTATATGTCAAAAACATTTCTCCAAACATCATTGGGCATTCTGCTGGGGTGGATGTTGCTCTCAACGTCTGCCGTAGCCCAAAATGCCGCTAAAAAAGTTACCAAGGACTCCCGCCCGCCGGTGGAAGCTCCCGCCAAGCCCGACCGGTTCCGGGCAAACATCAAACACTTCAACCCCATCCTATCGGTTTCTTCCAATATCAAGACAAGAAACCAAATGAAAAAAGTCCCCGGTACGGGGGAGGTCGCCATCTACGGCTCACTGATTTACAGCGGCGACTGGTCGGAGCCTGCCTATGGACTCTACCGGTTCTCTGCCGACGCCACCACTCCCGTTGCTCTCGACAGCCTGCTCTATGCCGTGGGCGGTGGAGTGTGCATCGACGACAAATACGAGTTTGTCTACCGTGAGAACCAAGCCAACACGTATTATATCTATGACCTCGCGCGCGAGGAATTCACCACCTCCATCCCTAAGGACGACGACAGTTGTCTGGGACTGGACGTCACTTACGACCCCGTGGACAAGAAGGTGTATGGTTGCTTCTACAATTCCAGCCAAACGGGCTATCTCTTCGGCACACGCGACAGGGCGACGGGCACCACAACGAAGATTGCCGACATGAGCTCGCCCTTCGTCGCCATTGCCGCCAACAAGGCGGGAACCCTATATGCCATCGACAATCAGGGACAGTTCGGCACCGTGGACAAGAGTACGGGGCAACTGACGGTCATCGGCTCCACCGGCGTCACGCCCCGCTATCTCCAGTCGGCAACCTTCGATGATCAGGACCGCTTCATCTGGGCTGCAAGTCTCGACGACGGTACGGCGGGCATCTATGAGGTGGCGCTGGAGACCGGTGCAGCCACCTGCCTGTGGAGCTTTGATTATGGCGATGAGATTGTGGGCGCCTACGTGCCCGTCTCAACTGCCGACCCCAAGGCTCCGGCAGCCGTCGAAAACCTCAGTGTCAACTTCGAGAAAGATGAGCTTTCGGGCAGCGTAGGCTTCAGAATGCCTACTACGACGCTCTCCGGCGAACAGCTCTCGGGTTCGCTCACCGCCTACTTGGTATATGGCACTGACACGCTCACGCAGAGCGCCGGCGCAGGCGATTCCGTCACGTTCACGCTCAACCTTACCGCTTCAGGCAAGTACCTCTTCGAGGCTTTTGCCGGCAACAATGAGGGAAAAGGCCCGAAGGTATGGAAGAACGTGTTTGTGGGACCGGACGTTCCCGCTGCAGTTACCGACTTGATGGCTACAGAGATAGCACCGAACAAGATTTATCTCTCGTGGATCAATGCTACCGTAGGCAAGAACGGAGGCTACTTCAATCCCGACGACTACTCGGTGGGCGTAGTGAGGCAGCCGGACAACGTGCTGCTGACCTCCCACTATCAGGGTGACAATTGGACTGACTCCATCACGTCCTCGCAACTGACAAATTACTATTATGAGGTGACAACCTATGCCGGCGAGGAGAAAGGCGCAACGGCTACGACATCCAAGCTTGCCATCGGAAGCTATATCACGCCGCCATTCCTTTATGACTTTGACGAGAAGTCAGACCTCGACTTCTTCAAGATTATCGACAACAACTATGACTACACCACATGGGACTGGATTCCCGACTCATTGATGATGGGTTGCCCCAGCGGCACATACGCCTTTGGCGATGACTGGCTCATTACCCCGCCCGTCAGACTATCTGCCGACTGTCAGTATATCCTATCCTATGACGTTGGCTCCTGCGGTTTGAGCGACATCCAAAACTATGAGTTGAGGATGGGAACGTCGGCTGAAATTGAGGCTATGACCGATACGCTGGTGGCGCCCAACGACGTGTGCACGCCCGGTGACCAGCACAACCATATCGTCCTGAAAGTGCATGTTCCGGCTGACAGCGTCTACTACTTCGGGTTCCATTTCCTCAGCCGCACGTATATGAAGACATTCAAGTTGGACAATATTGAGATGTCCGCGCCCGAGAACCTTTCAGCCCCTGCCGCAACGGCTAATCTGAAAGCCCAAAACGACATCAATGGCAGTCTGAAGGCTGACCTCTCGTGCACGGCTCCTGCTTCAACCATCAGTGGAGAATCGCTCACGGGAGCCCTCTCTGCCAAGATTGCCCGCAATGGACAGCTCATCAAGACCATCAGTGATGTAAGTCCCTCGGCTGAATTGCAATATACCGACAATGAGGCGGAGGAAGGTGTCAACGTCTACTCTGTCACCTTTGCCAATGATTACGGCGATGGTGAGGAGGCTGCCGATACGACCTATTGCGGTCTGGATGTGCCGGCAAAGATTGACAGCGTGATCATGACGGTTTCCGACGGAAAGGTCGACCTGTCTTGGACTCCCGTTGCTGTCGGGAAGCACAATGGATTCATCGGAAACGACATCACTTATTCGGTTTACAACGGACTCTCACAGCAGTATGTTGCCGAAGATATCACTTCCACCACTTTTGAAGGTGACCCGATTCCGGAGATAGACGGTCAGAAGCCTCTCTATTACCTGGTATTCGCAAGCAACAGTAAAGGCAAGGGCGACAACTGCCGCTCGAATGTCTACATTGCCGGTGATGCCTATGAGCTCCCGTTCAAGGAGACCTTTGCCCACGGACAGCTTGACTACAGCTGTTGGATTACCACAGAGAGCAACGGCAACAACGCTTCTTGGGCAACCACGGGCGAATTCGGCGAAGATGATGCCGGCTGCGCCTATTTCTTCGCAGTTGTTCCCGAAAACTCCTGCCGTATGTCGTCCGGTAAGATTGACATCAGCCATGCCAAACACCCCGTAGTGACTTTCTCCTCTTATACTTACGGAGATGACGAGATGGTCTTGGAAGTCAGTCCTACTCCCTATGTAACCGACTTCCAGCCCGTAGCGACTTATGTGCATACCGACGAGTTGGGCTTCGGCCGCAGCTACGTTCCGCTGGAGGACTTCAAGTCGGCTGGGCAGGTGATGTTGGGCTTCCATGCCTACAGCCACACGGGCAACGTGCTCTATCTTGACAATGTAGAACTGAGGGATGTTCCCGACTATGACCTGACTGTAAGAGAGTTGAATGTTCCGGAAAAGATGAAACTCAACGAGAAGACAGAACTCTCGGCTACCATCATGAACAATGGATTCCTCGACAGCGGCGACTTCACCGTAGAACTGCTGCGCGACGGCAAGCTGATTTCATCGGTTGAGGCTACATCCCTGGTCAGAAACGACAGCGTGACGATGACCTTCTCTGATTCGCTGGACATCATCAAGTCAGACTCGGTCAAGTATGAGATTCGTGTGCTTTCCGACTTGGACACTAACCTGAGCGACAACAGCATGATTGCCACTGCCACCGTCAACCGACCCATACTTCCTGTAGTGACCGACCTCAGCGGCTCAGTCAATGGCTTAGATGTCACGCTCACGTGGAGCCAGCCCAATCTGGAAGGCGGTGAGATATACTCCACCACCGACGATTTTGAAAGCTACGATGCCTTCACCATCTCCAACCTAGGACGCTGGTCGATGATTGACGGCGACGGCAGCGACACTTACGCCATCTATAGCTACACCAACTATGACAACGTATTCGAGCCTATGGCTTTCCAAGTTTATAATCCTTATAAGCTGGATATGGACTTTGAGTGGTATCCCAGCTGGAAACCGGCTTCCGGAGAGCAATACCTCGTTTGCTGGTCATCGACCACTCCCCCGAACGACGACTGGCTCATCACGCCTCAGCTTTCGGGCAATGCTCAGACCATCAGCATGAAGGTGAAGGCTCCCCAGCCCACCTACGGCGCAGAGGAATACTATCTGCTCTACAGCACCACCGACACCGATACGGCAAGCTTCATGGTGATAGGCGATTTGCACGAGGCAAGCAATGAGACCGATTGGGAGGAAGTGAGCTTCAATGTTCCGGAAGGCGCCAAATATGCAGCCGTCCACTGCGTGAGCAGCGACAAGTTCGCTTTGGCTATCGACGATGTCAGTTTCGAGACCGTCACAGCTGCGTTCCCCGGCTATATCATCGGTTACAATGTCTATGTGGATGGTGTTCTCATGAACAGCGAGCCGCTGCCTACGCCTGGTACTACTCTCCAATTGGAAGAGGGCGACCACGTGGTGACCGTGACCGTTGTCTACAACTATGGAGAGTCCGGCTCATCTAATGAATATATCATCTCCGTCGATGCAATCTCTCAGATGGAGACTTACGATGCATCACAATCACCGATGTATGATGTTTCGGGCCGCCGCGTCATCACTCCGCGCCAAGGACAGATAGTCATCAAGAATGGCAAGAAAACTGTAACCAAGTAATCATCAACAGTCTGTTAATATTTAGGCTGAGCTAAAAGCACCTCTTTCGGCCCAGCCTTTTCTTATTATTCAGCATTTACTATAATCAAGAAACAATAGACGGAGAGAAACCGACGATAATGGATGCAGGGTATGTTGAGGCAGTGCAGAAGTGATGTCGTACTCCTTGGACTCCTCTAGCTCCTTTGACTCCACCATACAAGCGAAAACTGTGTAAGTAAAAAATTAGGCTGAACCCATCGCTTCGGGCTCAGCCTAAATTTATTTTCACCTATTTAAAGGCTTACGGGACAATCATATATATTATAAGCAACATCTTATTTCACGATTATCTTCTTGGTTATCGTATTGCCTTGGCTATCCCTCGTCTTCACGATATGGACTCCCTTGCTCAATCCTTCAGTATTGTCAGTGTTGCTGCGCTCCAAGGTTCCATTTACGGAATATACATCGAATTGAGCAGCTTCGTCGCCTACTATGCCTTCAATGGCATCCGAGCTTCCTTCCGTGACTTTCACGTCATCGATGTTGATGGTTCCCACTACCGCGAAATCGGCATCGAACTGAACCTTGATGTAGCGTTCATCGGTGAAATCATTCAACTTGAAGCTCTGTGTTGTGAAATCAGAACTGTTGCTGAGGTCTGCCAATTTCGTAGCTTTGCCGTCCGGCGTAATAATGCTGACGGAAAGTCCGAGACTGCTGTCTGACTCCTTGTAGGCAAAACTCAAACTGGGATTCTGTGCGCCCGAGATGGCAATCTTTCCCGTAGTGGCGTAGCCGGTGATGTCGGCCTGTGAACTTGAAAGAACTGCTGAGCCTCCGTCATCTGAAGCTGAGGCATCTGAATAGCCTAACGAGATAGCTCTTGGAACCGAGCCTCCATATATCCAGAAATAATTCTTCTGCTGGTTGGCAAACGTCTCCTCAAACGGCAGTTCATAGGGAGTGCCCGTCATCATATACGCCACGACTCCATTATTACCTGCCTCATTCGTACCAGTCACGACCCAATAGGTCATGGTTTGATCGCCGCTGTCGGTATCATAGTCAAACGTGCAAGTAGTCGCACCCGTTATCTTGACAAGGGTATCGCCGGTCTCAATCTCACCAAATGGAGTGATGATACCTTCAGCGATGGAATACTCAATCTCTGCGGGATTGACATATCCGCCATGAATGCCAGTTGTAGAAGCCTCTTCCCATGTGATAGTCACCTTGCCGGCTTCTGCATCTGTGGTGGAGAGAATCACGGGAGCCTCCGGTGTGTCAATGCCCACATAAGTATTAGCAGTTGCGGTTTGTCCGTCACCATTCTCATTACTTGTAGTCAGGCTATAGGTATAGATGCCTGAGGCAGGAATATCGGAGTCGGTCCATGATTTACTGCTTCCGGGTGTCAGTCCGGTCAACTTGGCAATCTGCTCGCCGTTGCGCTCTATGCTAACGTCAACATTATTTTGCAGACTGGTACCATTGATGGCTAATGACGGCACGTTGAACGTGAGTTGTGCTGACAGTTGTCCATTCGAGCCTGCCGTAGCACTAAGCTCTTTCACAGAATCAGGAGCCAGAACAGAGATGCCACTGCTAATACCGATAGAGTCGACGTAAAGATAATAATAATTTGCTTGGCTATTGCAGTGGATGCCGAAGTAGTAGAGACCTTCTTCGTCCACGGAAATGTCTTTGTTCTGTGAGATGGTGTGAGTAGTCCCGGCTTCGGTCTCATCAATCACTGCCTGTGTCATTGCCTCAACTGTGGCAGCATTGCCCATCTTCACTTCAAAAGTCTCGGGATGGTCAAAGTCGGTCCACGATGTGAGCCGGAAGGTGTACTTATAGTTGGGCTTGAGTCTAACAGGAGAGGTGAAGAGCCAGTCATCAACCGTACTATTATCGCCCATACCAACTCGAACGCATTTGACATCGCCCCATGTCTCTTCATAATATTCCCACGTACTTCCGTCATTGTCGGCGTCTGATGTTGAGAACAGCATCATCTGGTCTTGCGAGTTGAAGTCCTCCAGATAAGGCAGGGCAAGCTCCGAGCCTATCTTAATAGCGTTGGAATAGGTGGGTTGGCTCACTTGGTCGTTGTTGACAGCCTCTACCTTGTATGAGAGAATATGGAGCGCCTCTGAAACCTCGTATGAATCGCTGTAAGAAGTAGCGTTGAGGTTCTCGGCAATCTGATTCTCCACTCCATCAGTAATGCGATAGAGGTTATAGGTAAGCTCTCCTAAATATCCGTTATTGACACCTTTAGTAGGAGCATTCCAAGTAAGGTTCATCTTACCGTTAGTCTCATCGTTTTCCAACTTGAGAGAGTCAATCGCTACGGGAGTATCAAATCCAATATAGGCTTTCACTCTTGTTCTGGGACTCTTCCCGTCTTCGTTGGAGGTTCTGATGGCAAACACATGGTTGCCTGTGGTCGTAGAGACATTGGCAGTGGCAGTTTCTCCTGCCATCACCTTTCCCTGGACGTTGATAGTATCGTCAATGACAATCTCATAATCCAATTCGCCAGTCAATTCATCACCTATAAAAGTAGTATTAGGAGCCGTGAATGTGATGGTTCCGTCGGTGCTGCCATTTGGGAAAGAGAGTACAACCGTGTTGGAGTCGACCTTTGCAGGAGCATCATCATTGGCTAAGCTCTTTACGGGAACCATAGCTTGAATCTGCATAGTGCCCTCTGAATAGTCGGAATATTTCTCAGCTTTTCCTGTGGTTAGGTTGACTGTATACATGGCAGTTGTGCCGGTAGAATCGATGGCTGCCCAAAAGAATGTGTTCGTATTAGGGTCAATCTCACCAGTTTGACCATACGTGCTGCCATCGCTTTTTGCCACTACAAGCCCCGTGGAGCCTATCTGTGTCTCTTTTCCATTGGAAGTGTCTATTCCATACAGATATCCGTCTGCACCGATACCATAGAGTTTGTTGTCTTTGTCTACAGCCAATACAAGCATGGGTGTAGCGGCAGTTCCAATCGTCGTGCGCTGGAGGGTTGTGTAGTCTATGGTACCATATTCAAACCCCGTCAAATCACTGTTGTAGAACTGACCATATACCGTTCCATCCTGTGCCTGTGCAGTTTCCATGGCACCCAATGTGATGTCGTCCAAGTCCTTGTAGCTTTCCATTTCCCAAGTCTCGGCGTTAATCTTATACAGACTCTCAAAAAGGATACCATACTGATACCAACTCAAATCCAATGTCAATCCATAATAATAGCCATCCACATAAGCGGCACCACCTGAGAGATCCATATAAGGATGATAATGGAGAAGCGTTGTCTGGGGCGGCTGCTGGATAGCCAACTTGTACACACCAGAGGAATCGGAATATCCCCACGATTCCATCTTCGTAATATTAACCCAAAACATATTCTCGTTCTCACCAGCCTTCATGATGCGTTTAGCGGCGGGAACATTGCTCTTGTTGAAGGTCTTCACTTTCTTGCCGTAAATCGTGGCTTTTGGCATCTTGTTGATTACGGGCAACTTCTCAATCTCTGCTTTGCTGAGCTGAGGGTTATAAACCAATTGTTGCCTTTGGGCGGCAGACTTCAAGGGCGACAAAATAAATAGAATTGTCGCCAGCATGCTCAATACGAATTGATGTAATTTAATCTTTCCCATAAGCTAATAAAATAAATGGTTCCTTTGCAAAAATAAAGAAAAAGATTTTCTTTGATTACAAAGTGCGTCCAACTATTATTAAATTTTGTCGTTTCGGTTGTTAATCTTTGTCGTTTGCGTCGATTGCATGTCTGTATTCAGCTGGGGTCATACCGTATCTATCGGCGAAGGCTTTATAAAAACTAACGTCGTTTGCAAAACCACTGTCCGTGGCTATCGCATGGTTAGTGAAGTGAGGTGACGACTTCATCAAACCAATGGCATATTCAAGTCGCTTTTCAGTCACATAGTGGCTGAACGTGTTATCGGTATATTTTCTGAAAAGGGCTGTGAAACGATTCTTTGACACCTTGGCATTCTTCAGAATCATATCACGGTTGAGGTCTGGCTTGAGGAACAACTTTTCGTCGTCAATGATTTGCAATATTCTCTTGAAGATAATTCTGTCCGCATCATTTTGGCTCTCCGACTTGCTATTCTCTTCCTCACTGCCACTCATATCGGCTGTCGGTTCATTTAGTATCTGCAAGTTTTGCTTTTCAGCTTTGAGCAACTGCTCTATTCGCTTTGCCATCCATCGATTCTTCTTCACGATGATGGCATTATAATGGCGTTCTCTTAGGATGCCCATGATGGCTGCAATCAACAGAATCATTGCCACAATCACAACGCAGGCAATCTTGATTCGGTGAAGCCGTTTCTGCTGATTTTCCTTTAGCAGGTGGAGTTCATAGTTGATGGATAGTTCCTGCGTGGCGCACTTCTCCTCCGATTCTCTTATTTTGTTTTGCAGTTGTGTAGATAGAAGCAGGTAATGATTGGCTTTTTCCAAATTCCCCTGTTTCATATAGGCTTGGCACAGAGTGCTGTAAACAGCTTTAATATCATAGCTGTCAACATTGCCAATTTGCCGCAGGTATTGTTCGCGTTGCAACGTGAGGTCTATCAGCTCTTGCGTCAGATTGTTCTCGCTCAGATATACACTGATATGTTTGATACTGTATTTGCACTTATCAGGGTTCTGCATGAAACGTTCATAATGACGATGGGCTTCCTCTTTTTTGCCAAGACGTGCCAGCAGTACAGCCTTATGAGCCTCTATGGCATCCGCCCAATTCGTTACTTGCAACTCCTTTGTTTTGTTCACATCCTTAAGATATTGTTGCAACGCATTCAATTCTGCTAAGGCTGTTTGATTGACATGGTCGTCTTGCAGCATCACAATATACGTCACCCAATAATAGTAGGTTTCCTGAATATCTCCCGCTTTCTTTATTTCCTCAAGGGCTTTCTTTGCTACGACGTAGGCTTTCTTTTTCTCCATTCTATAACGCAAGATTTTAGCCTCATAGAATGAACTCAAAGCCTTATAGTGCTCATCGTTGGCTTCTGTTGCTATCTTCTTAAGTTTATCAACGTAGAATGAAATCATCCCTACATCCTGCATCTTATCATAGCAAGTGATGATGAGCAATAGAATACTCATTTGTGCTTGGTCGTTCTTCTGGACTTGTTCATCGTAGTAGGCTCGTTTAAAACTCCTTGCTGCCATAAAAAAGTCGGCGTGGTTGAAATATAGGATACCCTCTGTTTTGTTGATTTCCCACTCCGGCAACAACTTCCTTTCCCGTAATTGGGTGAGAAGATTACGAGCCTTACTATAGTCAGCAACACTGAGCTTGTAAATCTCCTGTGCCATTCTTCTGCCTTCTGAAGTTGAGACAGAAGTGGTAGTGTTATTCATCTTGGAGGAGCATCCTGCCACTATAAGTGTCAGAGTGAACAAGATAGACATCAGCAAGCAATTCCAAAACTTGTTGTGCACGGTAGCTGTATAGGTGTTGATATGTGGGAGAAAGGGATTTGCCATATTCTATAATTGTATGATTGGTTAAATGGGTAACAGATTCGTTGAGCCTCTGGTAATTAATACAATGCGAAAATACAAAAATAAATTGAGAAAAGGCAGGGGCAATGGGATATTTTCTATAAAATCATTAGTTGTAGGTATGGATAAAGTAGTATTTGGAAGAAATAATATTCAAACTGTGTCAAATACTATCATAATAAGATGATTGACGTTTCGCAAGTTTGCAACTTGCTTATTTCTAAGGAGTTAAAAGGAGTCAAAGGAGTCAAAAGGAGTCAAAGACAATAGTGCTGAAGGGTATCAGAATCCATCAATAGTAATGTCTTAACTCCTTTGACTCCTCCATAAATGCGAAAGTTGAGTAAGATGATATGCCCAAGAATTGCTTTTAGGAATAGATGATAAAGGTTGATAGCTGTATCGCTGCGGCAGTCCCCTTTCACAATGATGGGTGGGAAGAAGGGGAAACGTTGCCATTCTTACTATAAATGGGAGTTCCTTATCATTTCAACGTTTCCCCATCTGCGCCCTCCGCTGAATCATCAAGACTATACGTCATTCGGGAGTTGCTTGATGATGCGTGCGGGAACTCCGGCGACAAGACTGTTGGCTGGTACATCCTTGGTGACCACGGCTCCAGCTGCGACAACGCAGTTATTGCCGATAGTGACGCCGGGCAGGATGACCGCATTGCCGCCAATCCATACATCATCACCTATGGTCACGGGCTTGGCAATGCCCAAATGACGACGGCGTCCCGAAGGATACATGGGATGATTAACCGTGGAAATCAGCGTGTTGGGACCTATCATCACATAGTTGCCGATATTCACCTCGCGTATATCAAGGATGGTGACGTGGTAGTTGGCGATGAAGTTGTCGCCGATGTGAATGTTCTTACCATTGTCGCAGATGAAACCGGGCAACACGTTGGGATTCGCGCCCACCGAACCGAACAAGTCGCGGATGGCGCGCTCCTTTCCCTCATGGTCCAACACGTCAACGGCTTCGAGCTGCTGGCATCCCTTCACGGCATGGAGCTTCAATGCGTCCACCTCCGGGTCATCGAAGCAGTACTCCTCACCGGCTCTCAATTTTTCCAATTCTGTCATAGCTTATTCTATTAGTTCTCAACAATTTATTATGCCGTACGCTGGGAGATGAACTCAGTGGGCGTGATACCATACTCTCTCTTAAAGGCGGTGGAGAAGTGGCTGAGATTCTTGAATCCCACTTTCAGATACACTTCCATGGGCTTCTCTCCCCTATCGTGCATCAGTCTGCAAGCCTCTGCCAGCCTGCGCTTGACTATCCAACGTCCGGGCGAAATGTGAAACCGACTAATGAAGTCCTTCTTGAACGCCGAAAGACTGCGGCCTGCGTAATGGGCGAAGCCCTCAAGGTCAAGGTCATTGGCGAAGTTCTCTTCCATGTACTCCCCCAAGTCCACTTTCCAAGGATTGGCAAAGTCGAAGAGTACCGATTTGAGTTCGGGCATCGTCTCTATCAGCGTCAGTATCACCTCCTTGATTTTCGCTTCCATCAGTATCTTGGAGGGGTACTGTCCGCTGTCGAAATAACTCTCCAGCGAGCGGAACATTCCTTTCAGCAGGGGATGGTCGGGCAGCATGATATAGGGAGACTGCGACGAAAAGCGCTTGCCCGTGTCATTGGACAGATGGTACTCGCGCATCACCTTCTTCAGCATGGGAGCCTTGAGCTGGAGAAACAGTCCCTTGAAAGGCTGTCCGTCGCGTGAGGGATATTCAATCTTGTGCGCCTTAAAGTTCTTGCGAATCAGATAAGCCTGTCCCCGCTGCAGATGCCTCCGACGGTCGTGGAACAACACGTCCAGCTCTCCACTGATGACATAGACCAGCATGTGCTCAGAGACGACTGACTCAAACTCCTGTGCACTATCCACCGTGCAGCAGTAGAAGGTCTCCATGTAATTATAAAGTTGTACGCCTGCCTTTAATTCCATTTGTTGATGATTGATATTACGGTTGCAAAGATAACGTAAATTTTCCGATACTCGTTTTTCTCTACGGTTATTTTTGCTTTTCTCTCGAGGTATTTTTTCGTAGTTCTCGCATATCGTAGTTCTCGCGCTCCGCGCGGGAACAGCATCCACCGTATAGACGCAACTCACGTAAACAACATCCACCGAGAAGACGCAACTCACGGAGGTCCCGTCGCTCCGCGCGAGACGATAAGCGAATATGCCAGAAGCGAAGCCGTAGTTCTCGCGCTCCGCGCGGGAACAGCATCCATCGTGGAAACGCAACTCATGGAGGTCCCGTCGCTCCGCGCGGGACGAGAGTCTTTGGGCTAAGGCGGATTTTGTTCCCGCGCGGAGCGCGAGAACTACGAGACGACTAACTGTCGGATAGATGCGGCAGTCGTCCCGCGCGGAGCGACGGGACCTCCATGAGTGGCGAAACAATTATCGGGCAGATGCGGCAGTCGTCCCGCGCGGAGCGCGAGACCTCCGTGTGTTGCGACTCCATGCGTTGCGGAACCAAAGTGCGAACCTCCATGCGGGGGAAAACAGACGAATTTGCAAGAATACCTTTAGAGAAAATAAAAAAAGACTTTTAAGAAAACCAAGTTAAGAGAAAAAATAATATCTTTGCAGCAGATTCTAAAAACTTCATGACTATGTACAACTTTCAATTTTTTATGCCTACTAAGGTCCTCTTTGGAGCTGGCCAGTTGAAAAACCTTCACCTTGAGCAGATGCCCGGCAAAAAGGCGCTCATCGTAACGAGTAACGGACAAAGCACCAAGCGCTACGGCTATCTCGCAGCCGTGGAGAAAGAGCTTGACCAAGCTGGCGTGGCTCACGTGCTTTTCGATGAGGTGCGTCCCAATCCTACCAACAAGAACGTGATGGATGCCGCAGCCAAAGCCCGTAAGGAGCAGTGCGACTTCGTGGTGGCGCTCGGTGGTGGCTCGGTGATGGACTGCAGCAAGTGCATCGCCCTGATGATGGTCAACGAAGGCGACATCTGGGACTACTCCTTCTCAGCACAGGGCGGCAAGAAACCTTTCCAGCATCCCAGCGTGCCTCTCATCGCTATCACGACGAGCGCCGGTACGGGTTCGGAGGTTGACATGTTCTCGGTTATCTCCAATGACAAGACGCAGGAGAAAACAGGAATCTTCGACGTATCTATGTTCCCCACTATCTCGGTGGTAGATTCTGACTTGATGATGAGCGTACCGCCAAAGTTCACTGCCTATCAGGGTATGGATGCCTTCTACCATGCCGCAGAGAGCGTCATCAACACCAAGGAGCACCCCATGGGCGAGATGTTCGCTTTGAAGGCTATCGAGCTGATAGCCAAGAACCTGCCCATTGCCTACAAGGACGGCAGCAACAAGGAAGCCCGCAGCAATATGGCTTTGGCTAACTCTTTGGCTGGATATTATATGCTCTGCACCTCTGAGCATACCATGGAGCATGTGATGGGAAGCTCGCATCCCAACCTCGTTCATGGTGCCGGTCTGATTATGATTAGCCACGAATACTTCGATTTCTTTGCTGAGCGTAAGGCTGCCGAAGAGCCCATGATGAAGATGGCAAAGGCTATGGGAGTAGAGCATCCCACGAGCGGCAAGGACTTCATCAAGGCACTCGACCAACTCATTGCCAGTGTGGATTGTCAAGACTTGAAGATGAGCGAGGTGGGTATCACCCGCGAAGAGCTCAAGACTTGGCCTGCCCGCATCCATCAAGTATTAGGCGGCGACATCACAGCCGACCCGTTGACATTGAGCGACGAGGATTATCTTGGCATCTACGAGCGTTCCTACAAATAATTTTCCCATCCTCTTGGGGTCGTGGGGCGATTCTCCCGAATCCTCATGGGGGAAAGAATTGCTGTAAATGATAAACGGCAGAGAATATTATTAGCTCCGCCAAAACGTTAAACGTTATAACCCAATACTTATATAATAGGAGAGGACCCACTGCCCTCTCCTTTTTTATTGTCTGTACCGCCAATGCAAAGAGAGATACTAAAGTTAGCTTACTTCGACGGAGTTAAGCCCAACGCATAATACATTAGAGTAGTGTCTCCGTGCATGAGGGCGAAGCTAATTATGAATTATGCATTATGAATTATGAATTAGATTTGTGTCTCCTAACTCCTATTTCCTAACTCTTTTTTTCTGGAAGGAAAAAAATTTCTCTAAACAGGGCTGTATTATTATTTTTTATTGTAACTTTACCACCAAATTTCGTACGCTATCAAATAACAGACAATAGTTTGCACTTTCTACAGTCAGTCGACAACGGAGAAGTATGGCATCATATTCCCATCCCGACTCACTCCCGAATCTAATTCATTAAAACGAGATATGATAAAAAGAATCGCTTTTTCATTGATGATTGCCTCAGCGGTTTTGCTCCCGGCGCAGGGTCAAGACGCCACGGCTACTATTCACGTGGGTGAGGGCAATCAGAAAATCTACAAGGAAATCTATGGTCAGTTTGCTGAACATCTTGGCACGTGCATCTATGGAGGTCTTTGGGTAGGTCCCAACTCCAAGGTTCCTAACACCAACGGCTACCGCAACGATGTGTTTCAAGCCCTCAAGGAGCTTCACGTGCCCGTTCTGCGCTGGCCCGGAGGCTGCTTTGCCGATGAATATCATTGGATGGACGGCATTGGTCCCCGCGACCAGCGCCCAAAGATGCAAAACAACAACTGGGGCGGAACCATTGAGGACAACTCTTTCGGCACCCACGAGTTTCTCAACCTGTGCGAGATGCTGGGCTGCGAGCCTTATATCAGCGGCAATGTTGGCTCCGGTACCGTTGAGGAACTCGCCAAATGGGTGGAATATATGACGTCGGAAGGCGATACGCCAATGGCAAAGCTGCGCCGCAAGAACGGTCGCGACCACGCTTGGCACGTGAAGTTCCTCGGTGTGGGCAATGAGAGTTGGGGCTGTGGCGGCAACATGCGTCCCGAATATTACGGTGACCTGTTCCGTCGTTATTCGGTCTACTGCCGCAACTACGATGGCAATGAACTTTACAAGATTGCTTCCGGCGCCAGCGACTACGACTATAACTGGACCAAGACGCTCATGCAGAACGTGGGCAACCGCATGAACGGCATCTCCCTCCATTACTACACCGTCACGGGGTGGACGGGCAGCAAAGGCTCTGCCACAAAGTTCAACGATGACGACTATTACTGGACCATGGGCAAATGCCTTGAAATCGAGGATGTCATCAAGAAGCATTGCGCCATCATGGACCAATACGACCCCAAGAAGCAGATTGGTCTGCTTGTCGATGAGTGGGGAACATGGTGGGACGAGGAGCCCGGCACCGTGAAGGGTCATCTCTATCAGCAGAACTCCATGCGCGATGCCATGGTGGCTGCCCTCACCCTCAATGTCTTCCACCGCCACACTGACCGCATCCGTATGGCAAACATTGCTCAGGTTGTCAACGTGCTGCAGAGCATGATTCTCACTGATACCGTGGGACAAGGACACATGGTTCTCACGCCCACCTACCACGTTTTCAATATGTATAAAGGATTCCAAGAAGCCACTTATCTGCCTGCTGATGTCAAGACTGACTCAATGGAAGTGCGCGGCAATAAGGATAACCCACGCCACGTGCCATTAGTGAGTATCTCAACAGCCCAAAAGCAGGATGGCAACCTCATCGCCTCATTAGTCAATGTGAGTCTCGACAAAGCGCAGGAGGTGGAACTGAACTTCGATGGCTATCAAGCCAAAAGCGTGACGGGTAAGCTCCTCACATGCAAGGACATCAAGGATTACAATGATTTTGAACATCCTTCCACCGTTGCCCCCGTCCTGTTCAAGGGAGCCAAAATAAAAGGCAACAAGGTTTCGGTCAAGCTTCCAGCCAAATCAATCGTTGTGCTGGAAATCAACAGATAAAAAGCCCTGTCAAGAATTCCAAGCCCACAGTCGGGCTTCCGTGATAGAATGATACTCTGGAACATAGTTTTCCAGAGTATTTTTTATTTCTTTCTACTAATCAAGTTCTTCAATTTGGAGTTTATAGAGCCCTTAGTTGTTAAATATTGTTATGAAAAGTATTTTATTTTTTCATTTCTTTTGTTCATTTACCTTAAAAACCTAAATTTGCAAGAGTAAATTTTTCGTATTATATGTCTGAGTACTGAAATCAAGCTGTCTAAAATTAAGGCATCATTCAGACGATTATACACATGCAAGAAGAGAGCTTTGCTTAACTAAAGAAGAGCATTACTAATCTTGACATTAAGGCTCAAAGGATGTTCTGTCCTTGTGGATGAGTTTTTGTTCTTATACGGTACACTGTTCCTCATGCGGTTACGGAACCATATCAATATCCTTATCCGCTCACACTCTGTCCGAGTATATAACAACAAAATCTGTCTCTATAAATAACAGTACTTTCCTAAAGCCTGTCCGAAATGAATATTCGCAATACTCGTGATTTAATCGATTTATTAATTTTATAATGTAGAATTTATGAAGAAACTACTAACACTAACTCTAGTTATTATTACATCTGTTGCCGTACATGCGCAGGTGTGGGATGGAAAGTCGGAAGCGTGGACCACAGGCGATGGGACAGCAGCAAATCCTTACCTCATTGAGAAGCCACAACATTTGGCTTATCTCCAAGAGACCGTATCTTTGAACGAGTCGTATGAAGGAAAATACTTCTTGCTGACTTCTGATTTGGATATGGGCTATAGCGAAGGACAAAAATTTAAGCCTATAGGTTTTTACGACAAATACATCAACACTGAAACTTCTGAGTACATAGACAGTTCTTATTATTTCCTTGGTAATTTCGATGGAGGTTATCATAAGATAACAAATGTGTGTATACATTTCATAGATACACTCAACAGCATCGGAGGCACAGGCCTATTTGCCTGCATCAACAAGGATGCTATTATCCAAAATCTGATAATAGATTCCAATTCTGTAATAGAGGGTACCCACGGCACGGGCGCAATTGTAGGTTGCATGGAAGGCGGAACCATCAAGCAGTGCATGAACAAGGCATCGTTCGACGTCTCCACTGACGGAATGGGACAAGGAGGTATTGTCGGTTCTCTCTATGGCGGAACGGTCAGCGAATGTGTGAATGAAGGTGACCTCACCGGTTTGACCAATGTGGGTGGAATCGCCGGCTACGTGGATGGCGATGGAACTATTGAGAATTGTTACAACAAAGGCTCCATCAAATTTTTCGGTTTCTTTGCAGGCGGACTCGTAGGATATCTTGCAAAGTCGTCCTCAACAGTTACAAAACTGATGAATTCTTATAATAGAGGAAATGTGCTGAACGACTATTCCGGGGCTGCAGTGGTTGGTACCACCGATACTGGAACTGAAATCAGCAACTGCTACTATGTTGACCTCTCTGCTGAGCAAGGTGCGGGCGATGACAACAATGGAGTCACAAAAAAGACCGAAGAGGAAATGAAGTCTGACGCTACATTAGCTCTGCTCAATCAGGGAAGCGAAATTTGGGAAAAAGACACCAAAGGCATCAACGACGGTTTTCCCGTGTTAGCATGGCAGAACAATGTACTCACAAGCATTTCTTCTGTCTCTGAATCGGAATCAGACATACATTTGAAGTATCAGCATGGAAGGCTGTCTGTTGGCTGTCCCTTGCCCGTGCAGATTGAGGTTTACAGCATGAACGGTTCCCGAGTTCTCACGAGAACGATGAACACTTCGTCTATGGATTGGGACGCTAAAGGCTCTTTCATCATAATAGCGAAGAAGGGGCAGAAACAAGAGCAGATAAAAGTCGTCAGATGACAAACGGAGAGAGTCTTTACTCTTGGCTGAAGATAAAGGCAGTGGTCTATATACTTGTTACTTCATGTCAGGAGTAAGACTCTCAATTATTCACTAAACATACTGAAATCAAATTTACCTTTAAAAATCATATTACGATGGTTACGACATCTCGGCATCGGTTCAAAAAGCAAACAGTAGCAAAGATTGCCCCAGCATAACATCCAGAAGTTTCAAGAGATAATTTGTAATCATTTAGAATAGGAAACCACTGGACGATTCCGACGGCTATCTATCAATATTCCGTTAGGACTTCCGCCCATATAATTGTATCCTAATAAGCCCGGACTTGTGTTAGTTCGGGCTTTTTCATACCCCAAATTCACTGCCTATATATTACGTAGTAATATACAAGTATTTTGGGAAGCGCTTACCGGTGATTGCTGACAAGTGGCACTCGAACGGTTGGCACTTGGCACCCGAATTGGTGGCAATTGGCACCCGATTTGCTGGCACCTGTCAGCACACCGCAGTAGCCGAACGGCAATAATACACACTGTGGATTTCGAATCAAGAATGCTCGTAATTTTAGCACTACTCAGCCGAAGGAATCTCCTATGAGCATCATTGCCTGTACTTCAATGGACCTATTAAAATAGCACCTTTAGGTTGAACCAAAAAGAGCGTAAATAGCCTATGAATTGGATGTAAAATCATGTGTTTTTTGTTCTAATTGATACTTAAGAACAAGAACAAACGTTTTTTTGCCTACTTTTCTTTTTAAATTTCTTATATTTGTAACCAAGCTACGAACAGTTGAAATTCTACACATACTATTTTTTATTGTTTAATTAATATTAAAGGACATGCTTATGAGAAAGTTGTATTTACTCTTAGTAGCCTTGATTTCCACAGGCTTTGTTTGGGCACAACAACCCCAGACGGTAGACGTGGCAAAGGCTAAGAGCATGATACCGGAAGAGATTGACCCAATGAATCTCAACCGCACATTCGATATCACGCTCACACAGTACCTTGTTCCCCAAAACAATCGCTCTACTGCACAGAAGCCAACTCAGCGCAAAACCATTCGCCGAGTTGACCCTGTTGATACGACCCAGTATTTTGCAGTGGCACAGTCCTACTATTCCAACTACAGCTTCCACTATGAAGGCGGTGACGTTCTGACCTACAATGTGGGCGTTGCAGTAGATGGGACCAAGGTGACATTCTCCAAACTTTTCAACCTTTATGACCCTACGGCATGGTCGAAAAGTACGGACTCTCTTATTGTCGGCACATACGATGCTGCCAATAAAACCATCACAATCCCAACATCAACCGTCTTCTCAGAGGCTACTATTGCCGGTTCCATCTACAACTACTACGTAGGCGTGTTGATGGCAGGCACAGTAAACGAAGATGGTAAACTCACACCCGATGATAATCTAATTTTCCATGTGGAAGGCAACTTCGAACGCATCTACACTGACCAGAGCTTCGGAATCTCGGAGTACACACCCGACGGCTCTCAGTCTTACGGTTTTTACAGGATGTATCGCAACTTCTCGCTCTATCTGCCTAACAATCAGGCCAACTTGGTTACTTTTGATGAGAGCAAGAACCTTGGAGAGGTCTTCCCCGGCGGCAGCGCTACTGACAGTGTCACGCTCGTCAATACCGGCGGTGTTGATGCCGATGCAATTGTTGAGATTGAATCCGACGACAATGTGTTCGCTACCGACAATGAAACTTTGACCATTCCCGCTTATTCCGCAAAGCGATTCCCTGTGACGTTCTCTGCCCAGAATCCAAGTGAATATGAGGGTTTGGCAACGGTAAGCTATGACGGTGGTGACGACATCAACGTTATCTTGCTTGGAACAGTGATTCCACAGCCCGACTTTACTCCCATTGTCAAGCATGGAGACTTCACCTTCGAGACCAATATTGAGGCTCCTTTCAGACTTGACACACTCGACAACAATCAGATTGTCGCAACCTCTGGGACCGATGGTACGGGTGGACTTTCTTCCAAACTCACCATTACATTCACTGTGCCAGAAGGACAGATGGGCAAACTCTCTTGGAAGGGAATGAGCAACAACGGCGGTCAGTGGTATAATGCTACCGGTGGTTATTTTGTTGATGACATGAATACTTCTCTTGCCCAGTGGCAGAACCCCAACACAGATATAGCCAACACTATTGAACTTGCCCCAGGTCAGCATCAGGTTCGATTCCAATACGACCAGTATTATTATAGCGGCGATGAGAATGACCGTCTGTATGTCTACGACCTCGACTTAGAGACAGAGACTTTGAAGGCAGATTCCGCCCTTTTGGAAGCTGACAGCATCGACCTTGGAAATGCGGTCCTGCAAGCTGGCGGAACAGTGAACAAGACTGCCTACGTGGTGCTTCGGAACAAGGGTAGCAACGCATTAAGCATCACAAGCGTAACTTCTGACAACGATGAGTTCAAGGCAGACAAGAACATTGGCTCAGCTGCCACCTTGGAGAAACTCGAAATGCCCGTGACCCTCACCACTACAACTTCGGGAGAGAAAACGGCTCATCTGACCATCGTCACCACTGCTGGAACATACAACGTAACGGCTAAAGCCAACGTGGTAGACATGCCCGACTTCAACAGCATCGTTGATGAGGCTGGTGCTGAGCTCACTTGGACAACAGACGAGAACAATCCATTCATCATAGAGAATGGAATCGCCTACAACATCACAGCCGGCAAGCCCGACTATGAATATATAGAGTCCTCATTCACAGCTTCCTTCACGATCCCTGATGGCAAGATGGGATTCCTCTCTTGGGATGGACACATGGATGGCACACCCACGACGGTGGATAACTATTGGGGCAAGGACCGTGGAGCAGTAACTATTACCCACCCGATGAATACTGGAGTCCATGATGTTTGGGGCTATGACGTTGATGCAGGGTCAGAAGCACTCTTCGGTGCTGATGACTTCTGGAAAGATTATCTGGCTTGTGCTCCAGGTGACCACTCTATCACATTCATGTATCGCCAAGGTGGAGATACCATCCATTACGGCACCGACCGCTTGGAAATCTCTCACTTCAAGCTCCATGTTGTCGATTATAATGAATATGAGGCAGAACTACTCACTCCGAGCGTGGAGTTTGACTCCACTTATGTGGGTCCGCAACGCTATACGACGGCAACCGTAAGTCTTCACAATCTTGGCTCAAAAGCCCTCAAGGTGAACAGCATCAACAATGTGAGTGCCTTCTATGGCATCGTTCCTGAAGACAGTGCCAAGTTTAATCAGAATCTTGATGTGACACTCTGGTTCTTCCCCACTGAAGAAGGAGAATTCAAGGACAGCATCACCATCAGCACCAACTGTGGTGACTTCAAGGTGGAGTGCCAAGGTCGAACCAAGAATTCCGAAGGTTTGATTCTCATCGGTGACTTTGAGGATGCAGCTTATGGATGGACGACCTATGACGGAAACAACGACGGTGAGACTTGGGACCTCGGCTCTAATCTCTGGGGAGAGAATCCTAATTACGTTCACTCCGGCTTGGATTGTCTGGCTTCCATCTCCTACAGCAACAATTTAGGAAGCATCACACCCGACAACTGGACATTCTCGCCCAACTTCGACGTGCCTGCAGAAGGTGCTGTGCTCACCTATTATATCTCTGCTTTCCATCCTGAGCGCTATGCCGAGCATTACAGTCTCTACGTGACTTCCGGCTCTACAGTGGAAGAAATCACGGCGGATACTGCAACTTATGAGGAAACCATCAATACTCCTACATCACAGGATGAGAGTGGATATGTGCTAGGCTGGGAACTCCGCACTATCGACTTGAAGCCTTGGGCAGGCAAGAACGTGAAACTCGCGTTCCGTCATTACGACTGCACAGGTCAGTACATTCTTCGTCTTGACGACGTGTTCGTAAAGACCAACGACCGCTATAACACCGACGGCATCAACACGGTGAAGACTCAAAACGGCAATGTAGTCAGCCGCAGTTTCTACGACCTCAATGGCCGCAAGCTGAGTAGTCCTGTAAAGGGTATCAACATCGTGAAGTCGGTTTACTCCGATGGAACTGTTAAGACTCAAAAACTGATTGTGAAATGAAACGATTCCTATCAACCATCTTAGCATTGTTCGCCCTCTGTGGGGTGAGCAATGCTCAGGTTTCCGCCCTCAATGTAGGCTACTGCAACGGAAAGGTAAAGACCGCTTCAACCAAGGGCTTCACCTCTAAGGAGAAGGACACTTGGATTTCGGGAGCTATCTTTCTGCCTGCCAGCAAGCTACAAGTCTATGCCGGTAACCACATTGATTCTATACATGCCGGATTGGCCTCTGCTGTCAATATCGACTCCCTGCGCGTTTGGGTGCGCACGTCACTTGATGGTGAGGACCTTGCCAGTGGCGCTCTCAACAAGACCGACGATCCCAAGCTGAAACGCGGTTGGAATACTGTCGGGCTTAACGCTCCTTATTCCATCACTGGTGAAGAGGGTCTATACATTGGCTACAGCTTCCATCAGAAGGGAGCCGCCGTGGGACTTTCCATATTAAACCAACCACAAGAAAACGCCCTGTTTGTCAAACTTGGTAGCGACTCTGCATGGGTTGACCGAAGTGACGCAGGTGCCTTGGCATGTGAGGCATTAGTATACGGCGACAATCTGCCCAAATACAACCTCGCTCTCGAATCCATCACTCCACAAGAGATATTCGTAATTGACAAGGGAACCTACACTGTAAATGCTCTTGTGCGCAATCTTGCCACAGCAACCATCACGGGCATTGACGCCACGCTGCTCGTGGACGACTTGGAGGAGCCTGCCACTGCTCATGCAGATTGCAACGTTGCCTACGGAGAGGAGCAGGAAGTAGAGTTCACCTTCTATCCTACCATCACAACTAACACACCTGCCGACCGTACATTCACGTTCACCCTCAGTAAATTCGATGAAGGTGATGATGAGGATATGAGCGACAATACACTTACGGGAAGTTTCTCCGTGGTGAGACATGACTTCACGCGCAATGTACTTTTGGAGGAGTTCACCACTGAGAAGTGCGTCAACTGTCCGCGCGTAGCTGGATATGTGGAGGATATTCTTGCCAACGATGAATTCAAGGGACGTGTTTTCCAAGTGGAACACCACTCTGGCTATTACACCGACCAATACACGCAGCCTTTTGACAATGAGTATCTCTGGTTCTACAATGCCGGCGGCAGCACTTATGCTCCGGGCATTATGCTTGACCGTGCCTTGGTGGCATCCGAGTCAACTCCCGTCTATTGTCCGTCGTCTGAGGACCAACTCAAGACTGGCATCCGCGAACGCATGGCAACGTCTGCCTTTGTATCTCTCAACTTGAAGGCAACACTCGACGAAGAGAACAATGAGTTGCACGTGAACGTAACGGGCGAGCGGTCTAAGAGCGACTTCACCAAGAATCCCGCCCGCATCACGGTATTCCTATTGGAGGACAATCTGGATGGTTCCGGACAAGCCAACGGTTCAACCGGATTCATGCATCACCACACAGGTAGAAAGGTCAACTCCACTTGGGGTGAAGTGCTGGAATGGGACGGCGACGAATACAGCTACGACTACACATTCACCGTGGAGAACTACTATAAGCAGGAGAATTTAGAGGTCGTGGCATTCGTTTCTGACTTCGACGAAGACGATGCCAAGGCTTGTGAAGTGGCTAATAGTGCTTATCTTTCAGCCAGCGACTTTGAAAGTGCCACAGCTATCAACGATCTGCAAGGGGTAGCCCCACAGAGCGAAGACCGTTATTATTCTATCGACGGTCGTAGCCTCACGGCTCCTCAGCGGGGCATCAACATTGTCCGCCATGCCAATGGCACAACACAGAAAATTGTCATCAGATAAGTAAAACTACCCTGCCCTTTCTTTCGGTGAATTCCGATGGGCAGGGTTAACAACTCAGAATCCCACGAACATACACAATTCGCATTTTGTGTATTTTCGTGGGATTCTTCTGTATTATTTACCAAAGTTTCGCAAGTTTACAACTTGCTTACTTCAAGGGAGTTAAAAGGAGTCAAAGGAGTTAGAGGAGTTAAAGACAAATCCGAGGCAAGCGAGTGTAGAGCCGAACTTGTTCGAGCTATACCGAGCGCAGCAATGATTCAGCGAAGCTAAATCCGATGCAAGCGAGTGCAGAGCCGAACTTGTTCGAGCTATACCGAGCGTAGCAAGGATTCAGCGAAGCTAACACTGATGAAGGGTATCAGAATCCTTCAATAGTAATGTCTTTAACTCCTTTGACTCCTACTAACTTCTTTGACTCCTCCATACATGCGAAAGTTGAATGATTTCTTCCTGTTTTTAGGAATTTATTCTTATCTTTGAAACATACAGCCATCCAGCTTTCTTATTTAGAGAAATGAGAGGAGAGAGACAAAATAATTGAAGTCAAAGGACACCCTGTTGATTTCCCTTCTATTTCTCAATTGCAAACGATAAATAAACTTGAATTAAACTCAATTTAACCAGTAACAATGGAAAAAAATAGATGAGGGTAGTTGAGAGTTTATCTTGAAACTTATCACGGTACAGATATTACGGCATGTCATTCCGTCTTTAAGTTTTTACAAATGAAAAAGAAAAGGGTATTGAATAGTTACACAACCTAAATACGAAAAATAATGAGACATTTAAATCACTTCACGCTACTACCTTGCCGTCTGTTACGATGGATATGGCGATAAAGCCAATGCGAAGATTGCGTTGCAGAAGTTTCTCGAAATGGCAAAGAAAGAAGGCAACCATCTGTGTATTTGAAAGAAATGATAAGTGATGCCGAAAACAGGTTGAAGAGAATGTAGAAATATTACTGTCCGGTAAACTTAACCACTCATGTGCCCCATCCTCATCTACAGACGGGTTGGGGCTTTTTACTTGTCCGATAAGCACATCTCACGATGCCTCTTTCGCATCACATGGCAGGTTGGCTCAATAGGCTCTAAATTCGTCATAAAGCTCTATTTGTCACCTCTTTGCCCCATTCTAGATGGAAAGATGTTCCGTCTCAGTCTGCTGAGATGTTGCTGAGATATTGCTGGGATGTTTTACCATCTATTCATGTACGTAAGAGTTTTTCTTTCAACGTGTTAGATGCTTTGCTGAGATTGCTGA
>JBMNUV010000002.1:0-198333 GCA_050946455.1 Prevotella sp.
ATGACTATCTTTGCTCATGGTTACTTTATTTATTGCAAATACAAAGGTAGCCAAAAGGGTTGATACTTCGTGAGAAATGTCAGCCCTAATTTTTGTCGGTCATAAAAGTTTTACCGGACAGCAATAACTTATTATATTAGTCGTCGAAGCCGAAGAGCGGGTCTTCCGGCATGACCATGATAGGCTTTTTGTTAAACTGACTCAAGATTTCGGGTGAAGCGTACTTCTTGTTCACCACCAAACGGAACATATACTCATTGAACCAACGGTTAGTCATAATGAGATAGCCATTGTGACCAGCGGAAGGTCCCCAGCTATTCTCCACTTCCCACTTGAGGGGTTTGCCATCGGTGTCGAGGTCCACAGCCGTGAGCGTCATGGCGTGAGTGGAACCACTGTCGAAGGTAGAGATGCGGTCGGCTTTGTTCATGCCGAAGGTAGTGCCGAAGAGGGAACCATAATCGTAGTTTTCGAGGTCGAGATAGCCGCGCTTGCGGTCGAACTGCTTGCCCACGTCGTAAGAACTATATATCTTATGACCATCCTTGAGGCTGGCGATAGCGAGTTGGGCAATCTCTTCCATAGGCAGATTGAGATATTTCCAGTTGTGTCCGTCGTAGGTGTGACGGTCGTATTCCACCTCATAGGTCTGGTGGTAGGGACGGCGCGGGTCGTTCATCACCATGATGAAAGTACCGTTGAGTTTGTGTCCCACCGTGAAGTCATAGAATTCCTTCGGAGTATAGGTCTTTTCGGGAATCACCACCTTGCCCTTATCGTTGCGGAAGGCATAGCGGAAACTCTTGACAGGCTCGCCGATGGTGAGCGTCAGGATATGGTAGATAGTGGAAAGCATTTCCGTCTTGCGGTCGTTGATAGCCTTGCGGCTCTTTCCATCCTTCACCATGGAACGAAGCTCCAGTCCAAACTCGCGGAGTTTCGACGAGACGATGCGTGCCATTCGGTTGGTGTTGTCGGTCGAGAATGTCTCCGGCTGTGCCTGCATGGGCACGATGCCATACTTCTCTGTCAAGTCAGCCACACCGCAGAACGTACCACCATCGTTGATGGGGTGCTTGAAGAAGAACTGCACACGCTGGTCATCCATAGGCTTATCGGCACAGTCGATAACTCCCTGGAGCATCAGGTTTGCCTTCTCTAATTGGTCGTAGAAGAACAGGTATGCCTGTGAGAATTCCACGCGCACGCTGTCGCCATGAGCTTTGGCGAAATTGGCACGAAGCACGTTGAGTCCTGAGAACATCCAGCAGCGTCCCGACTTCTTCTGGTCGTGAATGGTCTGCTTGGGAGTCTCAATGCTGAAATAAGAGTTGATGGGACCTTGATTGGCGAAATTCTTAGCCAAGTCGTCGATGTTGTTGGAGGCGATGGCATTGAAGAGCGCCTTGTCTGAAGAGCCACCTTGCTGAGCCTGTTCGATACGCTGCAACATTTTAGGTGAGATACCGCCGTCGGCTGTTTGAGCCAACACGGGAGCGGAAGCGAAAAGCATTGCCGCAATAAGGATAGTAGGTCTATTCATAATATTGTTTAGATTTGATAGTTACATTTTGCAAAGATACAAAATTTTTGTACCTTTGCAAAGAATATACCAAATAATCATCGGTTGCCATAGCAAATGGATAAGAAGAATTACGGTTTACTGAGCAGAATCGATTCGCCAGCCGACCTCCGCAAGCTGAGCATTGACCAGCTTCCTGAGCTCTGTAAGGAGCTTCGCCAAGACATAATTGAAGAGGTGTCGGTGAATCCGGGTCACTTCGCCTCCAGTTTGGGCGTGGTGGAGCTCACCGTGGCCCTTCACTACGTGTTCAACACGCCGGAGGACCGTATTGTGTGGGACGTGGGACATCAGGCCTACGGCCACAAGATTCTTACGGGTCGCCGTGACACATTCTACACCAACCGTCAGTTTGGCGGCATCCGTCCGTTCCCTTCGCCAGAGGAGAGTATCTACGACACGTTCACCTGCGGTCATGCCTCCAACAGTATTTCGGCTGCATTAGGTATGGCTGTGGCTGCAAAGAAAACCGGCAACCCCAACCGACACGTGGTGGCTGTGATTGGCGACGGAGCCATGAGCGGTGGACTGGCTTTTGAGGGATTGAACAACGTAAGCTCCACGCCCAATGACCTATTGGTGGTGCTCAACGACAACGACATGTCCATCGACCGTGCTGTGGGTGGAATGGAGCAATACCTGATTAATCTGGACACTAACGACACCTACAACAAAATCCGCTATAAGCTGTCGGTCTGGATGAAGCACAAAGGCTACCTCAACGACAACCGCCGCAACGGTATCATCCGACTAAACAACGCTATCAAGAGTGCGCTTGCCCATCAGCAGAACCTCTTTGAAGGCATGAACATACGCTACTTTGGTCCCTTCGACGGTCACGACGTGAAGAATATCGTGAGCATCCTGCAGCGCATCAAGGACATGAAAGGTCCCAAGCTGCTCCATCTGCACACCGTGAAGGGCAAGGGCTACAAGCCTGCCGAGGAACACGCCACGATTTGGCACGCGCCGGGCAAGTTTGACGCCTCTACGGGTGAGCGGTTGGTGAGCGACACTTCGCATGAGCCGCCCAAATACCAAGAGGTCTTCGGTGAGACGCTGTTGGAATTGGCGAAGATAAATGAGCGTATCGTAGGCGTGACACCCGCCATGCCCACCGGTTGCTCCATGAACATCATGATGAAGGAGATGCCCGACCGCTGCTTCGACGTGGGAATTGCCGAAGGCCACGCGGTGACGTTCTCCGGCGGAATGGCAAAAGACGGATTGCAGCCTTTCTGCAACATCTATAGCGCCTTCTCACAGCGCGCCTACGACAACATCATCCACGACCTTGCCATCCTCAACCTGCCCGTCGTGCTTTGCCTGGACCGCGCAGGACTCGTAGGACCAGACGGCCCCACCCATCACGGAGCGTTCGACATTGCCGCCCTGCGACCCATTCCCAACCTGACTATCTCCTCTCCCATGAATGAATGGGAACTGCGAAAGCTGATGTACACCGCCCAACTGCCCGGAAAGGGAACATTCGTGATTCGCTATCCGCGCGGACGCGGCGTCAAGGTGGATTGGCGATGTCCGTTGGAAGCCATTGAGGTGGGCACAGGAAGAAAGTTGCACGACGGAAGCGACGTGGCGGTGCTCTCACTCGGTCCCTTGGGCAACGATGTTGAGACAGTTATTAAAGACATAGAAAACGATACGAAATCCATCTTCAAGCGCACGCCGAGCATTGCCCACTATGACATGAGATTTGTGAAGCCGCTCGACGAAAAACTGCTCAACGAGATTGGACTTAAATTTAAGAAGATTGTAACCATTGAGGACGGTGTCAGAGACGGAGGTTTCGGCTCTGCCGTACTCGAATGGATGGATGACCACGGCTTCCAGCCGAAGATAGTGCGACTGGGACTGCCCGACAGCTTCGTTCCCCACGGCACAGTGGAAGAGGAACGAAAACTCTGCCATCTTGACCGCGAAAGTATCAAGCAGACGATACTGGAGCTCTGCAAATAACACTTTTGTAGAAAGGATTAGCAACATGAGAATCATTATCACCGGCGCTTATGCTATCGGTACTTATCTTGCCAAGCTCTTCGCCAAAAACAAGAACAACACCATCATCATTGACTCGGACCCGGAACGGTTGGAAAAAATCAACAGCGAGGCCGACCTGTTGACGGTGTGTGCCTCTACCACGAGCATCAATACGCTCAAAGACAATGGCATTGACGATGCTGACCTTTACATCGCCGTGACTCCCGACCAAAGCGTCAACATCAACAACTGCATCATTGCCCACGCTCTCAATGCCAAGAAAACGGTGGCAAAGGTGGACGACCCCGAATTTATGACCGACGAATCTCGCGAATTTTTCCGCCGACTCGGTGTGGACAACCTCATCTATCCAGAGGAACTTGCCGCACGCGAGGTTATCAGCGGACTGAAGATGTCGTGGGTTCGCCAGCGGTGGGACGTACACGGCGGAGCGCTCGTAATGCTTGGCATCAAACTCCACCATGACTGTGAGATTCTTGACAAGCCTCTGAAAGACATTTGCGGTCCCGACGACCCCTATCATATTGTAGCCATCAAGCGGGGTGCTGAGACCATTATCCCTAACGGTAACGATACGCTCAAGCGCCTCGACCTCGCCTATTTCATGACCACCAAGCAATATATTCCTTATATCAGACGCATTGTGGGCAAGGAACACTACGTTGACGTGAAGGATGTGATGATGATGGGATGCGGCAACACGGGCGAGCGTGCAGTGAAGATGATGCCTTCCTACATGAATGTGAAAATATTCGAAAGCGACCCGCGCCGCGTGGAGGAACTCAACGAGGTGTTGCCGGAGGATACACTCGTGATTGCTGCCGACGGTCGCGACGTGGAAGAGCTCAAGAATGAGAACATCCGGGGAATGCAGGCTTTCGTGGCTCTGACCAACAACACCGAAGTGAACATCCTCTCCTGTCTTACCGCCAAGCAATTAGGCGTGCGCAAGACCGTGGCAATGATAGACAATATGGCTTATGCCAGCATGGCGGAACAGCTCGACATCGGCACGCTCATCAACAAGAAGGCAATCGCCGCCAGCGCCATCTATCAGATTATGCTCGACGCCAACGTGATGAACATCACTTATCTGATGTCGGCAAACGCTGATGCAGCCGAGTTCATTCCCGTGGAGGGCAGTAAGATTACGCGAAAGCCAGTGAAAGACTTGAAGCTGCCATCCGGCATGACGATTGGTGGACTGGTGAGAGACGGCAAGGGTATGTTGGTTTCCGGTAATACGCAAATCTTGCCCGGCGACAGCGTGGTGGTATTCTGCCATGAGGTCAATCTGAAGCAATTAGAGAATTTGTTCAACTAAGACGGGGAGCTATTGGCTATGATTAACAAGAAAATCATATTCAAGATTTTAGGTTCATTGCTCTTCATCGAGGGTGTACTGATGTTGGGATGTCTGGTGATGTCTATCTGCCTTCACGGCGACGACAGCTTGGCATTCCTCATCTCTCTGCTCGTGACTATTTTGAGCGGCATTGGCATGCGCTATTACGGCATGAACGCAGACAACACCCTTTCGCGGCGCGATGCCTATTTGGTGGTGACGCTGTCGTGGATTCTCTTCTCGCTCTTCGGTACGCTGCCCTTCCTAATCAGCGGATACTTGACAAGTTTCACAGATGCGTTTTTCGAGAATATGTCCGGCTTCACTACCACCGGCGCTACCATTATTGACGATGTGGAGGCACTTCCCGCTGGTCTCCTCTTCTGGCGGTCGCTCACTCAGTGGATTGGTGGAGTTGGAATTGTGTTCTTCACCATCGCCCTGCTGCCCTCACTCGTAGGCGGTTCCACGCGTGTGTTCGCCGCAGAGACGACGGGACCCATCAAGACGAAACTCCATCCACGAATCTCCACCAATGCTAAATGGATTTGCAGTGTCTATTTGGTGCTCACCCTCGCCTGCATGGCAAGCTACATGGTGTTTGGCATGAACTGGTTTGAAGGCCTCAACTTCTCCATGACGACCACTGCCACAGGCGGATTCTCCATCTACAATGCTTCGACGGAGCATTTCAATTCGCCACCAATGGAATATATCACTACGTTGTTCTGCTTCCTGTCAGGCATCAACTTCCCGTTGCTATATTACAGCGTGTCGAAGTTCAAACCCTTACATCTATTCAAGAGCAGCGAGTTCCGCCTCTACTTCTTCCTCGTGGTGGGCTTCACCTTGTTTATCATGCTGGAACTGATAGGGCGCAACGGCTACGACATCGAGCATGCTTTCCGCTCGGGCATTTTCCAAGTGGTATCATTCATCACCACGACGGGGCTCTTCAACGACGATGCCGCCAAGTGGCCTCACGTAACGTGGGTGGTGCTGTCTATCTGCATGTTCATCGGCGCCTGCTCCGGCTCCACGAGCGGCGGCCTCAAGTGTATGCGCGGCATGATGCTGCTGAAGGTGATACAGAACGAGTTTCGTCAGATGCTGCACCCCAACGCTTCTCTCCCGCTCCGCATCAACGGTCACAATGTTTCGCCCAATAAACGAATCACGTTGCTTGCCTTCTTCACTTCCTATCTGCTCCTGTGCCTTGTCTGTGCCTTTGTGATGATTGCGTCGGGCATCGACAACACCAACGCCATCACCATTGCGCTGAGCAGCATCGGCAACGTGGGTCCGACATTGGGAACGGAAATCGGTCCTACCATGTCGTGGAACGACCTGCCCGGCTTTGCCAAATGGATGTGCTCCTTCATGATGCTCATCGGTCGTTTGGAAATTTTCTCCGTGCTGGTCATCCTTACCCCGCAGTTCTGGACAAGGAAATAACCCCTTACGGGCGCTCAAGAGTTCCCTATTGGCTCTGAGCACCCGCTTTATATTCCTCTATTTTGTTCCATCTCTCATTTATCGTTGCAAAAAATTAGGCTTGTATTTATTTATTTTGTATATTTGCCATTAGAAATAACCCAACGATAACTATGCAGAAATACGTTGATTATATCAAGAAAATAGAAATAGACTCGCTTTGGAGCGGACACCGCCACATTGTGTGGAACCTCGACCGGAGGGTAAACATTCTCAGTGGTGTCAACGGTGTGGGTAAGTCCACCATTCTGAACAAGGTGACAAAGAGCCTTGGCAACAGTTCCGACTTCCACGCTCACTTGCTCAAAGGGGTTCACTTGACGGTAGAGCCGGAAGATGCCACGAGAATCCGCTTCGATCTCATCCGTTCCTTCGACCGTCCGTTGCTCAACGCCGACGTGGTGAGCAAGATGGATTCGTCGCTAGCAACAGAGCTTGACTGGCAGCTATTCCAGTTGCAACGCAAATACCTCGACTATCAGGTCAACATCGGCAACCGCATCATCAGCGTGCTGCAAAGCGGTGACCCCGAAGCACAGAAGAAGGCGCGAGCTTTGAGCGAGCCGAAGAAACTCTTCCAAGACATGATGGACAATCTTTTTGCCGACACGGGAAAACATATCGTCAGAACGGAGAACGAAATCTATTTTGAGCAGATTGGCGAGAAACTACTGCCCTATCAACTATCGAGCGGTGAGAAACAAATCCTTGCTATCTTGTTGACGGTGCTCGTGGAGGACAACCAGAACTATGTGCTCTTTATGGATGAGCCGGAGGTGAGTATGCATGTGGAGTGGCAAAAACAGTTGATTGACTTGATATTGAAACTCAACCCCAACGTTCAGATTATCCTCACCACCCATAGCCCCGCCGTGATTATGAATGGATGGATGGACCACGTGACTGAAGTATCAGACATCACGGATAATGCATAATGCACAATTCATAATTCATAATGCACAATGCATAATGCATAATGCATAATTGGCTAGCGCAGTGCTAATTCATAATTCACAATTCATAATGCATAATTGGCTGGCGCTTTCCGATAAGAGTGATAGGTGGGGTTAAGAGTTCGGTATGTTGCTGTATTACAGCAACCCTTAAACAAATGAGACTATGAGCAAACGACTTCGCGATAATCTATCGTCCAAATATTTTGAGGCTGCCAATCGACTAACTGCCAAGACGGCACGGCGACGTGTGGTGGCATACGTGGAAAGCTACGACGATGTGTTCTTTTGGCGCAGTATCCTCAACCAAGTGGAGAACGACAAACTCTACTTTGAGGTGATGCTGCCTTCACGCGACAGGCGACTGGAACGGGGAAAGAAGGCTGCGCTGATGGCTGTGCTTGCCGACAAAGTGGGACAAGACATGATAGCCTGTGTGGATGCCGACTACGACTACCTCACACAAGGCGCGACGGAAACATCGAAGGTCATCAACGAAAATCCCTACGTATTCCACACCTATGCCTATGCCATTGAAAACCTTCAGTGCTATGGACCTTCGCTCCACGAGGTTTGCGTTGCCGTGACGCTCAACGACCATCAGATATTCAACTTTGAGGAATACTTGCGGCAGTTCTCGCAAGCTATCTTCCCGCTCTTCGTATGGAACATCTGGTTCTACCGTTCCCCCAACTACAAGGATTTCACCATTAACGATATGCTGCATTCCATTGAGATGGGGCATTTCTCCATTCGTGGAGCCGAGAATCAACTATCACTGCTTCGCCAACGGGTTGACAAGAGAGTGCAGGGACTCCAACGCCACTATCCCAACGCACGCCAAAGTTGGCAGTACGTGAAGAACGATATCAAGCGTTTGGGCGTGACTGCCGACACTACCTATTTATATATACAGGGGCATCACCTCTTCGACAAGGTTGTCGTGCCGATGCTCTCTAAGGTCTGCGAACAACTCGTGCGTGAGCGCCAAAACGAGATTTCGAGACAAAGCGTCCATGGCACGCAGCGCCACAATGAGCTTTCCTGCTACACCAGCAGGGTGGAGGACATCGAGTCAATGTTGCGCAAGAACACCGGTTTCCTCCGTTCAGAGATTGGCCTGCGCATCAAAGCCGACCTTGAACAATCCGTCATGAAGCATGATAACTGACTTCCGCCTCTAAGGAAACGGTTCGCATCCTTGATGGCATGAAGGATGGATGTAGACCAATCAGAAGTTGTGTGCAATGTGAATGTTGTGATAAAATAGCCTCCATTAGGGATAATGTAGTATTCTTCAATACATTATCCCGAACGGAGGGTGAAATTGTATTTATGATAACAGCGCCTTGACGCAGCAAATTTAATCAATATTAAACGGAAGTTTTACAAGTCGTCCATTTTGCTTGTCTCATCGGCAATACCATTTTCAAAATCTTCATAATCAACATGAATGGTTTGTCCATATAAAAGACTATAATCATTCTTGCCCACATAAACTGCAATAATACCTTTGTAGCTCATACCATCACTATTTGATACAATGATAGAGAAACTTTCATGCCCATCCTGTTCTCCTTTATCCATTTTTTCTAAAGCATATTTCGTTGACAACATGTTCACGAAATAGTTGTACTTTTGTTCTATCAACGATTCGTCATAGGTCATCACGGCTTTAGCTCGATATACCGTTTTGGTATCCTCATTATAATATACGTAAATATTAGCCTCTTCCCCCGCGAAATTGCCTGTAAAAGCTCGGCAACCTACTGGTATGATTTTGTTTAGGGGTTTATTCAACTGACAACCTTTAGCTATGAGCTTAGTCTGAAATGTTTTGATAGACCCATTAAGCGGAATCCCCATGAATGTCAAATGAGTGTTCTGCGACATTGCAACCATGGTTACAAATAAGTAGATAATCAGTGTTGAAATTCTTTTCATAAAATAATCATTTTAAAGGTTGATACAATATATTATAATTTTATCTGATATGCAGTCTTATATTCTCTTATCTTGTTTCATTGGCATAGTGAAAAAAGCGTTGAGTTGCTTGCCAATCGGAAAGATACTTGTTGAGAAGTGCCTCAAAGAGTTTGTTGTGGCTCTTCTCAAGCCGAGTATTAGCAATAATCTTTTTCTTATTATACTTTCCTTGTTCATATATGCCATCCCATGTTAATTAATGCCTAATTTTCCTAATCTCATAACGATGGAAGTTTGACTTCTTCCCATCTTTTCAGAAATATATCTAATACTTTTCCCTTGCTGATGCAAATCAATAAGATAAGCGTCTGCCTTTCTTGTCCATTTCTTATTGGCATTCCTATGTATCAAATAACTGCCAAACGACAGTTTCTCAGGATGCAAGAATTCATTGACAAATACAGATGGGAACCGTTTGTCATACAATACTACGGTTTTATACTTAGCTCTGGTGATAGCCACATAGAACAGTCTTCTTTCTTCACCAAACGGATATTGGTCTTCTTCAGAAAGAACATATTGCAAATAAGGAGCATCGCTGATTCTTGATGGGAAACCATAGATATCCTTGTTGCATTGAAGAAGTATGACATAGTCCGCCTCCAGCCCTTTTGACTTGTGGACAGTCAGAAACTCGATTTTCCTACCGCAAATCAAATAATAAAATTTGTCCCCCTCTGTTATCTGCTTGAATTTGAATGACAAGTAATAGTCGTCGAAAGAATAGCGCCCCAAAAGGAAGATAGACTTTTCTGCCGGAATCGAGGCAACCATCTGCTCCACAGTATCGCAATACTTAGGACGCTCGTATTCAACAAAGGTTAAATCTGTCTTTTGGTCTTTATTGAAAGGATGAATATGTTTCCTTAACTGAGACGGATTTCTCTGTATGAATCTTGATGAAAGACTTATGACAGGCTCTCCAAAGCGATAAGTGGTCTCAATGTAATCAAACTCCGACTTGCCAAAATATTGTTCAAAATGTCCGAAAAGAGCCATATCACTACCAGAGAACCTGTATATGGATTGCCAGTCATCTCCTACACAAAAAAGACGCACGCTTTGCTCTTTTCCTCTCAATGCTTGTAGGAATTGATACCGGTCCAGAGAAATATCCTGAAACTCATCAACAATGATATACTCGAGTTCAAGAGGACTGCCTTTCGTACAAATTTCTGTTGCCTGATGAATGATGTCAGAGAAATCCAATTCATGCATTTCATGAAGTTTTTGCTCGTATGCTTCGTACACAGGGTTGATAACACCGTGGATGATATCAAAGCTTGCTTCGTCGTGTTTCTTTCTTGCATCATTCATAACTTCAGTGATACTCTTGTTATTGCATTTCAACAGCGTTATGAACGAGATAATAGAACGAATGAAAGTTTTCTCCTGAGCACTGTTCTTTGGAACTACCATGTAGTAAAGTTCTTGACTTGTAAGTTCATGAATGGGAACCCCTGCCTGTCGTAATCTATCCTTTAGAATTTTGCTGAACTTGATATAATTATCTGAAACAGAGGAAGAGATTTCTGCACTTGTCGTGTAAATGAGCCTTGTGCCATATTTCTCATGAACTGATTTCCATTCGATTCCATCTCCATATTTCTTATTTGCCTCTTCGTAAGATATTCCTTTGTCTTTGGCAAACCATATCGGAACCATGCCGTGCTCGTCTATTCCAAAATGTTCAAGATACACGCGATGTGTCTCACCGTCTTTCTCATAATATATTGAAAAGTCTGGCTTATATTGCGAATGAAACTCGTCATCGACACGATGTTCATAAGGCTCTTCATATCGGAACTTCACACCCAAAGACGTTAGGAAATAGCATAATAGTTTCTCATCATTACTACGTACCATCACGACATTGCCATCCAAGTCTGGAAATGCAGCACGGATAGTTTTTGCTTTTATGCCTTGAAGTTTCTCCCTACGCTCCCTTTTCTTCTTCTCCCAATCCTCCTCGTTTAAGTCTAAATTGAAATAGTCGACGATTTCTTTTTGGAAGTCTTCTGTTTTGGAAAATTCTTGATATATATTAAGAAATATCTTGTCGGTTTGGTCACATATAGAGGGTTTGATACCTGTTTGTCGACTAATGATATCTAATGCAAGCTTGTGGAAAGTATACCCACGCAACCCAGGAGTCGCCAATCTGGTAGTGAGTTCAGCGGCAGCTTTGTTGGTGTAGCTTATCAACAATATTTTACTTGGGTCAACGTGCTTCACTTCTGTCAAATATTTGACTTTCCCCATAATGCAGGAAGTCTTGCCACTTCCAGCACTGCTCACAACCAAACAGTTGCGTGCTTCCGATACCACTGCGCGGCGTTGCTGGGAATCCAGCGGATATTTCAAGCAATGGCTAAGGAAATATTCGTTCTTTTTTATTATTTCATCATAGACAACTTCATTATGTAAATTAACATTGCGAGAGAGGGATTCGTAGGAATCAACGAGGATTTGGATGTCAGAGGAAATAGGACGATGATTTCTTTCAAGTTTCGTTAACATCATCTTGGCTTCTGAATAGATAGCCTCATAATGGCTATGTAACTGTTGCTCTTCCTCCTCTGAAACAATATGATTTTTATATTTATATTCTAAGTCACCCAAAGGTCCAGTACCGTAAGATTTCTCCTCCGATTGACCTTTGAGTTTGAAGGCTGGATAGTTCTTTATGTCCCTATTAAGTTGCTTTTGCTTACGGTTTAGATACCTTGCTTTAATAGCCAAGTAAACTACAAGAGTAGCTAAAGCACCAATTATTATTAATATGAGACCCATAGATTATATTATAGAGTATTTATTATACGATATCATCTCTAGCAATTCTTATAGAGCATTGCTTTATTTGAGAAAATATGATTCTATTTGACATTTCTGCTCAATAAGATATTGTACTAATATCATACCAAGTTTTTAGTTTTAGTTAAAGCTTGCTAATCAAATATAGCTTGATAAGTTGTTTACCACCAATTATTTGCAAAGGTACAAAAATTATTAGGTAAACCCATATATATACATGAATTATTTTAATCCTTCTTAAAAGAACACCATACGCTATGCAAAGCAACAGCCTTGCATCGCTCGCAAGAACCTCGACGGTAATCGGATATGAGAGAAGGGAAATCCCTACAGAGCAACAGAGTTATCATGAGAATCCCCTCCCCTTTTCATGGGGAGGGGAAGCAAAAGAGCCGTCGTTTTCCTTACCGTTGGGAGAAATAGGGTAAGGAGAAGGAAGGCAGTTTATAGTTTCACAGATGACAGGTCAACTAACTTATTGACGATGGCATAGATGGTGAGACCCGCCGCCGAATGGATTTGGAGTTTGCGGGCGATGTTGCGGCGGTGGGTGATGACTGTATTGAGCGAGATGTTCAGATGGTCGGCAATCTCCTTGTTGCTCATTCCGTTAACGATGCTGACAACCACATCGCGCTCCCGCTCGCTGAGCATGTTGCCGTTGGCGGGCAGAGGAATAGAGATATCCTTTTGCAGTCTCGTCTCCAAATGGCGAATGGCAGGAACGAAGATGTTGTCCTCCACATCGGAATGCAGGTTCAGCCACTCCTCGTTGTTGTAGAGGTCGTAGAGCGTAGCCGTCAACTGGTTGTTGCGCATTCCATCGGCTGGTAGATATTTGATGATGATGCTTTTCAGTTCCTTCAACTTCTGTGCGATACTGGTATGGTGTTTGGAGAAAGTATCAATATTGTTCTTGCCATTGTTTTGTCCGTCGAGCAGCCGCTGCACGTAGGGAAAGAGCGTCCGCTCCTCAAACGTCATGTGCGCCGTGATGCTGTGCATGTAGTTGTCGTAGAGTTTGAGGATGAGTTTGGCAAGATTGTCTTTCAGGTCGAGCGCCTCCTCCAACTCCTTACGGATAAACGGCAGTTGGAATTTCATGAAATATTCGTGACTTGCCCGAAGATAATGGAGCAAGGTTGCCACATCAAGACGTTCTATCTGACTTTGGTCGAGATACCCATTTATGGTGAAGTTGACCACAGCCAAAAATGTATCCGTATCTACATGCTGTTTCTCACAGACTTCCTTCACCGTCTTGTCGCCGAAGCCCAGACTGATGCCGAAAGAGCCAAGACTCTGCAGCACGTTATAGTTGTCGCGGATGATGGAAATCAACTGGTCATCCGCCTCATAAACCTTCTGATTCTTCATATTCTGCTCTTTTGCTGTCACAAAAATAAGAAAAAATCAAGACGTAAACAAGAGGAGAAGAGAAAATACCTACTAATGGGGAAAGGCTGCGCCTTTCCAATGCATAATGCACAATGCATAATGCATAATTAGCTAGCGCACCAAGTTTTAATGCATAATGCACAATGCATAATGCATAATTAGCTAGCGCACCACTTTTTAATGCATAATGCACAATGCATAATGCATAATTAGCTGCGGAACTAACTATTGGAATTGTTTGGTAGGTTCTTTAGGGGCGAAACAACCCCAACTATTAATTCACAATTCATAATTCATAATTGCTGCGCCCCTAATTATGATTATGCATTATAGAAGGGCGCAGCAACTCCTATCTTCTATCTTCTAACTCCTAACTCATTTTTGCCTCCTAACACTCTTGGCTGCCAAGCACTCAGTTTCGATGAGCCAGCCGGGACGGCAGACGGGGGCATGAACGATGAGGTGGGGCAAAGTGGGATAGTGTTCGGAGAAGAAATGCTCCACACGCTGATAGTCTGCCATATCACGAAGATAGACCAACGCTTGCTGGATGTCGCTGACCGTGCAATCCGCCTCAGCCAACAGAGCTTCTATGTTAACCATCATGCGGCGGGTCTGACCAATGATGTCACCGGGAGAGACGATTTCGCCACGGTTGTCAATGCTCGCCGTTCCAGAGATGAACACCTGTCGGCGGTCGCCCAACGTAACAGCCGTTCCACGCTCAAAGCTCACGCCATACTGACTCGTGCGGTTGAGGTAGTCGGGCGCATAGAGATACTGAATTTGACTGTCGGCGATGGGCTTATAGGCAAGCGCATCCATCGTCACCAAAACATGCGGCTGAGCCGTACGACCACAGATTCCCGTACTGGCAATATAATGCGTGTCGGAAGTGAGCCCTTGAGTGACAAACAAATCATTGCGTGCCTCCACCATTCCTGCATATTGATTATCAATATCGTTCACGTAAAACCACGTCCGCACACAGTTGTCGCGCAGCGTCATGCCCTCGCCGATGAGCGTCATCACGTATCGCTGCAAGATGAGAGAAGTCTGATTTTTCGATGTGCCGTAGTCCTCGTTCACCTCCGTCGCCCAATACTGGTTGCCGTGGGGCGTCTTCACTTCATACAAGCCTGAGCTGAGCGCATGGATTTCAGCCTTAGAGACCATCCACACCCAAAGAGCTACTTTTGTTCCATTGGCGGGCGCTTGCTGAATGACCGATAGCGGAAAGCCCCTGTCCTCCACCAACAGGTTCTCCACCTCACAGGCTTGGGTGGCAGCGTCGCTCAGGAAGACACGCATGAAACAAGTGGTGCATTGCTCTTTGCGTTCCACCTCTTTATATATAGTATAGATGCGACTGAGCTGTTCCTTGAAGTCGAGCATGGGGTCCATGCCACTGAACAGCAGATGGCATTCCCTGTCATCGGGGGTGCCAAACGCAGACAGTTGGACGTAAACACCATTTTTAGTGAGACGGCTGTATTCGACAGTAGACTTTGTATTCATCTTCATAGTTCTGTTTAGTTTAATAACGTAAATTCAGGCGTAATAGTGCATTCCCTCCAAGAAATAATTCACTCCGAAATAGGTCATCACCAACGTGAGGAACGCCCCTACCATCAGCCAGTGCCACGTGCGGGGACGGTTGAGAGCCGGCAGACTCTGCGTGTGCAAAGCCACGGCATAGACCATGAACGTGATGAGTGCCCAAGTCTCCTTGGGGTCCCAAGTCCAATAGCTGCCCCAACTGATATTCGCCCATACAGCACCGATGAAAATCCCCATGGCGAGGGCAACGACAGCAGGATAGAGCAACAGACGGGAAAGGAGTTGCAGCACCTGTTCCTGCGAGCGTTCCAAGAGAGCCGTCACGCTGCAGATGAACGTCAAGGCAAGGAGCGAGAAACCTATCATGATGATGCTCACGTGGATGCTCAGCAAGGGACTGTTGAGCACTGGCATAGCATAGCCGATTGCCGGGTCCATGGCATTGATATGGCTCACGAGCAGGAAGAAGCCAGAAAGCAGGAATCCAAAAGCGAGCGAGAGCAGTCGGAGTCCTTTGAAGCGCCAAGAGCATAGCAGCATGACGAGCATCACTATCCATGCCATGAGGAGCATCGTATCGTAGCCGTTTGCCATAGGCACGGTGCCAGTGATAATGCCCCGCAACACGATTGTAAGACTCAGTGCCAACAGCGAAAGCAGGAGCAGTGTGCGGAACAAGCCCACGAGGAGACGGACATGGCGCACAGGACGTTTGAGATGACTGAGCCTCATGGAGCGGAACACAGCGCCCATCACGAGGAGTCCCATTAAGAGATTGAACATGAAGAGCAACGAAGGGATGGAAACCGCGTTATACATGCGCTCTGCCTTCAACTGTGTGGGAGTAGGCAAACTTGTCCCCGCATTCTTCCGCTGATAGACTCCTAATTTACCGATGATGCGACGTGCTGATGCCGTGTCGCCGACGGCTATCTGATGAAACAGCAGCGCAAGGACATTTTGGGCGAAGAGCCTCTCGTCCTGAGAGAAGTCGGATGGCAGACTGTCGGTAGGACTATACCAATTGACGGAGCCATGAGCCGCATGGGGAATCATAAAGAGGGAGCGAACTGCCCGCAACGTCATGATGATTTCTATTTTGCTGTCGATGTCGGCACAAGCCTTATGGAGGGCGTCGTGGTTGCCCTGTCCATAGGCAGCCACTAATGGTCCGAGCAGATAGTCGCCATTGAGGAAGAAACTGCTCAACGAAGCATACTCCTGCAAGTGAAGTTCACGTCGCATCTTCTTGCTCTTGATATAGATGAAAGACTCGTCGCTCCACTCCTGCGGATACATCATCCATCCCATCAGAACTTGCTCAGCCGAAAGTCCGTGATAGCGGTGGCTGCCATAGATTTTCTGCGTAAAGTCCAAGGCAAAGGACTGGACTGGACAGATGCGACCGTTGTAGCGGATGAGAAGTTGTCCGAACTCCTTCGCCGTTTGACGGTCGGGAGTGGGAGCCGCAGCGCGTGCCAACAACGGCAGCAATAAGATAACCAAGGTCATCATGCCCTTCTGCAACAACGGGTCGCGGAGCAACCGGCGGAATGTGCCTTTGGGATTGAGGAGCAGAATCATCAAACTCACGAAGAGCAGTAGATAGCCGGCGTAGGTGATACCGATGCCCCAAGGGTCGTGGTTCACGCTGAGATAGCTACCCCGGTTGTCGGTGTCGTAGCTTGCCTGATAAAGTCGGTAGTGGTGATAGCTGTAGATACGGTTCATCGCCACCGAGGCATGAAGGGTACGCGGTCCGTCGATGATGGAGAACTGCGTAACGTAGTCTTCGGGCGTATCGGTGCCGTCATGATAGCTCACGTCGAATCGGTCGAGCTTGATGTAGAACGGCAGTTGGCGCTTGATGATTCCTATGTCGCCCGCCCCCATCTCCTCATAGATATTGGTAGGCTGGTCGCCACGCAAGTGAAGGATGCCCCGTCGGGCTGTGGTGTGAGTGACAAACGCACCCACAAGAATGATGACGAACGAGAGATGAATGAGCAGCGTGTTGACGCTTTTGAGCGACAGGGGCATGTGGCGCAGGCGGAAGAAAAGCCACGCCGAACCTGCCGCTACCAGCAAAGCCCACAAAGCTATGAACCACCCAGAGCCATAGATAAGGTCGTGGGTGGCTGGCGTGCCAATATAGTGTTCCACGAGGGTGGCGACAGCCAATGTGATAACCAAGAGGATATACAAGAAGCCCACGCTACGCAACAACCACGAGCGGGAGACATTCCGATTCGTTGTCATATTCTGTTTTGATTGAAAAGTGGGAAAAGAGCAAGGCACGGTCAAGCGCACCCCGCTCTTTGGGTTGATAAGAGAGATTGAATCAGATAGCGTTGATGAAAGCCACTACAGCATCACGGTCAGCCTTCGGGAGGTTGTAGAACTGGATGGCTGCAGAATAAGCATCACTGCGCTTGTCGTAGCAGTGCCATACGATAGCCTCCTCCACCGTTCGTGCACGGCAGTCGTGCAGACGGTCGCTGGCACCCGTTTCCTGCTGGCTCAGTCCACGTCCCCAAAGCGGAGTAGTGCGGCACCAGCCCGTGCGGATGTCATTTATCATGTAGAGGCGATGCTGAACGAGGTCGGTATAAGGCCAGATAACCGTATTGCTGTAGTCGGGCATACCGTTTCCGAGGGAGCAGAACTTGCTACTTACAGGGTCAATCCAACTCTCATCCTTCTTGATGGTCCAAGAGGGACGGTGACAAGCCGTGCATCCCATCTTATAGAAAAGTTCCTTTCCGCGCTGCACATCCTCATTGTCGAGGTTGCGAGCCTGTGGAACAGCGAGTCCCTTGTGCCAGACAGCAAAGGCGTAATAGTCCTCGTCGGTCATCTCCTCCTGTCCGTTCCACGGAGACATATCGACAAAGTATTTCTGATATGTGTCAGAGCCTTTCTTGGTGTTGAGACTCAGTAGAGTGTTCACCAAAATGCGGATGCTGTCCTCTGAGCCATCGCCATAGTAGGGATGCAACAACGATGTGGCGCTCTTGCCCTGCTCCTTGATGACTCTCACCACCTCGTCGTCCTCGCTCATTGCCTTAGCCCAAGCGGCAGTCGTATAGAGATAGTGGCGGTCAGAACGCGTCACGTTGGTGATGTTCCAGATGGCGTTGGCACCGGGACCGTCGAGCAGTGAAGCACGCGTCATGGCATAGGTGAATTTCTTGATGCGCTTCGTACCGTCAGCCAATGAATACCAAGCCGATGATGCCCAGTCGTTGGCAGCAGCGTCCCACATGCCCGGATTCAACTCCACGTAGGGAGCCTCACGCTGATACTGCACTTTCATCGAATCCTGCGAGATGGCATCGAGGAGTCCCGTGCCATACATACCAATGGTGGACTCCAACCGTACCTCGTAGTTGACAGGTCGCGGATTGGTATTGAAAGCCGTCTGGTCTATCGTCACTTCTGGATAGATAAGCTCCAGCGATGTTCCATCGGGGAACTTCGTGGGGTCAATGCCCGAAGGCGCCGAAGTGACGGTCAGCCACTGCATGTGGATTCCATTCTCGTCGATAGGAGCCTTGAAAGGATACATGGCTTGAGTCTGGGGCATTCCTGTGACCTGTCGCACATAGCTGTTGGCGGCATACTCGACCCCATCGGCATCGGTGCCTGCCGTGGGATGATAAACCACAAGCAGATAGCCATTCCCCATCACATTGGCACGATATTGATCTTGCCGTTTTCCATGACCGTAGCTCGGATGACAATATTCGCAGCCTGAACGCACCCATGCCGGTCCCAAACCACGGTAGGGAGCCGTGAAGAGCGTATAGTCGTGCTCGAAGAAGGTCTCACCACGCTTGAAAGTCTGGTAGAGGTCAGCATCGTTGATAACTTGCGGCACGGGATTGGAGTAGCAGCCCTGCTCGTTGCTCGTGGTGCCTTTCTCGCCACCGGGATTCCACTCTGCAGCGGTAAAGTTACCAATATCCTTGCCCACATTTTCATTCTCATTGACGACAACCGTTGCGTCGTCATCGCTACAGGAAGTGACTGTCAGGACAGCCAATCCAAGCAGCAAAGGTAGAAATGTATTTCTTTTCATAACGAAATTTTTTACTGGAGAATCTCCAGACGCTCCATCGGAAAGACAGAGCATCTGGAGGATTGAATATTGATGGTTGCTATGCTCAATCTTTTGAATTGACAATGTAGTCGTTGGCAGCGTTGAGCGCATCAGAAAGTTGCTTGCAAGCGTCGATGGCTTCCTGACACTTCGGACTGGTATAGTTCAATACGAAGGGAGAGGGAATTGCCTTGATGGCTGCTTGCGCATTGGTGATGGCGTTCTCCACATTAGTGGCAATCGTGGGATTGTACTTCTTGAAGTAGCCGTCAAACGAATACTGACTGCGGTTCTCCTCCACTCCACCATACCAGACATTGGCAATACTTTGAATGTTATCCCAGAAGTCGGTCAGGGAGTTATAGGCGTAGGGCGACTCGATGTAGTGGACGTCTGCTCCCGTGTAAGGCAGTGAAATCTTTGTCATGCCCACCTCGTCACTGATACCGACGGCACCACCATCACCGGCGATGACAGCCGAGCAGGCACTCTTGATGCTGCGATAGAGGGAACCGGCAAGACCCGCCGACTTCATATTCTGACCGTAGCTTTGGTCGGAGTTGGACATCTTGGTATTCCACTCTAAAGCCTCCAACACATCGAAGTGTTCTTGGGGAGCATTCTCATTCCAGCAAACCTCAAGGCGATAGATGGAGTTGCGCAGGTCGCCGGCGACAGCCTCAGCGAAGATAAGCTCGTACTCACCAGAGAACTTGGTGAAGTCGAGACCGTCTTGATTGTAGGAGTCGTAGCCGTTCAACTCGGAAGCCTTGCGGGGCTGTCCGTCGCGGAAGAGGATGAATTCGATTCCGTGGAAGCCGAGCACCGTAGGACCGAGGTCGGAGTTGGCTTTGGCAGCGTTGGCATCCTTGTCGTCTGTGTCGTAGCTCTTAATCAAGGCATCGTTGCCAAGCGTATTGTAGAGAGTCGTGAGGTCCAAAGGCCAAGTGTCGATGTGCGGGTCAATGTCGTAGTCGGCGGCAGCACCCATCAGGAAAGCCTCGCTCTTCTCATAACGTTGGCGAGCCTCCTTCCAGAGTTCGCAGGCACGGTCAACCATATCCTGCGTGACGGTCTGAGTTTTAGAGGCTGCATGAATCTCCTGCACCTGCGTGTAGAGGTCGTTGGCAGCGGTAGCCATTGCGGCATAGGTAGGATTGATGGTGTTGTCAACATTGGCAGCCAGTACTTTCTGCAGATACTGGTCACCTTCCGAGAGCGTTGTCGAACTGTGGTCGCTCTCGTCATCATCATCGCTGCACGAAGTGAAGGTTGTCAAAGACAAACCCACCATGCAGCAAAGAGCAAAATACTTGTTTAAATACTTCATATTATGATTGATTAAAATTATTGATTCCTTTCAAAAGGAGTTGGTTTTGGTCGCTGTAATACAGCGACATACTGAACTCGCGGCTATTATGAATTATGAATTGTGAATTATGAATTGACACGGCGCAGCCAATTATGCATTATGCATTGTGCATTATGCATTATTAATTATGCATTATAGGAAGAATCCTTCGTAAGCGATGCCAAGGTTGATGCTGGGCTCGTTCTCGTAGGGAGATTTGAGGAAGCGATGGCTGTAGTCAGCCTTAATAGCAATCTGCGGAATAGGATAATAGTTGATACCGAAAGCTATGCGGTGCTTCTTCGTGTACTCATAAGCCACCTGACGCTTGTCGCGTACATAAGGATTGTAGTATTCATAACGACCGAAGATGTAGAATTTCTGTTGGTCAGCACGGAGTTTCTTGATTTGGGAGAAGATGTCGTAGCCAGCCTCAATGCCTATTGCCACCGCATTTTTGCCCACCAAGTCGTGGGAGTATGGTGACGTTCGACTCTGTCTGCCTCCGAGGTTGACAATGTCGTAGGCATCGCTCAGATGACCGTAGTCTGCCTGTCCGCGTACAATCCAGTTCCAGCGGTTGAGCGTGAAGTCGATGCTTCCGAAGGCAATCGCTCCTTTCAGCTTCGATTCCTGTCCGTTGGCATTGCGCGTATAGGTATTGTCGATGGAGTGACCATAGTAGCCGCTCAGACCGACACGCAAACCGGGAACGGAATAGTTGTCGATACGCGCAGCGAGACCGTATTTGTTCGCCGGCTCAAATTCAAACGGGTCTTTCGTGCCGTCGTGAATCCATCCCTCGCGGTTGAATTCCAAGGCATCAAGACCCGCGAGGAACTGCACTTCATACCGCCAATGCGGCAGCCGACCCCACAGACTGATACCCGTCTGATGCCAAGTTGATGGGATAATAGTGTTCTCTCCCTCGGGACGGTAAACGGTGAAGAAGTTGAGCGGCTCGTGGTGGGCATTATTCAGTCCCACAGGCACCACGATATGACCCACGCGGACATTGAGTTTGCCTTGCAGGAAGGCTTTCTGCAACCAGAACTGCTCCAGTTCCACTTCACCGCCTTTCTCTACTTCGCTCTCCCATTCACCGCCTTCCTCGTATTCGCGCTCAAATGCAGAGCCAGTGCCGCCATATTCAAACTCGATTTCAGAGCCCATTGTCCAGCCCTTGCCGAAATCGTAGCCGAGATATATCACCACGTGGGGAAGGCTGAACTCTCCATGACTGGGGTCGTCTTTGTATTTGCCCGGGTCCATGTAGCGATATACATTATTACTATAGAACATGCGGCTCAAAGCCACCTCACCATAGCCGCCCACACTGAATTTTTTGCCGCTCACATGGTTCATCACCGAGTCGGCGGCATTCACTTGTGCGTTGGCAGTGAGCGAACTGCCAAAAAGCAGCGCGAAGAACAATAAAGATATTTTCATGATGTATGTGTTTGTTTCGACTGCAAAATTAACTCTCATTTAAATTTGTTACAATACCTAAAAATTGGTAAATCCCTACATGTTTATAAGGAATACCAGCAATTCATCATCAGCAAGGGGGAATTGAAAGTATTGCACATAAGCCATTAGCTCCCAACCACACACAAATTCATGATTTTGTGCCTCAGAGCCATCTGTTTCGCATAAAATCATGAATTTGTGTTTTTTGCCCGCTTTTTACCAAAGGAAAAGTGGATTTCTTTCCCTAATTTTGATGCCAGAAACAATCCATCATTAATCAATATTATAAAAGTAAAATGTCTATGAGAAAGTTCATCATCATCATGATTGCACTGTTTACTTATGGTAACATGTGCAGAGCCGCGGACGCCGACCATCTGATTGTCTGGCTGACCGACGGTACGAGTACGAGCTACGCCCTTGACGAGAAGCCTGTCATCACCTACAACGATGACCATCTCGTTCTCACGGCTCCACAAGTGGAAGTAGATGTTCCACTCGATGATGTGCTGAAGCTGACCTTTGGTGACGAAGCTGATGCCATCCAACAAGTTGAGACCACCGACCAACAAGAATCCATCAAGGCGAATTCCGATGGTGTTGAGCTTAGCGGATTCAAGGCAGGCACCAAGGTGGGACTCTACGGAGTGAACGGAACCACACTGGGACAATACACGATTCCCGAATCAGGCACGCTCCACATTTCTCTGGCCGCAATGGGGAGTGGGCTCTACATCGTAAAAGCAGGCCGGTCATCCATTAAAATCGTTAGAAAATGAAAAAGACTTTATTCCTCCTTATATCTCTCATGCTCTCGCTGAATATCGGAGCACAGAAAGTGATGAACATCAAGCTCACCGACGGCTCAGTGGTGAAATACCCCGTCAGTCAAGTGGAGCAGATTACCTTTGATGAGCCTATGCTCGTCGGTAATGCCGTTGACCTCGGACTGCCCAGTGGAACACTGTGGAGCGACATCAACGTGGGCGCCACCAAACCTGAGGAAAACGGTAACTATTACGGTTGGGGCGAGACCGTCACCCACGACACTTACTCATGGGAAAATTATCAGCTTTGGGACTACGACAACGACCAGTGGATTAGCTGGGGAGAAGATACGCTCTGTTTCAGTATGTCGGATGCCGACGTGGCTCACGTGAAGTGGGGCGGCGACTGGCACACGCCCACACAGGCTCAATTCCAGGAACTTGTCGATAACTGCACTTGGACAGAGGACACGAAGAACGACGTGAAGGGATATACCGTAACGGGTCCCAATGGCAACACAATATTCTTCCCATTAAACGGAGTTTGGACCGACCAGCAACAACTCGTAGGCACGGTGGGCAACTATTGGTCTTCCACTCGCGTCCAACAATGGGAATACCAATATTTAGGCTATGCTCTGTGGATTTCTCCAGATGAAGACCCAGAAGAGGCAATAGGGGCTGATGCCACCGGCTACCGATACTACGGCTATGGCGTTCGTCCCGTACAAGGAAACATCGTGGAGACTCCAGAACTACAAAGCGTTGACCTCGGTCTGCCCAGCGGTACCAAGTGGGCAAACATGAACGTGGGTGCCACTGCTCCCGAAGAGGCAGGAACCTATTTCGCATGGGGCGAAACTGCACCTAAAGATACTTATACAAAGGAAAACTATGCTTATTATGACGCTGATGCCGACTCGTGCATAAGTTTAGGCGTGAGCATTCAAGGCACAGAATACGATGCTGCCACAGCCATCATGGGCTCCGATTGGCAAATGCCTACATTTGACCAGATGAGGGAGTTGCTCGACAGTTGCACTTGGACATATACGACTCAGAACAACGTACAAGGTTATATCGTAACAGGAACAAACGGCAACAGCATTTTTATTCCCTCTGTAGGTACAAAAGCAAATGATTATGTTTCTGGTTCGGGTCAGTCGGCTTATTACTGGACAGGAGACGCACCCGAAGGTCATGCTGGATTCGCATGGCAGTTGAGCGGATATCAAGAGTACACCAGTATCGTTTCAGGTCATCCTTACTACGGTTGTCCTGTTAGAGCCGTGGCAAAATAAACCAATATATAACTATTCCATACTATCAAAGGGCGTAGCCAACAAGCTGCGCTCTTTTTTTATCATCAATAATTTAGTCTATGAAAAGAGCTTTTTAAGAAAATTTTGTATATTTGCAGAGAATAGACATTTCTTTTATGAATAGGCATCGAATCATTCTTTTAGTTCTCTGCTTCGCATTTCTTCCTTTGCTTGTTTGGTCGGCAAGCCAAAAGGATTCCTATTTCTATCACCGTTGGGAAAACCTCCCGTCAGAGAAGTTGATGGAGATGGGACAAGGCTACTGTTCGGAAAACAGAAAGCCCGACAGTGCCTTGGTGTGCTTCACCATTGTGGCTAACCGAACTCATAGAGACATGACACAAAAAGAAGCCGAAAACGCCATCGGGGCCAACAATGGGAAATGGTTTGTCTATTTCTTTGAGTTCTTCGACTACAACAAGAGCTTCGAGAGTTTGCAGCAGGCAGCACGTCTTTGCGATGAATACGGCTATTCGAAAGCAAGGGTATATCTTAACTTTGGTTGTATGTATCAGACGATGGCTGAGCAAACCAAAGTGGCAGAGCTTTATCAGAAGGCAATGCACTATTATAAGCTGAGTTTTGACGAGGCTATCAAGACAAAGAAAGAGGATGTCGCCTTTAATACCATGAGCAACCGACTCATTATTGCCGGTTCGCTCAATACTCTGCCTCAACTCAAGAATGATATGGAGATACTGAAGCAGACGTTTCCCCATCCCTCCAATGATGTTGGGCGCTTTGTGTTTCTCCAGTTTGATGCTCTTAATTCCCTTGCTTCTGGCAACACTCAGAAGGCTCTGCGAATACTTGACCAGATGCATGAGCTCAAACAACTTACGGGCGTGAACATCCGCTACAAATACATGATTTATATCTATCAGTCGACGGCATATCGGATGGAGCATGACTACAACAAAGCCCTGAACAGTCTTCGCCAAGCAGAGCGGTTGGCAGAGCAGTACGATATGAAAGATACCAAGATGGAATCCTATCAACTGCACGCCGACTTGTGCAGACAAATAGGACAAAAAGCCACAGCGGAGATTTATACCAATCGTTACCTGCATTTGAAAGACACTTTGCTCAACTACCGCCAGTTGGCAAGCGTCAACCGACTGCAATTCCTTGACAAGATGAATGAGATTCAGCTAAAGATGGACCACATGAAACAGCGCAACCGCATGCGCAACATCATCTTCTGGTGCGTGTTGGTAGTGGCGATAGTAGTATGCGGATTTCTCATTGTCATATCCCGCAACAACAAACGGCTACGCCAAACCAACCGCCGACTCTATCTCAACATTCAGCAATCGTTGGAAGCCGCAGAAAAGGAGCGGAAGCAGCATCAGCAAGAGGCAAGCGCACTCAATGAGCCTAACGAGGAGAAATATAAATCCAGTAGACTTGATGAAGATACAAAGGCACAACTCGCCAAGCGCATACAACAGGTGATGGAAAATTCTGAAGAAATCTATTCTATGGACTTCTCCGCTGACCGGCTTGCTGAACTTGTAGGTTCCAAATACAAATATGTTTCTCAAGTCATCAATGAAACCTATCACTGCAACTTCAATGCGCTTCTCAACAAGTACCGCGTGGAAGAGGCATGCAAACGACTGAGCGATGTGGAACATTATGGCAACTACACCATTGAGGTGGTTGCCAACAGCGTCGGCTTCAAATCTGTAAACGGCTTCCGCAACATCTTCCGGTCGGCAACAGGACTCACTCCTTCGGAATATCTGCGCTTGGCACGGCAAGAAAGCAAAGCATAGAATTATACTGGAGCAAAAGATAGCCGAAGCAGTCCACAATGTGGAGGTTGCCCCCGATTGAAGCGGCTTTTTGCCAGCTATCTCTATATTTCCACTAAAATACTTGTGGGGGAGATACTAATTTTGTATTTTTGTATCATCAACATCTACTAACTTTGCATGGCAACCTTCCAATCCATCAAAGAACTCACACGCATACTGCAACAAGGCAGTAAGCTACTCGCCGACATGTTTCTGAAGCGCAAGTCGGTAGCTATCCGCTACGACGATGCTCTCGACACGTTGGGAGGTGACGAGAGACTGCTCGAAAGGCTGATTCACTTCGACGTCATCATGCGGTCGGGCGACCAGTTAGAATTAGGCGTTGCCTATCAACAGTTCTTTGAGGAGGTGCTTGAGGTGAACGAAGACATCAACATCGGAGCCATCCGTTCGCTCATTGGAAAGTTGCGACTCAATATCAACACTTACCTCGCAGCCGACTCTGACAGTCGCAAGTCGCAGTTGCTCAGAGACATCCGCTACACTTTCAAGAGTATTGAGAGCATCACCCGAAGGAATGTGGCTGACTTGCGCCGCAATGTAGATGCCACCTATAAACAGGAACCCAACTTCAAAATCAAGGAACTCCGTCTGAAAGATTTCGACGATAAAAGTATACAGGTAAGGGAACTCATCCGTCAGACGGAAAAGCTGATGGAGGAGCAGGGCGTGTTCTTCGCCACTGCTGCCAACACCGTGGGTATGCGCGAGACCATTGACGAACTACGTTCCAGCCTGCGCGACTCTGCTCATTCGCTCATTGACATCAATGCCCAAATCATCGACTACCTCAACCGCATAGAATATCAGAGCAAAATCGTAAAGAAGGTGAGACAACTGAAATACCTCTCTGATATGTTCATGGCGGAGGAGAGCAGCAACATCCGTGAGGTTTTGGCACACACCAATGACGTATGGATGGAGGCGCAGCCACGCTATTCAACACGCGTATCGCTCGATTTTCTCTACAATGATGATGCGGCGCTGCCCATCCTTGACGACATTCACAAGCGGCTCCAACGCAAGACTCACTACAAATCGCGGTTGGCTCCGCCCATTGACCAAGACTATTTGGAACAACACTCCCAACAAGTGAGAGCCTTCGACCATCAGGAAATCTTCAATGCCTTTTCCGCACAAGGCCGTGACTTGTTCAATTTTGTATGGACTCATCGCTTCGATACCGAGACCACTTCAGAAGAGCGGTTGGTATTGTTCCTTCAATTAGCCTCGCAATACGATGAGGAGCTTTACTATACCGGCGAGACAGCCACTATCGAGAATTACGAATATCCAATCATCCTACATCAATGAAATATACCAACGAAGTGTTTCAACGCCTCTCCCGAGGACAGTTTATCTCCAGCAACAGCATCGACCCGATGGTGGTGTCGCTCTATAATGACATTGAGGACTGCCAGGAAGAATATGAGGAGTATTTCAAGAAAATCGACTTCGTGCTGTCAGCGGGCGACGGCTATTATTATTTCAGCCGACGCGAGCCGAAAATCAATTTGGAAAACAAACTCCAAGCCATGTTCTCATGGATTGACTATGTGGACGTACTCAAGACTTTCGACACGTCGTTCAGCGCCGGCACGCAATTCACGTTGGCTAAGATAGAGATTCGCGCTGGCTCAGACCCAGAACTGAAACGCAAGCTGATGGAACTGTTCAGTGAGAAGAAAACCTTGCGCGAGAAGATTGCCCAACTCGCCCACGAACTGGAGCAGCAGGGATATGCCGAACTCGTCAATGAGGAGGATGGCATCTACCAAGTGACCAACGCCTTCCACTACATTGAACAAATCATTGCCTGTATTCAAATAGACGAAGAAATAGAAAATGAGATACCTGAATAAAATCATCCTCATCAATAGTGCCAATACTCCTTATGCCGAAATCAAGCTCGACGGCAATGTCCACTTCATCGGCACTCAGGGGGTGGGCAAGTCAACCCTGTTGAGAGCGATTCTGTTTTTCTACAATGTTGACAAGAGCCACCTCGGCATCCGCACGCAGGACAAGCAGAAGAACTTTGATGACTTCTACTTGCCTTTCCCTAATTCCTATATTATATATGAAGTGACGCGTGAGAACGGACCTTTCTTCGTCATGATGTTCCGTTCGAGTGGTCGCTCGGCATTCCATATCGTCGATTGCAGCTATAAGCGTGAGTTCTTCATTGATGAAAGCAATAATGTCTACGATATGTGGGGAAAAATTAGCGATGCCATCGGACCGAAAGTGTTCAAGAGCAGAGTTATCCGCGGCTGTGAGGAACTACGCGACATTCTCTATGGCAATTTCCCCGCTGTCAACCGCGAGCTACGGAGATTCTGCATCATGGAAAGCTCCAAATACCAAAACGTGCCACGCACCATACAAAATATTTTCTTGAACCAAGGACTGGAGTCTGGATTCATCAAGAAAACCATTATCGACTCGATGAATTTCAATGATGACGGCATCGACTTGGCATTTTTCCGCAACAAGCTGGAAAAGTTCAACTTGCAGTATAACGACATCTGGAAGTGGTACAAGCAGGAAAAGAACGGCAGAATCAAAGTGCGCGATGATGCCGACCGCGTGCTGGAGCGCTATTCCGACTTCGAAGCCTCTCGGCGCAACATCGAAAGGCTCTGCGGCAACATCGTATATGCCGAGAACCGCGACAAGGAGCGCTTGCCGCAGTTGGGCACAGAGTTGGACGACAACACCCGGCAATTAGAACGCCAGCGCAGACTGCTCAAGGAAGAGAATGATAAATACACATCCGAGCGCGACAAACTGAGTCGTGAGGAGGGCAGGCTGAAAGACCTGTTGGACACGACGAAGAAGAAGCGGCAGCATTATGACGACATCAACATCAACGATATTGTCAGCAGACAGGCGAAAGAGCCGGAACTGAGCATCCAACTCAACACTTGTCAGCAGCAAGAAACAAAACTCACTGAACATAACCGTGACATTGCGACTAAATATCAGCAACTCAAACAAACTGCCGACGATGAACTGGCAAAGTTCAAAATGCAGATGGACAAACGTGCCAATGAAGCCGACAGTCAGTACAATGCGGAATTCAACCGCAGGAAAAACGAAGAGAGCGAGAAACTGGAGGAGACACGCGGCAACTATCAGCAACAATTGGATGACCTGCAAGAGGAAATCAATGTGAAATCGGCTGAAATCTCTAAGTTGGAAGCGCGTCGGCAATCGGTTTCTGTAGCCAATCCCTATCAGAAGGAGATAGAGCAATTGCAGGCAGACATCAACCAACTCAAAGAGAAGGAGAGCCAACTCAAGACCGACTCTATCAACAAGAAGAGTCAGATGGAGGTCATTCGGAAAGATGTTGAATTGGTGGTGAAGGACTTGACCAACGAATGCGACAAGGACTTAACGGCTTTCGATGCTCAGATGGATAAGGAGAAGCAGGAAGTCGCCCATTGCGACGAACTCCTCTCACGCCAACAAGGTTCTCTCATCGACTGGCTGCAACAGAACGTCAAGGACTGGGAAAACAATATCGGACTTGTTCTCGATGAGGAGAACGTGCTATACAACACTCAACTCAATCCGCGGAAAGAGGGAGATGCCTCCACAGTCTATGGCGTAAGACTTGACACCCACAACATAGAGCGCAACTTGCTCACGCCCACCAAACTCGCTGAGGACAAGGCTGCTGCCCTCGCCGCAATAGAAAGAATAAAACGACAGAAGGTAGAGCGGCGGACACGATTGGACGATGACATTCAGGCGGCTTCCCAAAAGCCCAACGACGAGCTATCGCAGTTGCGCAAAGAGCAGATGAACCTCCACGCACAACTGATGACACTTCCCCAGCAGATGAAGAAAGCGAATCTGGACCTCGAGGATTATGAAGAAAAACTCAACACATGGAGGAAAAACCAATTAGCGGAACTGGACCTTGAATTGGACAAAGCGAGAAAAGAACGGGAGCGACTCGAAGCCAAGAAAGGCACTTTGCAGAAGAAGCGCGAACAAGACATCAACGCTATTCGACATGACACTGCCCGACTGTTGAAAGATGCCCAAACGAGTCTGACCGAACAGAAGAAGGAACTCAGCGACCGGTTGGCAAACAAGCAAAAGGAAACGAGCCAGCAGAAGGCACAACTCGATGCCATGATGGACGCTGAGCTGAAAGGATTAGGCGTTGACGTGGGACAGTTGGCTGCCATACGCCAACGAGCCAACGCAATCAAGGAAGAACTGCGCTTCATCGAAAGCCACCGCGAGGACGTTATCCTCTGGGAACACGACAAAGAAGAATTCTTCAACCGTGAGGATTCGTTCCGCGATGAGATGAAACAAGTGAAGAACAAACTTGAATTGCTTTCCGACAAGTTTGACAAACGAAGTCGCAAATATGAAGAAGACATCCGGCGCAGTGAGAAGAACGAAAATGAACTGCGGGCTGAAATCAAACGGCTAAAAGACGGTCTCACACGACTTGCCAACTTCAAATTGAGCTGTTCCTGCCCAGAGCAACTTTTATCGGCACAGCCAGAGGAAACCGTGACCGCCCTGAGCGAGCTTTACGACAATCTGCGCGAGGAGGTAGCAAAAAGCCAAGAGAATTTCGGACGGTTTAAAGAGGCTGTCAATCTGTTCAAAGGCAACTTCCTCAAAGAGAATGCTTTTGAATTCCAGACCGAACTGAATACCGACGACGATTATATCCTTTTCGCCTCCAAGCTGAATGAGTTTATCGTCAACGATGTGATAGAGAAGTACCGCACCAAAGTCAGTGGTCAGTACGCGAGCATCATCAACCGCATCGCCCAAGAGATGAGACAGCTCAACGAACACAGCGCCGACATCCAGTCCACTATCAACGAAATCAACCGACGTTTTCGCGAGAACAACTTCGTGGGTGCCATCAAGGCAATCGAAATCAAGTCGCAACCCAGCACTGACAGGGTGGTGGTACAATTGGAGAACATCATGAATTTTGCTGATGAGCACAGCAATGAGATTGGCGACGGCTTCAACCTCTTCACGGTTCAGAAGGATAACAGCAAAATTAATACGGAGGCTGTGAAGAAGTTGTCGGTGCTCATCGATTTGTTGAATGCCGACAGGAAGCGCGACCGCCTGACGCTTGCCGACTCATTTAAGTTGGTTTTCAAGGTGCGGGAGAACGACAACGATACGGATTGGGTGGAGAAGCTTTCCAATGTCGGCTCCGACGGTACGGATGTATTGGTCAAGGCGATGGTCAACATCATGCTCATCAGTGTGTTCAAAGACAAGATATCGCGCCGCTTCGGTGATTTCAAACTCCACTGCATGATGGACGAGATTGGAAAGTTGCATCCCAACAACGTGGAGGGAATCCTCAACTTTGCAAACACGCGCAACATCTTCCTTATCAACAGTTCTCCCACCGCCTACAATGCCAGCGCCTATCGCTATACCTACGCGCTGAGCAAGGACGACAAGAACAATACCATTGTCAAGAAGTTACTTACTGTGAAATGAAAAAGACGAGAGGATTGTTTGAAAAACTTTCGCGACTTGCCCACGGAGAACAGTTGGCAGCAAGCAGTCTGCGTGGCGAGTGGTTTCAGGACATGGTTGACGACGGTGTACTGATTGTCGTCACGCATGGAAGCCACAAAAGTCTGCGTGCGCTCAACGGCGATACTGTGCGGCTCTACGTGGCTGAACGCTATGGCGTGAACGACATAGAGGAAGCCGAAAAGTTGCTCAGCGATGGGGCAATCCGTGCACAACAGGTAGCCGCAACGGGTGATTCCAAGTTTATCCGCCACCGCACTTTTCAGGGATTCCTCGTCAACACGTTAGCGCCTTTCTCGGCACAACTCAACGGTCACAACATCACGCTTCAGCCGATTGAGGGAACCTTTACTTTTATCAGTGATTATACTTCGTTCCGCATTCCTGCCGATGCTATCATCGTGGGAGTGGAGAATGCTGAAAACTTTCGTTATCTCTCCCAGCAACGACCCTTATTCCGAGAGATAACAACCGATGAAAGCAAACTATTGTTTGTGAGCCGTTACCCGCAAGAGCAGAGCAACGACCTCATGAGGTGGCTTCTCAGCATCAACAATCCTTATATTCATTTTGGCGACTTGGACCTCGCAGGAGTAAACATCTACCTAACCGAATATTTCAGTCATTTGGGTTCACGTGCCTCCTTCCTCATTCCCAGTGACTATGAAAGCCGCATCGCACGTGGTTCCCGCGAACGCTATACGGCTCAGATGCAGCGGTTCGGCAATATGGTAGTCAGTGACCCACGCGTGAAGCCCCTATTGGATTGTATTCACCGTAACCGCAGAGGCTACGACCAAGAAGGGTATATTTCGGTTGAATAACCAACACTTTCCAAAATCATGTAATGCAAGTCTCCATAGAATAGTATTATAATACTATTCTATATGCAAATCCGCAAGAAATCACTTCTATAATTATCTACTGCCGTGTGCTGACAGGTGCCACCCGATTGGGTGCCAAGTGCCACCACGTCGGGTGCCAAGTGCCGCCCATTCGGTTGCCACTTGTCAGCACACGGCGATAAGCGTTGCTACGCCCTGAATAAGTTGAGAGCGGCGGAAGAAACGCACTACGAAGGTTTATAAGCAGTCACTTGCACAATGGAGAGAAAGAATTCGGCAAGCTCACGTTATTTAAAATTTCCCATAACTCACCTAAAGAACAGTAAGCTAACGTGAGTTCGACGAAAAAAATTTTTGATTGAAAGCAACTTTCATTCATTTTATTTCGTCAAACTCACGTTAAGTTATTATATCAAACTATGAGAAAAATATTTTTGATATGCTTACTGTTTCAGTTTGCAGTCCTCTCCCACGCTCAGGGAGTGAAGGGTAAAGTGACGGATACCCATCAGGTCCCCATAGCCTTTGCCAATGTTGTACTCCTCAACGCCAAGGATTCCACTTTCATAGCTGGGACAGTGACCAAGGAAGATGGCTCTTTCTCTTTGGAAATAGGGGCTTCCGGCAATATACTGAAAGTATCGAGCATAGGCTACGTAACAAAATTGATACCACTGAAAGACAACCATACAGAAGTCATCAGTTTGGTTGAGGACAACAGGACGCTTGATGAGGTCGTTGTGAAAGGTTCTTTACCCCAATATAAGTCGACCGCCGGTGGTCTGAATATTGACATTCACAACTCCATGCTGAAGGATGTGGGAACGGCAAACGATGTCATCTCCATGCTGCCGGGCATTGAGGGCAGCGACGGCAATTTCAAGGTCTTTGCCAAAGGTACGCCGGAAATATACATAGACAACAGAAAAGTGCAGAATGCCAACGAACTGAAATACTTGAAATCGAATGAGATAAAAAGTATCGACATCATCACGTCACCGGGTGCAAAATACAACGCTGAGGTGAGTTCGGTCATCCGCATCAAAACAATGAAAAACGCAAGCCACGGCATCAGCCTAACAGCCTACGGTCAAGGTAAGTATAACAAAAAATGGACCACTTATGATGACGCCTCCATCAGGTATCATACAGGGGGTTTTGAAGTGAACGGGTCTCTATATTTCACAAATGGCTTCTATGAGGAGGATGCAGACCTCACTACCGACATCAGAAGCAATGGCAACGAAATAAACATTTTTCAAGTGGCTCCAAGTCACTTCTGGATGACCGATATAGGAGGAAGAATCGGAGCAAGCTATGACATCAACAAGAACAACTCTGTCGGACTGTCCTATAGCCTTGACGGCTCCATATATGATGGAGGAAAAGCCAACACGGAACAGACCATCACGAAAAACGGAACTTTGGAAGGCTACGTTGACCAACTGATGACCATCCACAGCAACGAAAATCCACAACATGAAGCCAACTTGTATTATCTGGGCACAGTGGGAAAACTTGGCATAGACTTTAACGGAACATGGGTGTGGAAAAAGTCATCCCGGCACCAACTGTCCTCCGAAAGCAGCGATGAGTTGGGAGACCGCGACTTCCACTCTGATAACACCAACCGAAACCGAATGCTGGCAGCCAAACTCATCCTTACCTATCCTATATGGAAGGGAGAATTGAGCGTGGGCAGCGAGATGTCGCATACTAACACACATGGCATCTATAACAATCTTGAGCAAATTCTCTCTTCATCGAATGATGAGATACGTGAGAGCAATACAGCCGTGTTCGCTGATTACAGTGTTCCATTCGGGAATTTCAATATTGCTGCCGGACTCCGTTACGAAACAGTGAAATCCCACTATTATTCATTCGGAGAGTTCCAAGAGGGACAGAGCAGAGATTACAAAGAACTCTTCCCCAATTTTTCCATAGGCTGGCATCAGGGACAGGCAGGCGTGCAACTTAGTTATGAGAAGCGTATCAGCAGACCCGGATATTGGGCACTTAGCTCCAATGTGCAATATGACAACCGTTACCAATACGAGGGCGGCAACCCACTCTTAAAACCAACCATCAAGCATGAAGTTGATTTGGTCTTCACTTATTCATGGCTCAATCTCAGGGCAGGTTACAATTACAGCAAAGACGTGCGGTTCTCGTTTGGTGATTTATATCAGGAAAGCTCTGAGATTGTCATTTGGAGGCAGAAGAATTTTGACAAGCAAAAGTCATTCAACGCTTCCCTTACCCTGTCACCTAAATTTGGGTTCTATAAGCCTACACTTCTGTTAGGCTACTGGCAGCAAATCTTTGATGCAAAACAGTATGGGGTGTCGATGGACTTGAACAGACCACAATGGGAAATAGATTTCCGCAACTGGTTTGAGATAGGCAATACTTCCAAGGCTATGCTGCATTTTAGGTATAGTTCTGGTTATGATGAAGGGTTTACAAGGTTAAAACATTCGTTTACGGTCAACCTCCGATTGCAACAAGACTTTTTGAAGAAATCCTTAACCGTATCGCTGTATGCCAATGACATCTTCAAACAGCAACGGGAGCAGTGGACAGGTTATTATAGGGTGGCTACGATGACGAAAGATTCATACAATTACACAAGAAGCATTGGACTCTCTGTATCCTTCAATTTCAACAACACAGGCAAAAGCAAATATAAGGGAACGGGTGCTGGTAATGCTGAGAAGTCAAGGCTGTAACTGAATTAATTCATAATTCATAATGCATAATGCATAATTAGCTGCGCCCATTTTTTAATTCATAATTCACAATTCATAATTCATAATTAGCTTCGCCCCATTTTTTAATTCATAATTCACAATTAGCTTCGCCCACTAATATTGGAAGGTATAGTTGGTTCAGTAGGTTCGTTAGTGTAGTAAGCGGGGGGCGCAGCAACTCCTAACTCCTATCTCCTAATTCCTAACTCTTTCTAACTCCTAACTCTTTCTATCTTCATCATATAGGCGAAAGTCTTATTATAAAAAACGGTGAAAGAAGACGGCACATGTAGTTTCTGTGTAATGTGTTTATTCTTGACACATGACTACATGTTCCATCTTCTTTCACCGTTTCACCACATCTTTTCAGTAAGATATAAGCAGTGAAACTCACTGTTTCAACTGGCATCCTGCCCACGCATGATGAGCATGGCACAGGGAGATTATTACTAACGGGAACTACTTATGCTGGTTGTAGTATTGCAGTCCCTGCTGTACGTTCTTGATAAGCGCCTTGCTGGAATAGGTGGCACCGCTGACTGCATCCACCTTCGTGTTGAGAGCCTTCTTTACGGATTTACCTTGATACTGCTTCAGTACTGTCTTGGCACGGGCAAAGAAGTTGGGGGTTTCCTGATTGGACAATGTCTCTATCTTGGTAATCTTTCCCTTCTTAATGTAAATCTTCACTGGCGTGGGACCATGAAGTCCGCGCACCTTACGCGAAATGTTGGTTGTGTTGACAACGGTCTGACCATTGACTTTCGTCATATTTTGGTCGCTGGGCATAAAACCCAAGGTGGAGCCTATCATCACGGCTGCCACACAAGAAAATAAAAACGTTCTATTCTTCATCTTCTATTATTTTGTTGTTCGGTATTAAGACGGTTCAAAACAAAAATGGTTTAACTGAAGTTTCGCAAGTTTTCAACTTGCTTACTTCAAGGGAGTTAAAAGGAGTCAAAGGAGTTAGAGGAGTTAAAAGTCAACACTGATGAAGGGTATCAGAATCCTTCAATAGTAATGTCTTTAACTCCTCTAACTCCTACTAACTCCTTTGACTTCTCCATACTTGCGAAAACTGAATGAATTATGAATTGTGAATTATGAATTACAAGGGGCGCAGCCAATTATGAATTATGAATTATGAATTACAAGGGGCGTAGCCAATTATGAATTATGAATTATGAATTATCTTTGTCTGTGCATCTGTTGTAACCTGAACTTTTCGGCATCTTCCTTCATCACCTGCTCCACGTCCACTGCATTGAAAGGCAAGGCTCCACGGACCAGTTCGGGAAGATTGAAACTCTTGAGGCAGAGGTCATAAAATTCGGGGTCACGCTGCGGCAACACGAAGGGTTTGTGGGCATGTCCCTGTCGGTCCACATAACAAAAATAGGGGCGACCGTAAAGTCCATCATCACGCTTGGAAGCAAAGACAAACCAACGGCTGTTGCTGCTCCAGCTATGCCACGTGTCGCTACGATGACTATTGACGACAGCTAAAGTATCTATCTCACCTGTGGCAAGATTCATCAGTTGTTGGTCAGCCTCAGGATGCCAGATGGGAAACGTGCCGTAGTCGGACACCGTGTAGAGCAGGAATCGTCCATCTGGACTGACACGCGGATGGCTCACCGAGCGTACACGACCCGTTACATGGGAATTGGGATAGAGGGTATCAGGCACTGACGAGAAGTCGATGGGCATTCGTACCAAAGAATAGCGCAGACCACGAAGATTGCGCGACTGCAATCCTACTGCGGGAGCCACACAATAATAGATATATTTTCCATCAGGACTGATAGTCGGGAAGGTCTCTAATTGGGTTGTATCGGCAGTCAGCGGTGAAGCGTAGATAATGCGTTTCTGCAAATCGGCAAGATAGACATCGCTCTTGGAGTCATAGACTTCCAACCGTTTGTTGGCACGGGCATGAAAGGCAGGAATGATGATGTTGGTGGAGAAAGCCATGTAGCGACCGTCGGGACTGAGTCCGTAATAAACGCTGGACGAGACAAGACTGTCTGCCTTTATATCCAGCTTGCGCAAATGACCATTGTCGTTGAGGATGGCTCCCCCACCCTTTCCACGCACATAGAGCAGAGAGTGGGCAGGATTCTGATTACTCGGAATGTGGCAGTTCATGCAACGGTTCTCCTGCATGTGATGGTCGGCAAGCTGCGTAGTGGAGAAGTTCTCTATACAACGCTGCTGAATCTGCAAGTGGTTCCACACCTCATAGTCAGGTTCGATGAGCCGGTAGGTCAGATAGGGGTCGATGCTATCGGGAGCCACAGTCCACGTAAATTCACGATAGCCTATCCACTGTCCGTCATGCTCAGCGTAGAGTTTCACGCGAAGGGTCTTGCCACGGTTGGCGGCGAGCAGGGAATGCCAATCGCTCTCGTCGAAGATGAGTTTATTGTTGCGGCTTGTAGCAAAGATATCGCCATTGACATCGAGCACAAGGGCATCGACACTGTCGCGCAGCATAAAGTTGAGGGGCGCTATATTGGGCGGAATCGTCACATCCGTATAATCGGGATACATTCTCGGCAGTCGGTTGACCTCCACAGCATTCTCTACAGAGGGGGAACAGGCTGCGAAAAGAAGTGCGAAGCCAAGGAAGAAGAGAATTTTCTTCATATCGAGGGTGCTTTAATCTTGTCGAAGTAATAATAATAGGTATGCGCAAATGCCGCGTCACCACGGCGGCGGTTGTAGTCGGCGAAGTTCTGTAACTCACTCCCACTGATACCATAGTGTTGCCATACGCTTTCGGGAGCATGCTCACGCGTAAGACAGATACAGAGTGCCTGTTGGTAGAGCGGAGTGGAAAGGCGCGTGCCCTGCGACATCACAAAACGGTCGTAGTCGCGCTTGAATCCGTCAAGGTCTTTCAGCAGGAGGTCACTGCAAAGAAGATAGTCGCGTGCCACCACATTGTTCGGATTGCGCTGGAGAAGTTGCACCATCACATTGTGGGCATTGTCGTTGAGTCGCAGGGTGTCGGCAGTGATGGCAAACTGCTGTACTTTCTTATAAGGCTGTAGAGCCTCAGCATCACCGGCAAGCAAGTGGTTCGCCCAATCGCGGTCCACCCACGACTTACTGAGCACTCGAAGATACTTGCGGGCGGCAGCCGTATCACCCTCCACGATTCCCACTTCAGCCAAACGGCGCAGCTTTACGCGGCTGCGGTTTTGGGGCGAGAACACATGAGCCAACATAGCGGCACGCTCGGTGAAGGTGACATCTCCCAATGCCCAATAGAGTTGGTCCATCGCATTGATAACCACCGCGGGAGTAGTAGGCCCCACGCTATAGAAGGTGCCAAGTTGTGTAGTGCCATGCTTGAGCAACACTTGGGGCAGTTCGCCGCGCTGAGCCATGACAAGGTTATAATAGAAAAGTTCGATGTCGAGGGGTTCCTGCTGACGGTCAACCATACGGACGACTTGCGCGTAATTGCCAAGCGCATACTCGGTGGCTACTCCCAATTCGCGCTCCAAAAGGAAGTTAGGGCGTTCCACCCGTCCCATGCCAGGCGTTGTAAACAACTGAGAATAAGGAAGAAAATAGAGGGGCTTAGTGAAAGCAACGACCACGATAACCACCACCGTTGAGCCTATGGCGGGCAGCAGACGGACAAGACCGCTAACATGCTGAATCTCTGCTACAAGAGCCAAGATGAGGAAGAGCCACATGCCATAGCCGAAGAGCCAATGAGCAAGGATGCCGCCAATCAAAATAGTAAGAGCGGAAAGCCAAATTGGCATCCTACGAAGTGACCATAGCAGGAAAAGCGCCCAACCACCGGCTAAAGCCAATACGCTTGAGAGTCGATAGTCGGACTGAAAAGAAAACACGGCACCAAGCGTAGCAAAGACAAAGCCCAACAGGGCGGAGAGCCATGTAGGAGCAGAGAGGCGCTTGAAACTATAATACGTGAGAACGCCCACTAACAGGAGCGAGAGCGAGAGGATGAGCGGTCCCGCATAGAGATAATAGTAGAATTGAGTGAGGAAGTCACCCAACATACAAGCCAGCCAAGCGGGTTTACTGAAGTAGCCCCACAGATAGGAACTACTCATGAGGAACAGTTGATTCTGCTCCTGATAGCAGAGGTGGTAGCGGTAGCCAAACTGGAAGAAGGCAAAACACGCCACGAGCCACACCACAGCCAACAGGAGCAGAAGAAGATTTCGCTTTTGCATTCTCATTGCTCAAATATTTCAGAGTCCACGGCTCAGCGGTTGCGCTTGAAGCCCGTGGGGATGCGCACGCTGTCGGCGATTTCGCGACCGGCGGCACGCTTGTCAAACTCCACTCGCTTTTGGGTGAAGTCCGGAATATTATAGGAATAGACACTGTTGTCGTAGTATTCCCACGGATTGCGCTGAGGCAGCAGGAAAGGCTTCGACATGTGTCCCTTGTCATCAACAGAGGCAAGATAGAGTCGCGTGTAGAGTCCGTCACCACGACGACTGGAGAACACAATCCAATGGCTGTTGACATTCCAGTTGTGGAAGGATTCGGTCTGCGACGAATTCAGCTCTGGCAACATCTCCACCTTGCCGGTCTGCAAGTTGAGCATGGCGAGGTCTGCCTCAGGATGCCAAATGGGGAAACAGCCATAGTCTGCCAAAGTGAAGAGGAGGTAGCGACCATCATAGGACGGACGCGGAAAGGCGATGCTCTTGCCCATAGCACGCGCGTTGATGATAGTGTCTACCTTTGAACCTAAGCGTCCCGTGGCAGGGTCAAAGTTGACGCGGCAGAGATTATAGTGGATGTTGGTTATCTGTTGGGGAATTGCCACGGAGTCGGCAGAACAGAAATAGAGCGTTTTGCCGTCGGGCGAGAACACAGGATAAGTCTCGTAATGGTCTTTCGTCGCCACGAGCGAATCATATAACACCGTGTGGGTGGAAGGCTCATAGACGAGGACATCCGACGAGAGGTCAAACACCTCAATGCGCTTGCGCTGCAAAGCGTGGAAACCCTGTCGGGTGCTATTGGTGGAATAGGCGCAGAAGCGTCCCGACGGATGCCAATAGGGATAGACGAGCGACCCGTGAATGGAATCGTTCTTTGCCTTGAGCCATTCGCGCTTGCCATCAATGCTGACGAGGGTAGCGCCATGGGAGCCGCGCACGTGGAACGTGAACTGCTTGGGATTGGTGCGGTTGGAAGTGTGGCAGTTCAGACATGCGCCGGGAACAGCCGCGTTTTCCAAGATGGGGTCTTCGTCGAAGTTGCTCAAGTTGCGCTGATAAATCCCCATCTTACTGTACACCTCATAACCAGGGGCTATCTTGCGGTAGGTGAGTCCGAATTCGTCGAGCGCATAGGGACTCACGTTCATTGTGAAATCCTTGTATTGTGTCCACTTCCCGTCGCGCTCCACGCAGACGGTAAACGTGAGCTTGCCGCCACGGTTCTGTTCCGTCAGCTTGTGCCAGTCGTCAATATCGAAATCAGCCCAATCACCGTTGGCATGCAACTCGCCTCCCTTGGAGCCTTTCACAACGACATCCATGCAGTCGAAGTCGCCACCTGCCCAATTAAAATTGAGCGGGGCAATGCCAACGGGAATTGTAACACCGATATAGTCGGGATAAATCTTGGGATAATGGTTGTCCTTCACCACGTTCTCCGGCGTGGACTGGCAACCAGAAAGCACCGTCAAGGCGAAGCCCAAAGCCAGTGCGAAAATATATTTGAAATGAACTTTCATCATTAGTTCTTGTTTTTACAAAGCAGATAACTCCAATATGTTTGTCCCAATACGCCTTGTGTTAGCTCTGGCGACTTGGGATTAGAAACATAGATGCGCGCAAAGTCGATGACTTGCTGGCAAACCTCCGGCTCGATGCTGTAGGGCATTCCTTGGAAATTGGGATGCGTCTGCGTCCACATATAGACCAGTGCCTCTTGATAGCTCCGTGGAATATGGTCGTAGCCGGCAAAACGACCAAGGGGATAATATTTGTTGAACGCCCCGAGGTCACCCTTGAGCAGTTGCCATGCGAGAAGATACTCGAATGCCATACGATTGGAATAGTTGTGGGCATAGAGCAGTCCGAAGAACTGGTCAAGCTCTTTCTCGCTGAAGAGGTTATCCTTGGTCAGACGGAAGGCGCGCAACCGCTTCCATTCGGGATTGGCATTGACTTTCTGCTCGTTCCACAGACAGGTCATGGCGCTGTCAGCCCACGATTTATAGAACATCGACTGTTGGAGCTTGCGCAAGAAACGTGCCGCCACTGCATAGTGACCGTTGACGATTTCGCACTCAGCCAAACGCTTATACAACCGACCGCTCTTGCTGAAATCAGGAATTGCCTCCTGCGCCTCAAAGGCATAGCGCTCGGCATCATTGATTAGACCCACACGGTAGAAGATTTCACTCGTGGGAACGGGCGTAGTAAACTCCCGTTGGAAGGGCGGAATGAGACCGTCGGTTCCATGCTGGAAATAATGGAACATGTTGTCTGCCATCTGTCCTTTCATCTGCAGCGCCAGATTGAGGCACGACACTTCCATAGGCGTGGAAGGCTGATGATGGTTGGCAAGACGGATGACATCGTCCCAACGCTCCAGTCGGACGAGTCTGTCATACTCCAAAGATTCACGCTTGGCGGGATGGTAAAAGAGCCAAAGACCAACGACTGTGCCGACAATCAAACATGCGAGGATGATACCCTGAGTGAGCGGTTTCTGCGAAACGGGGAGGATGCGGAGTGGCACGAGAGGCCACAGGGCAAAGAACACCATCACAACCATCTGCATATAGGGAATGACGGCGGGGAAACGGAAATAATGCAATCCGCCATAGAGCCGATAGAGGGGATAAGGCAACCATTGGGCACTAATCCAAATGAAAGCCAAAGCCCAAACCAAACTGAGCATTTCTATGATAGGATTGCGATGGGTAAGCAGCGCATGGGCAAGGGCAAATGCCACATAGACCAACACGACTGCTCCCAAAAGCCAATAGATGATGGACACACCGATGAATAGCCAGAGGGCGGAACTGAGCCGATTCTGACTGACTTTAACGTAGGCTGCCATCAATGGAATCAAGAGAGTAAGCGCCACCGTGAAGGAGAGCAGAGCGTTCTCATCGGTTTGATAGCACCACAACACAACGGATGGGACAAACGAAAGCGCATACCAGCCATCGGAAATCCCTAAAGATGCCTGCAACCTATAACACATGCGCTGCTGCAGCATCATGAGCAACGCAATGACGAGTCCGCCCAAAGCAGGCACATAATAGAACTGTACGAGAAACTCGCTGATATAATCGGCAAGTCCTCCCGGACGCGAGATACGCTCCATGAAATAGTCGGTATTGAACAGGAACAACTGATACTGCTCATGGAAGTTCAACATCCCGGGATATAAGTACACCCAGAAAGCGAACACGGCTATTCCAAAAATGAGGGTTAGCAGATAATGATAGAGAGTTGTGGTCTGATGCTTATTCATAATGTTTTATCTTCACTATGCAAAATTACAAAAAAACTTCTGTCTTTCAGCATGAATACAATGAAAAAACAGTATTCCTCACCATTTCGGCAAAGGGAAATTATTTTACTGAGTCAGTTAGATATCCTTTTGCTGACGAATTCTTATTGATAATAATCGGCAGAATCCCAAACGAGAGGTTCTGCCTAAATCCTTATTTCCGTTGAAAAGTTGAGCGGACAGTAATAAATTCTTTTGCGGTTTCAGCTAAAAACAATAACTTTGCGGAAAAATTGACCAAATGAAGAAAATCTTTGTCCTAATGGCAGCCGTCCTCCTGTTGGGCGCATGTGCCAAAGCACCCCGATATACCATCAGTGGAACCGTGCCGAAAGGGAAATACAATGGGGAGAAAATCTACCTTGTTCCTTTCGACAAGCCCAACGCTTCCAACGTGGACTCTACGATTATCCAGAACGATGCCTTCGAGTTTCAAGGCGATACGGAACGCGTGGCTATCATCAGAATGCCCATCCGCTTGCGCTTAGGAATGGAGGAACTGTTAGTAGTGACGGAACCGGGGACGACGCATGTACACATCGACTCGGTGAGCCATGTGAGTGGTACGCCTCAGAACGAGGCATTGCAACAATGGAAGAATCTGATGGAGCAGCAACAACACGTGGCAAGAGTCTTGATGAAGGCGGAAATGAAAAATGACACCAAGCGACAGACTGCCGCCCAACTCATGCTCGACTCTCTCAGAACGCAAAGTAAGCAGATGCAGGAACAAATCAGCAAGCGCTTCCCCCACTCCACGCTCGTTCAATTTTTCCAAAAGTTAGGCAACTGAAAGGCTGGTTGCCCTATTCCATCTATGGTTTTCTCATTTGTTTTGTGAGTTGTTGGAAACGGATTTGGGTTGGAGTTCCAGCAACCTTTTCCAGATGAGGGAATGTGGAATCGAAATCTTGAAAACCTTCTGTATCGATTTGGTAATAACGGCTTTCAACGAAACGTCCGCATTTGTCGCTGAGGAAGCCATCCTTCAACTCCCGTGCCAACAGAGCATTGGCATAGAGATTATCTGAAGTACGGATGTTGAAGTCCTCTGCCAAACGGAATCCCACGCCCTGATAGTATTCGGGGTCGCCATAGAGAAAGACGGCTCCGAAACCCATTGAAGCCGCGATGTCGCACGTTTGGTTGATAAGCATACGACCCACTCCCTTTCGCTGATAAGGAGGCGAAACGGATATGGGTCCCAGACACAATACGGCGTGACGCGAAGAGTCATCAGCCAACAAGGAAGAACGAAGATAAGCAATGTGACCCACGATTTCTTGCTCCCGTACAGCCACATAGCATAATTCTGGCAGGAAGTCGGGACACTGGCGCATCACATGGAGCAGATAATGTTCGTAGCAACCGGGAGCATAGACGTTCCAGAAAGCGTTGCGCGTCAGCTCTTCCGACGCACGGTAGTCGGAAGGGCGTTCTGGGCGCAATATCAACTCATTCTTCAGCATGTTGCATCATTTAATAAATCCCATCTCTTTCATCTTATTATAGAGAGGAACTGCGAGAATCTTGGCATCGGGATGAGCAGGTCCCGTCTTGTCCAACGCACGCAGGTCGAAGAAATGGAGCCAATCGCTGACAAATGCTGTGTGTACTAATTCTGTGTTGGCATCGAGCGGCAGCACCACACGAGCCTCCTGTGGTTTCTTGCCCAATGCGATAAGATTGAGATATGCGCGCTCGGCTGCAAGATTAGCGAAGAGCCAGTTGTCGAGGGCAGAAGCCTCACCACTGTTCACCCGCTGAAATAGCGACGCGAAGTCCACATCGCCCAAATCCTCCTCCTTGAAGCCTTCGTTGCCCACCCATGTGGGGAGGTTGATGGCGATTTCGTTGCCGAACTTATCCTTGGAATAGTTGCAGTAGCGAGTGGACTGCTCAGCGATGGAGTCCACACGATGGCGGTTGAACTCCCGCGTGATGGCTATCTGCGTGGTGAAGTGAACCGTCACCCTTCGCTCGTGCTGCGGAGTAGGCTCCACGCGCCAACGCTGCAGGTCGTTCAGATGATGGTTCTCGGCAAGCACACGGAGGTTGGTCGTCACGTATGCCACGCCTTCACGCACATGAGTATGGCTGAACTTATTGGCTCGATACCAAGCAGCCACAGGTTCAGCTGCGGGAATCTGCAGATATACGGTGCCATGCTCCAACATGGCATAGTGCTGGTTTTGCAACATCCGTTGGCAGAAGGGCCGTGCCGAGTCAACGGTTTGATTTTTCTCACTCTTATAGCATACTCTTCCTGCACGTTCAATCTGCAGGTAGATGCCATCCTCGCCCGCTTGTTGGGGCCATATTTCAAATGTTGGATGAAGTACCCTCATAACAATTCATAATTCATAATTCACAATTCACAATTAATAATGCATAATTCATAATGCACAATTTTAATGCATAATGCATAATGCACAATGCATAATTGGCTGCGCCGTTACAATGCATAATTCATAATGCATAATTTTCTTCGCGCACTAATATTGGGAGATGTGCGGTAAGTGCGGTAGGTGTAGTAGGTTCGGTACGTTTAGTAGGTGTAGTAAGTGGGGGCGCAACAACTCCTATCTTCTAACTCCTAACTCGAACTAACTCCTATCTCCTAACTCCTATCTCCTAACTCCTTTAGGGTTGGTTGGTCATTCTCAGTCCCGGGAAGATGCCGCGCTTGTTGGCTTCCTCCACAAGATTGGCGACGCCGTTCTCGTTCATGCCTGTCATATAGTCGCCGTAACTCGCCGTGATGGTGAGGGTGGGAATCTGACGCCCGCTCTTGGTCAAGTCGACATTTGCAATTACACGAAACCGCTTGCCATCGGAGTAAGGAATGTACTGCAACGAGTCGGCAAGCAGACCTGTCTTTACGAGTTGTTGCAGGTTGCCTGTATAGACATCGTTTTGCTTGCGGAAAACCTCTTCCGCCTTCCATATCTCTTTCATCCGCAGACTCACCTCGTGCTCACGTTGCTCTTTCTGATGTCTAAACATCATGGGCTGTCCTATGCTCATGATGCAGAGCACAGCCAGCACCGCTACACAGATGCTGAGCGCTACGGTATTGTTCCATTTCAATCTCATATCACCATTCCTTCCTTCAATACAACGGGTGTCATCATCTTCTTCAACTCTTCCAACCGCTGACTGGAGATTTTAACGCCACGCAATGAGCGCGTCAAGGGAAACCGCTTGAAATAGTCGTCACTGCTGATGAACCAACGGATATCCTTGAAGCCCCGTACCGACCTCAATCCATAGAGAATCCGCCCCACGTAGCCGGGATTGATGACGGAGAAGAAGGTTCCATTCTCCATGAAGATGACACCGATGAGACGGCGACCGGGACGCTCCTGACGCGTGACACCGCCAACAGTACGATGCGACACCTGGATATCCCACCCACAGGCGTTGAGTTTCTCCATGATACCACGGAACACCTTGCCATGGGGAGACGTGTCTTTTATCCAGTTGTAGCTTATATAATAATGTATCATCTCGTGCAGCATCACGCTCAATAGAAGTTTCTCCTCCAAGTCGAAGCGCGTGGACATGGAGAGCACGAACTGATAACGCCTGTGCCTGAGCCGGTCCTCTTTCCAGCGCATATTGCCCAAATAGGTACGGGCGTTGGTCAACTTGAACACCGGCAGGGGGAGCTGCGACTTGAAATACCGATTGTTGAAAGCCTCGAAGGAAACCTTCATCCATGTAATATCTGGCTTCATATCTCTTTCTTCGGTATTAAATCCAGTACCACATACTCGCTTCTTGTGCCAATACGGAATTGGGCACCCCAGATGCCCATGCCACTCGTGACGTAATATTGCGTGTTGCCTTTCTGCAAGGGACCATAGGCATCCTCGTAGATAGCATCCTCAATCCATGAAATAGGCCACACCTGTCCGTAGTGAGTATGACCGCTGAACTGGAAGTCGACACCAGCCTGCTCAGCCTCCTCTAAATGATAGGGTTCGTGGTCGATGACAAGGGTGAAGCGGCGCTTGTCCAATCCTGCCATGAGCGTATTCAGCGTGTGGCGGTGGTGGGACGCGAAGTCATCGCGCCCCACGATGTTGATGCCGCAAACGGTCACGGCACTGTCGTTGAGTAGATGGATGCCGGCAGCCTTATAGAAGTCGAGCGCCGCTTGGCGACCCGAGTAATACTCATGATTGCCGAAGCACGCATAGATGGGCGCGCTGACGCGCTGGAACTCCTCCTGCATACCACCAAGAATAAGCGGTCGTACACTGTTGTCGATGATGTCACCGCCAATCAGCACCAAGTCTGGATGCTCCGCATTGATGAGGTCCACCCATCGATGCAATTCCAATTCGCCATTGTGATAGCCCAAGTGAAGGTCGGCGAGCATGACGATTTTCAACGGTCGTTCCAATGGTTTCGATGTTTCTATCTGCAAGGGCTGGCGCGACTTGTGCATATAATGGAAGTAGGCTCCTGTAAAGAGTGCCGCTATACCGAGAAACATGATAAGCGTCGTAGTTCTATTGCTCACCATCCAAGTCTTGGGAACCACGTGGACGAGTCGCAGCAAGTCCATCACAAGGAACAACATCACTACATAGAGCAGGATGAAGATGGCTGAATTGCCTATTTTGTAGATGGCGCGCGCCATGGAGATAGGCCAACGGTCAAGACCGGAAAACTGGATGAAGAAGCATGCCGTGCAAGCTATGATGAACAGCATCACAACCAGCTTGCCCCACACCCCGAAGGGCATGAGTCGCCAAATGCGAAAACTGGCATAGGCAATGCCAGCCAGCGGCAATATTAAGAAAATCAACATCCAGAATCGCATACTGTGTGAGTTAGGAGTTAGAAGATAGGAGATAGGAGCTATTTTCAGTTAGGAGTTAGGAGATAGGAGTTAGGAGTTTCTGCGCTCCCACCTACTGAACCTACCGAACCTACTACACCTACAGAACCTACCAAAAGTAGTTGCGCAGCAATTATGCATTGTGCATTGTGCATTATGCATTATAATAGTGCATTATACTAGTGTTGCGACAACTTCCTCGCGTGTTCCCGGCAGCATGTCGATGACGGGAATCTCGGGCATGGTGTAGCATCCGGGCTGCAGACGCATAGAAGCGCGTGCCACGTTGACTAGCACCTGACCGGTGAGAGCAGGATTGTTGATGCTCATGTCGAACTCCATGCGTTGGTTAGGAGTCTTTCCACTCACGCCCTTGCGCACAAGGTGAACGCCATGACCCATATCACGAACCTCGTCAACCGACTTCACGGCAAACACATGGGTCTCGTCGTTAGCAAAATAGGGGTCTGCCTTGATTTCTGCGGTCACCTGCTCCAAAGAGGCCCCGTCTTCCAACTCCACATAAACCATGCGGCGGTGGATTCCCTCACCCAAAGGAATGGTAACACTCAGCGCGTTCTTCACGCCCTTTTTACTGCGCACGCACACACTGTGTCCCATTGACATACCGGGACCGAAGTTGGTATAGGTGAGACCTTTGGGAGCCAAGCTCTGCATCAAAACGCGCACGATACTGTCCGAACCCGGGTCCCAGCCAGCAGAGATAATGCTCACGCGACCAGCCTTCTTGCAGATTTCCATCTGCTTTGTGCGGTAATCCAAAATAGACGTATGGATGTCGAAACTGTCCACCGTGTTGATGCCGAGCTTCACTATTCTCTCCGCATTCTCGGGGCAGAGACGTGTGGGCAGAGCCAGCACAGCCACATCCACATTCTTCAGTTTCTCTATGTCGTCTACTACTTCATAAGGTGTAAGCTCCAAAGGTTTGTCCTTGTCGCCCTGACGACGGACGATACCGGCAATCTCAAAGTCGGGAGCGGCCTCCAACGCCTGTACGGTGTAGTGGCCAATGTTGCCGTAACCTACGACGGCAGCCCTGATTTTCTTCATCATTTAGTAATAATTTAAAAGTTTATTATGACTGCAAAATTACTATTTTCCCATTGAAAACATCCACAAATAAAGAATTTTTTATACTAATTCTTCTTTCTCAGCGTAATGACGTTTATCTCGGGCCATGCGCCGACGCGGAAGGGCATTGTGCCGCCAATACCGAGAGACACATACAGCATGGAGCCATCTTCCGTGTATTTTCCGCCCCACTCGTGATAAGCCCACTTGGCAGGTGAGAAGCGCCCCACCTTCAACTGTCCGGCATGAGTGTGACCGCTGAGGGTCAGAGCAATGTCGGTGGAATGGAGCACCCCACGCCGCCAGTGGCTGGGGTCATGGCTGAGCAATATCTTGAACATGCCCCGCGGCAGGTCGCCCATAGCCTTCGGGAGGTTGCCATATTCGGGGAAAGGAGGCTTTGAAATGTTTTCCACGCCAATGAGGGCAATCTTGGCTCCTTTCCGCTCGATGAGCACGTGGTCGTTCATCAGCAGGCGCCATCCTACCTTCTGTTCCATGTATTCCAAAATACGCTTATTGCGGTGTGCAGAGCTTTCTCCGCTCCGCCACACTTTCCCACCTGCTGGGTCCATACCATACTCGCAGTAATCGTGGTTACCCATGACGCTGAAGATACCGTCCGGCGCAGAAAGCCGAGCCAACTCGTGCATGAAAGGAATCACCTCGGAAGCACCGACGTTGACAAGGTCACCAGTGAATACGATGAGGTCGGGATGCTGTTCAAGAGCCATGTTCACCATCTTCTTGATGACCGACGGATTGCGTCCAAACGTTCCAATGTGGATATCCGACAGTTGCAAGATGCGGTAACCGTCAAACTCTTGGGGCAGAAGGTCTGACGTGCAATCGGCTGTGCGAACCACGATATGGCGCCAACCAAAAAGCGTACCATAAACCGTCAGTGCCCACCATAGTCCTGCGGCTATCCATCCGGCAGCCTCTCCGAACAACTTCGCCACGAGAACCTGCAAAAGTAATGGCAATAGACCACATAGCACCAAGGCAAAGAACACACGCATGAGGGTATTATGGTAGAATCCCCGTCGGATGGCAAGAGTCGTGGCGAACATCAGTAGCAGAACTATGAGTATTGCCCATATCATAAGCTATAAATATTTCTAAAAGCAAATATACATAAAAAACCTCAAACGCGTTGCTTTTTTTCGAAATTCTTTCACAAAATGCCAGCAACAGCATTTCAATTCATTACCTACAGCCACAAGATTTGCCATTATTGATGAATCTTTGCCAATTTTGCACTGAGTCGTTAACGCATTAGGCAAAATAGTATTAGAATTTATAAAAATAGTATTATGGTTTTTAAGCATTTTGAGTTAATTTTGCAATGTGATTTTCATAAAATTATAAAACTTGGTACCTGAAATTTGAAAATGTATTAAATAGGATGGGCTTCAGGAGTTCAACTATAGCGATGAACGATGATACAAACATCCACTGATGTAACTGATAGCGCAAAAATGTTGCAATTTAGTGCCACATTGGTTTCTATTCAGGAAAAAAGACACAGATGAAGAGGATGAATAACTTAAGAATTGCTAATTTTGCAATACCAAAAGTTAAAAACAGTCACCTCGAAGCAACGCTTAGCTTGAAACGACTGTGAGCCTTAGGCCAACTAAGAGAAGGCCCTGATGTGATGATGATATATTAAAAACAAGGAAACTCAAGGTGCTTTTTCTGAGTCGGAAGAGGAGTTCCGAGTGTTCTGCCTACTCTTTTTAATAATAGGAATTAGATGATACCGAAGTGCTAAAGAATATATATAAACAACTAAAATAACTATCAATGATGAAAAGAAACCATTCTCCCAATGAATGAAGTAGCAAGAAGGCAGGATTATTCTTGCGACTTCATCACTCTATGTGTGATTATCCTGCAAAATCAATAAAATTCTTATAACCTAAGTCATAACAAATGAATCCAATTTATTCAAGAACTATGTTATTGATGGGATTCTGCTCAGTAACATGGGCAGGAACAGGATTCTCCACAGCACAAGCTGCTGCTGAGCAGAGTCCGGCCCTTCAAGTAGTGCAGCAGGCCAAGAAGACTGTCACAGGTCATATCGTTGACAGTGAAGGCCCTGTGATTGGTGCAACCATTCAGGAGAAAGATAATCCAAAGAATGCAGTTGTAACCGACTTTGACGGTAACTATTCTATTGAGGTAGACCCCGGTTCTACGCTTGTCATCAGCTACATCGGCTACAAGACCCTTGAGATGAAAGTAGGCAATCAAGCCTCTATTGATGCAACGCTGGAGCCTGACGACCAGTCACTCAATGAAGTGGTGGTTGTGGGTTATGGTACTCAAAAGAAGAAACTCGTCACGGGTGCCACCGTTGTTGTAAAAGGTGAAGACATCCAAAAGTTGAACACCACCCAAGTGTTGGGTGCCCTGCAGAGCCAGAGCCCTGGTGTGAACATCACCGCAGCTTCTGGTCAGCCTGGAGATGGCTTCAAAGTGGCTATCCGTGGTGCTGGTACCAACAGCGATACCAAGCCTATCTACGTTATCGACGGTGTTTCCGGAGGTGACATCAACAGCCTCAACCCTGCCGACATTGAGCGTATCGACGTTTTGAAGGATGCCGCATCCTGCGCCATCTACGGTTCAAACGCTGCCAATGGTGTGATTCTTATCACTACGAAGCAAGGCAAGGAGGGCAAGGTTCAGATTAGCTACGATGGCAACATCGGCTGGCAGAACGTTTACAAGATGCCGAAACTCCTCACCGCCAAACAGTATATGGAGATACAAGACTTGGTATCATTCAACAATGGCGGTCAGGCATACGACTGGTCTAAGTATATCGACGCCGACTTGTTGGAATCCTATCAGAATGGCACTAACGATGGAACCAACTGGCTGGAGGCAATCCGCAACAAGAACGCCGTGGTATCCAACCACGCCATCAACGTTACGGGTGGTACAGACCGCAGCAAGTTCTCCATCGGTACAGGCTATCAGTATCAGGACGGTATTTTCGGCAATGTTGTAAAGTCTGACTTCCGCCGTTTCACCTTCCGTATCAACTCTGAGCACGTCATCTACCGCAAGGGTGACCTCGACGTGGTGAAAGTAGGTGAGAATGTCTACTTCCAGCACAAGCAGACCCAAGGTTTGCAGATTGGCAACCAATACAGCAATGAGATTTCCAATATGCTCCGCGCAAATCCCTGTGTGCCTATCTACAACGAAGACGGTGAATACTTCATGCACGATGACCTTGCCAACAGCGGTACTGAGGGCTGGTTCAATTACAACCCCTATACCAGCAACCCCATTGCCGTGATGGTGAATGGACAGAGCGGCAACAACAAGAGCAAGAACTTCAACCTGAGCGCAGTTGGCTACGTAGAGATACAGCCCATCAAGGGTCTTACCTACCGCGGACAAATCAACTACAGCCAGAGTTCTTGGACCTATCGCAGCTATCTGGGTGAATACAATATTAATGAGTCCACCAATAACGCACGCCTCATCGACCAAGTAACACAGCAGAGCGGTGTGGGTTGGGGCTGGAGCACCACCAATACCCTTAATTATAAGTTTGCTCTTCAGGCTCACCACTTCGACGTGCTGGTCGGTACTGAGTACAGCGAGTCGAGACCCGACTTTGGCGAGAGCATATCGGGTATCTCCACCAGCAGTATCTTTGGCGACTTCTCCCATGCCTATCTGTCACTGACCAGTAACCGCAACGGAAACGCCACTGTAACGGGTACTCCTTATGATGATACACGCAACATGTCTTACTTCGGACGTATCAACTACGATTGGAACGAGACTTATATGTTCACTGCCATCCTCCGTGCTGATGGAACTTCTCTCTTCGCTCCCGGACACCGCTGGGGCTACTTCCCCTCATTCAGCGCAGGCTGGGTAGTGACTAATGAGAAATTCATGGAGCCTGCAAGCTCTTGGCTCGACTTCTTGAAGATTCGTGCCGGCTGGGGTCAGAACGGTAACAAGAATATCGGTAGTGCTTTCCAGTATCAGGCAACATTCGCTTACGACGACTATTCCAACTATTCTTTCAACAACAACAAGCAGGGCTATACTCAGGGTGCAAGCACCTCCCGTTTGTCTAGAGATGACTTGACTTGGGAAACTTCTGAGCAGACCGACTTAGGTTTCGATGCCCGCTTCCTGCGTGGTCGTTTGTCACTGACCTTCGACTGGTACTACAAGAAGACCAAGGACCTGCTGCTTCAGGTTCCTGTGGCTCCCACAACGGGTATGACGTTAGCATGGAAGAACGCTGGTACCGTTAGAAACACTGGTATTGAGATTGCCATTGACTGGCACGACAATATTAATGACTTCCAGTACAATGTTGGCTGGAACATGGCTGTGAACAGCAACAAGGTAACCAAGATTAACAGCTCCAGAAAGTATGTGGAAGGCGGTAGCGACCTGTTGGCTCAGAACACAGGCTATCTCTGCCGTATGGAGGAAGGCCACCCCATTGGCTACTTCTATGGTTACAAGACTGAAGGTGTGATTCAGAATGAGGCAGACCTTGAAGCCTATATTGCCAAGAACTGTGGCGGCGACGCCAGCAACTCTCTGCAGGGTACTTCTCTGAAACCCGGTGATTTGAAGTTTGTGGATGTCAACGGCGACGGTGTTATCAACACTGAGGATAAGACCGACCTAGGTGACCCCAACCCCAATGTGACCATGGGTATCAACCTTGGCGCTTCTTGGAAGGGATTCGATATCTCTATCTCTGGTTATGCAGCTCTGGGCCAGCAGGTGGCACGCTCTTGGCGTAAGTTCACCGATGGTCAGTATGAGAACTATACCACCGAGGTTTACAATTATTGGAACGGCGAAGGCACCAGCAACAAGTATCCGCTCATTGCTCCGGGTAACACAGGTGCTAACTGGCAGCAAATCTCTGATATCTATATTGAGAATGCTGACTACTTCCGTCTGCAGAACCTGACCATCGGCTACGACTTCAAAAATCTTTGGAAGAACTGCCCGTTCGGTCAGCTGCGTCTCTACTTTGCAGCACAGAACCTCTTCACCATCACCGGCTACAAGGGTATGGACCCCGAAAACGGTATGGCAATCAACAGTGATGAGCCATGGGTAACAGGTGTCGACGTAGGCAACTATCCTCAGGCACGCACTTTCATGTTCGGTGTGAATGTTAAATTTTAATTAGGAACACTACGATGAAAAAGATATTTCAAATTATTCCCGTCGCCTTCCTTGCCTTGGGACTCGTATCCTGCGACATCGACGACGTTAAGAATATGACCGAGCAGTCAACCGAGAACTTCCCGGTCGATGAGGATGATGCCGTTGCCGCTCTCGCTGGTATCTACGAAAACCTCAACGCCGTCAACGCTTATCCACAAGAGAGCTTCCTTTATCTCTCTTTCCTCGCCAGCGACGACCAGTTGGGTGGCGGTGGCACCAACGATAAGCTGATGCAGGCTATGGACTTGATGTGCAACTACGGCACCAACATGACCAACGATTTCTTCAACGCGCGTTATCAAGGTATCATGCGCGCCAACACGCTGATTCAGGCTCTCCCCAACACTGACCTTAGCGATGATGACAAGAACAACTATATGGGTCAGGCACTTTTCTTCCGCGCATTCTATCATTATGAGCTTGCTTCTATGTACGGCAACGTGCCCTTGATGACTGAGCCTTCGAGCGAGACCCAGACACAGGGCGACGTGACAGTGCTGTGGGGACAGATTCTGCAGGATATGAAGAATGCCTGCGACCTGCTACCCGCTCAGAACAACCATAACAACGGCTACATTGACAAATATTGCGCCGAAGGTATGCTGGCTCGTATGTGGCTCTTCTACACAGGTTTCTACTGCAACGGCACGACCATCGCCGACCTGACGAGCGAGACCTACAATCCGCTGACCGAGGTGGCTCTGCCCGACGGTACGACTCTGACCAAGCAGGACGTCATTAATTATATTGACGACTGTGTGAACAACTCTGGCTACTCCCTCGTTCCCGACTATCGTGAGCTTTGGGCATACACCAATAAATATACGGTGGAGGACTACAGCTACACCGCAGGACAGAACCTGACATGGTGCCAGAACGATGAGGATGGACAAACCAATGAGGATGATGTGGAGAACATGTTCGCCATCAAGTTCAACAAGCTCGCCGACTGGTCCACTACCATTGGCTACGCCAACGGCTATGCCTTGCACCTCGGAATCCGTGGTGGTCAGGACCTCGCCAACACCTTCCCCTTCGGTCAAGGCTGGGGAGCAGGACCTGTGGCTCCTAACTTGGTGGATGACTGGAATAGCGCTGACCCCAACGGTCAGGATATCCGCCGCGAGGCTTCCATCCAGACCTTGAGTGAGTTACCCGCTTATACCAAGGGCGGCTGGGCAGACTTCGTACAGGAGACCGACTACTATGAGAAGAAGCTCAGTCCTATATCCGCTAAGAAAACTGACGGTAGCGGCTACTATATCTGTTTCGAGAATTTGATGTACGGCACCGACGGCTGGACTCAAGGTGCTGATAATATGCAGTTGAACAATATTCACGACCTCGTGCTGCTGCGCTTTGCTGACGTACTGTTGATGCAGAGCGAGCTGAAGGAGGATGTGACGGGTATCAACCGCGTCCGTGCACGTGCCGGTCTCGACCCCATCAGCACCTACTCTCTTTCTGCCCTGCAGAATGAGCGCCGCTGGGAGCTTGCTTTCGAGGGCACTCGCTGGAACGACATCCGTCGTTGGCACATCGCTGCCACTGCACTGGAGCGCCAGACCAACCAACCCGTCTATTATTGCGGCAACTCCGCAAGGAACACCGCCCACAACGGTGGCTACTCTGCCCGCTACAAGGCTACAGCCGGCTTCCAGAAGATGCCTGACGACGCTGTATCTATCGGAAGTGTGGTTCAGAATGAAGGCTGGGGCACAAGCGGAAGTGAGTACACTGGCTGGTAAATTTCAAGTTGAATCATTTTAAAACGTAACAAAAATGAAAATCAAAATATTTGGAATGTTGGCGCTGACGGGTCTCATGCTGACTGCTTGTGACCCTCATGAGACAGACTATGACCCCAAGGGGTTCATCACTTCTGAGGAGCTGACCAATTCCCTCGTAATTGAGGCTCAGAGTGAAGGCAACAACAACATTACTGTCTACACGTCGCCCACACGCTACATCAAAGTGTACGACGCTGAGACCAGCACCCTGCTGGCTGAAGGTACTTTGGCAAAGATTCAGGTGGCTCCTCCTCAGACGGAGCTGACTGTCTATGCCACCACTATGAATGAGGACGGTGAAGTGATACAGTCCGGAACGAAGTCTATCACCATCAGTGAGTACACCGACCTGCCCGAAATCTACACTCAGGTGTTCGGCGACGGCAATGGCGGATACACCACTACGAAGTGGGGCTGGGATACAACCGACAACGACGGTGTTGTCTGGGGTAACGGCGGCTACTTGGAGAACACGACTCCGGGTTGGTGGACTGTTACCGCTGACCAAATTGACGAGCAGGCTACCTCTCACGGATTGGAGAATGATGGTCTTGACGGATGGTTCACGCTGAGCTTGACTGGTGTCACGACAAGCCGCGGCGAGACGGGTTCTGTTACGGTGAACGAGGAAACCGTCAAAACAGGTTGGGATATCGGTACGATGACCTTCTCCAACACAATTCCTTTGATGGGTATTCTTGTCAACTATGACAATCAGCGCCAGTATGAATATCATATTCTGAAGGCTGATGGCACTCACCTCTACCTCTGCGCTCCCGAGCCCGGTGCAGGCGATTGGGGTACCGCATGGTTCTGGTGCTTCAAGAAGCAATAACAATCACTGCTTCAATAATATGGTCCCCGGCTGTCCCAAGCGGCAGTCGGGGATTTTTTTGTATGGATATTTCTATATAAAAACGCATGTTTGGGATTGAACGACAGGTGTCAACGAGTTTTGCAACAATTGTCAACGAGTTTGTCGACACTTGTCGCAACTTTTTTCGACACTTGTCGCACAATCGAGAGTAAACAGATATTGAGGTTATTATTGAAGATTCTCGAATTAAACTTAGCTTACTAAATTATCGAACTCTCGTGGTGATGATGCATCGTGAAATCATCACATCAGCCAACTATGACTTAACACAAATTTCGCATTTATGGAGGAGTAAGCAAGTTGCAAACTTGCGAAACGTCAGTGACTTAACTAAGAGAACCGTCAAGAATGGAACTGACCTAATCTGTTGCGGTATTGCATGGGAGTCATGCCAGTTTCACGCTTAAAGAATTTGGTGAGAACCGTTTGGTCGGAGAAGTTGAGCTGCGATGCCACCTCCTGCATGCTCATTCCTTGCTGGGAGAGCATCTTCTTGATTTCTGCCGTCACTGCCCTACTCACCACTCCGTAGGCGGAGTGTCCTGTCATGTTCCTGCACACGCGGCCCAAATACTGCTGCGATATGCACAGGAAATTGGCATAGAACGCCACGGAGTGTTCCCTTGCCGCATACTTGTTGAGCGCCTTCATCAACTGCATGAAGATGATGCTTTGGCGGCTTTTCACATCCTTGGGCTGTTCTGTGGGAATCACGATGGTTTCAAAATAGTTTGCCATCTGCATGTAGATGATTTTTATCTGCGCCACGATGATTTGCTCCCTATAGACATTCAGCTTGTCCAACATATTCTCCATCAGTTCCTCCATCCATCCCGTCAGCCGATTGGCGAAAGCAGGATGAATAGACGTCACCATGTGCGTCTGCTTGTACTCCACATAACTCGGGCGGAAAGGCGGATGATTGGAGAAGGTGTTGAATATGAACTCATTGCTCAAGGTCACCACCATTGCCTCCAAATCGTTCGAGCAGTCTATGAACTGGCATTTGGAGGCTTCCATAGTGAAATCCACCTGACTCCATGCAGGAGCACGGTATTGAATTCCGTCCACAATCATGTCGAGCCAACCCTTTTTCACCACAATGAGCAGGTGAAGGTTGGCGATGGTTTGCTGACAGCCTTTCACATCATCCTTGCTTAGGCGAAGCAACGCACAGCGGTTGTCAAGACTTGCCGCCGACGGAAAGATATTGCAGAATTCTGAAATGTTCGTCATTGCTTACAAAATTACGAAAAAAACGACAATGGCATTGCACCCGACCCATTGATAACATTAATTAACCAGCGAATTGTTTCTCAATAGCCAAAAATCCATTCTTTATTGCCAAAACACGCTTTTTTGTTTCATTATCGACAAAAACAAGCACAGTTTGGTCTGTTAATTATCAAATTTGGCTCCGTACTTTTGCAACGTTATCAACATTTAGAGAAAAAAAAGTGGTATGAAGAGTTCAATCAATTCATTAAAAGTGACTATGTTCATCCTCCTCTTGCTACCATTTTGCTCGTGTAGCAAAAAACAGCAAGCGCAGTCCGCGTCAACCTACAAGACCCTGACTGTAAGTAAGAGCAGCGCTACCTTTCAAAAGGAATATAGCTGTACGCTGCAGGGTGTTCAGGCTGTGGAAGTGCGACCTCAAGTAAGTGGTACGATAAAGAAAATATGTGTGCGCGAAGGTGCCAACGTGAAAAAGGGTCAAGTGATGTTCATTATTGACCAAGTTCCTTATAAGGCTGCTGTTGCCAATGCCCGTGCTACCGTTGCCAATGCCAAGGCATCTGTTTCCAGTGCCCGTCTGACATTGAAGAGCAAAGAGCAACTAAGGAAGGACAATGTGGTGAGCGACTACGATGTAGAGCAGGCGCTCAATAGTCTAAATGAGGCTGTGGCAACCCTGCAGAGTGCGCAGGCACAACTCACCTCTGCCGTCAATGACCTCTCCTATACGGAGGTACGTAGTCCTGCCGATGGAGTTATCGGTATGATTCCCTATCGGGAGGGCGCTTTGGTAAGCTCATCCATTGAAGAGCCGTTGGCTACCGTATCTGACAACTCGGAAGTCCACGCCTATTTCTCCATTTCAGAAGCCGAGGCTCAGAAGCTCATCTCACAATACGGCTCACTCAACGCAGCCATCAAGCAGATGCCTACCGTGCAGCTGCGAATGAGCGATGGCTCCGTGTATGAAGGCAAAGGAAAAGTGGATGCCGTCTCAGGCAACGTGGACTCAGAGACAGGTGCTGTGACCATCCGGGCATCTTTCAGCAATTCTAAGGGACTGCTGCGCAATGGCGGAACAGGAACCATCCTCATGCCTTATGAGGTGAGCAATTCCATCATCATTCCTCAGGAAGCAACTTATGAGTTGCAAGATAAGATTTTCGTATATCGTGTGGTAAACGGAAAGACCAAGTCAACGGCTATCACGGTCCTCGACTATGACGACGGCACGCATTATGTCGTGTCAAGCGGTCTGAAGGTGGGCGATGTCATTATCGCCGAAGGAGCCGGACTGCTTCAAGAGGGCATAGAAGTCAAGGCAAGAAAATAGGAAAGGAGGCCCTGATATGAACGTTAAGATGTTTCTCAACAGGCCCATCCTTGCCTGCGTCATTTCCGTGCTTATCGTCATGGTGGGTATCATCGGACTGGTCAATCTCGCTATGGAGCAGTACCCCGACATCGCCCCTCCCACCATCCGCGTCAGCACCAGCTATACAGGTGCCAATGCCGAGACCGTCATGAAGAGCGTTGTGGTGCCTTTGGAGGAGAGTATCAACGGTGTGGAGAACATGCGCTACATGACCTCACAGTCTTCCAACGCCGGTTCGGCAAACATCACCGTGACCTTTGAACCGGGAACGGACCCCGACATGGCAACCATCAACGTGAAGAATCGAGTGAGCCAAGCTGAGGGAAAACTACCCAGTGAGGTGACCAAAGTGGGTGTAACTGTGGAAAAGCAACAGAACTCCACCTTGAAGATTCTGGCTCTCTATAGTCCCGATGACCGATACAACTCGGATTTCATCACCAACTATTTCAAAATCAACATTGAGCCGAAACTGCTCCGTATCAAAGGCGTGGGTTCTGTCAACGTCATGGGTTCGGAATATGCTATGCGTATATGGTTGAATCCCCAAAAGTTGGCAAAATACGACTTGCAGCCCAGTGATGTCATATCCAAACTGAGTGACCAAAACGTGGAGGCAGCCACGGGTACGCTCGGCGAGGAGAGCAGCAGGACTTTCCAATACACGCTGAAGTATCGTGGTAGATATGAGAAAGCCAAAGAGTTCGGCGACATCGTCATCAAGTCGCTCGACGAAGGTAAAGTACTGCGCCTGAAAGATGTGGCTAAGGTGGAGCTGGGACTTCAGAGCTACGCCTACGGCAACAAGGTGAACTCTCACAACGGAACCACTGCCATGGTGGCACAGACCGCCGGAAGTAATGCTCACGATATCAACGTGAAAATTGACAAATTGGTGGAGGAATTGCAGCAAGACCTGCCAGAAGGACTTGCCTTCAGCAGTCTGATGGATACCAACGACTTCTTGAATGCCGCCATCAGCGATGTGGTGAGAACGTTGCTCGAAACCATCATGCTCGTTATCATCGTGGTTTACGTATTCTTGCAGAGCGTTCGCTCCACCATCATCCCTACCATCTCCATCATTGTATCACTCGTCGGTACATTCGCTTTCATCTATCTGATAGGCTTCTCGCTCAACCTGCTGACGCTGTTCGCCCTTGTGCTTGTCATTGGTACGGTGGTCGACGACTCCATTGTGGTGGTGGAGGCTGTGCAGGCGCAGTTTGATGCGGGAGTCCGGTCGTCTTACGTGGCTACGAGTCGTGCTATGGACGGCATCAGCGCCGCTATCGTCACAACGTCTTTGGTATTCATGGCAGTGTTCATCCCCACGTCGTTCACCGGCGGAACATCGGGTACCTATTATAAGGAGTTCGGACTCACCATGGCATGTGCTGTCGGTATCTCCGCCATCAATGCGTTGACGCTCTGTCCGGCTCTCTGTTCCCTGCTCATGACACCGCATGCCGATGTAAAGAGCGGAGAGAAGATGACTTTATCAACCCGTTTCCACCGTGCTTTCAATTCTTCATTCCAAGCCTTGATGGGACGCTATAAAGGAGGTCTGTCCAACTTGTTCCATCACCGCTGGATAGCATGGGGCGCTCTGATTCTTGCATCAGCCATAGCCATCGTGCTGATGAAAACCACTAAGACGGGACTGATTCCCGATGAGGATATGGGTACGCTCTTCGTCAACGTGACTACGCCAGCCGGAAGTACGCTTGAGCAGACCAGAAAATCCATGATGGAAGTGGAAGACTCGCTGAAGACCATTCCAGAAGTGGAAGCCTACTCTAATGTGGTTGGCTACAGCTCCTTGGGAGGTCAGACGGCGTCTGGCGGTATGATTGTCACCAAACTCAAGAACTGGGACCAGCGAAAGGGTAAGGAACACGAAATCAATACGGTCATAGCCAAGATTCTTGCCAAGACCAGCAACATCAAGACGGCAAGCATCTTCGCTTTCGCCCAGCCCACCATCATGGGCTACAGTATGAGTAACGGTTTTGAGTTCTACGTTCAAGACCGAAGCGGAGGAAGCGTAAGCGACTTGATGACCGTGACCAACAACCTCATTGCAGCCCTCAACAAGCGACCGGAGATTTCCCAAGCCTATACGGGCTTCGATGCCCGCTATCCACAGTATATAGTGGATGTGGATGCCGCGAAGTGCGAGCGGTCGGGTACCACGGTGAGCGATGTGCTGAATGTGCTCAACGGATATATCGGCGGTAACTATGCCAGCAACTTCAACGCGTTCAACAAACTCTACCGCGTGATGGTGCAGGCAAGCAAGGAGTACCGCTTGAACAAGGAGGCTCTTAATAATATGTACGTGCGAACATCGAGCGGCGAGATGGCTCCTATCGGACAGTTCATCACACTGAAGAGAGTGTACGGCTCTGAGACCATCACCCGCTACAACCTCTACACGTCTATCTCGGTTAACGGACAGCCTGCCGACGGCTACAGTTCCGGCGATGCCATCAAGGCTATCAAGGAAACAGCCGCCCAAGTTCTTCCGAAAGGCTACGGCTATGAGTTCTCGGGTATGACCTACGAGGAAAACAGTATCTCAAGCAATACGTATATTATCTTCCTCATCTGCGTAGTCTTCATCTATCTCATCCTGTGCGGTCTCTATGAAAGTCTGTTCATCCCGCTTGCCGTGATGCTTACCGTACCTTTCGGAGTCTTGGGTTCCTTCCTTTTCGTCAAGGCACTCGGACTGGAGAACAACGTCTATATGCAGTTGGGACTCGTGATGCTGATTGGTCTGTTGTCAAAGACGGCAATCCTTCTCACTGAGTATGCCCAGACCCGCCGCAAACAAGGCATGACGATAGCACAGGCAGCCATGAGTGCCGCAGGAGCCCGACTCCGTCCTATCCTCATGACGGCACTGACGATGGTTGTCGGTCTTATGCCTCTTGCCTTCTCCACCGGAGCAGGTGCCAATGGTAACATTTCACTCGCCACAGGCGTCATCGGAGGTCTGGTAGTAGGTATCACGGCTCTGCTTTTCGTAGTACCGGTGTTCTACATCGCCATGCAGCATCTGCAAGAGAAGCTGATGCCGACAACCGACCATAGTAAAGAACTGTTAGAACTTGAGGAGACACAACAATGAAACGATTCAAAAAAACTATCATATCAGGTCTTCCCCTGACACTGTTGCTTCTTGAAGGCTGCGGTCTACATCAAACGTATGAGAGACCGCAGCTCTCAGAGCAGGAAGTTAATCCCGTGCGCATGGAGTATGCCATTACCGACTCCACGGTGGTGATGGGCTGGCGCTCCATGTTTACCGACCCACAACTCCAACAACTCATTGAGGAGGCACTGAACAACAATACGAATCTGCAAGTGGCGAAGCTGAAGGTGGAAGAGGCTTGCGCTTCGCTCTATGCCGCACGCAAGGCTCTGCTCCCCACGGTGAGCGCGGGAGCCGACGGCACCATCAGCAGCTATGGCGGTGAGAAGGCATCCAAGACCTACGAATTGGGGGCTGACGTGAGTTGGGAGGCGGACATCTTTGGCAAACTCTCCAACGAGAAGAAACAGAGTGCCGCATCCCTTGAAGAGCAGCAAGCCTACGCACAGGCTGTCAAGACACAACTCATCGCTACCGTAGCCGAGGACTACTACACCCTACTGACCTACGATGAGCAGGTGAAGGTGTCGGAAGCCACGGTAGAGAGCTGGAATGAGTATATCACCACTCAGCGTTCTCTCATGAATGCAGGACAGGCATCTCTTGCCGACGTGAGTCAGGCAGAAGCCAGCCAAATCAGCGCGCAATCGACGCTGCAAGACATCAAGCAGTCGATTGTGGAGGTGGAGAACAGTCTCTGTGCCTTGTTGGGACGTGGACACACCACACAGATAGCCCGCTCAACACTGGAAGAACAACAGATACCCGAAACGTTGACCAAGGGCGTGAGCGTGTCGGCGCTCGTAGGCCGTCCCGATGTACTCGAAGCCGAGGCACAACTGAAACAAGCCTTCTACGGAGTGGGCGTTGCACGTGCCGCTTTCTATCCGAACCTCACCCTTAGCGGTCAGGCAGGATGGACCAACAGCGGCGGCATGGGAATTACCAATCCCGGAAAAATCCTCCTTCAGGCTGTGGCGAGTCTGACGCAACCCATTTTCAATCAAGGTAAGAACGTAGCCAATCTGCGCATTGCCAAGGCACAGCAAGAGGAAGCCGCACTTCAATGGAAGCAAAGTATCCTCGACGCGGGCGAGGAAGTGAACAATGCCTTGTCTAAGTGGCAAACGGCAAAGTTGCAAACCGATTTGCAAACCCAGCAGGTGGAGAAGCTGAAACAGTCGCTGAAGGCTACGGAGAGCCAGATGAAATATGGTTCCGTTAACTACTTACAAGTCATCACGGTGAGACAGTCTTTGCTCACCGCCGAACTGGATAAACTCAACAACGTGTATGCCCAACTGCAAAGTCTCGTGAATCTCTACCAAGCAGTTGGTGGCGGAACGAAAGAATGAGATTGATGCTATCGCGGACTATTATTGATAAAAAATCAGCAAGAAGTCACCGCAATAAACGTTTACTCTCATTTGCTGACACAATTGAGTAATAGGATGAACATGTGACAGTCATCAGAATAAGCATAGTTTTTTTTACATTTCGGCTGTAATTACCTTATCGATTGCTTACTGTTTTATAGCGTAAAATCCGTTATTGTCTACACCTTAGAATGCCGGGAGGCATAGAAGCAGACAACCTCCAACGAGGAGGGAACAATTTGCCCATGAAAAAAAACCGTATGGAGTCGGGAGATTCCATACGGTTATTTTTATTCGACTTTCACTATTATGGTGGAGTCAAAGGAGTTCAGTTACTTACTCGACAGCGACTTTTGAGGTTTCCACCGTGCCGTCTGCCATTACTATGCGTTTCACATATACTCCATGTGCTGGAGAAGAGACCCTACGCCCTGCGAGGTCGTAGTATTCAACCCTGTTGACGCTGCTCTTGCCAGTTGTAGAGCTGATTCCCAATTCTTCATCGAGGATGTATTCCACAAGATTAGAACTGAACACATCATCACCAAACTTGTAGTGCATCTGCACGCCAATCTTATAGAAGCGGTCGGTATAGTAGGTGAACATACGGTTGACGGGACCCGTCTTCACCAGTCCGCTCATGGTATAGCTGTAGGGAATATCTGTCACTTCCTCCGTCATATCGCTATACACATTGGGCGAAAGCGTGTAAAGCTCATCGTTGAGATAGATATTGTAGTAGACATCTTCAAGATTCATGAAGTAATTATCAACGGTGAACTTGGGCAGTACGATTGAAATAGAACCGTAGCCGTAGTCTGCCTCATACTTATTGAAATTATAGAAAGACGGGGCTTTCGGCTCACCTGCGACGTACTCCAAGGGGCTGAACACTGGAGTGACATACACTTGTACGGGCTTAACCAATTTCGCACCATAGTTGATGATAAGCGTACTGTCGGAGGAGAAGCTGTCGTCGTTATCATCGAACTTGAAGTGGAACGCCTGAGCAGGAGTATATTCATAGACCACACCTTTCCAATAGTCTTCCACCTCTTTCTGCACTGCCGACAGAGCAAAGATGAAACTGTTGGAGTATTCCTCGTCAAGATTGAGGAAGAAGGGGTTGTCAATCAACAATTGGTCACCTTCTATGGTTCCTTTCAGAGCATTGTTTCCTGTGGTCTTATCAAATCCTGTGATGTAAACATCGTTGCCGTCGAAGCCCACTTTCACCACAGCTCCGTCTTCTACAGTAGGAGAAGAGTGGAAGCGTATCACATAGTCGGTCATCTCCACTCCATCGGGCACGGTTGTAACTTCACCCTCCACAGCAGTGAGAGAAATGTGGAAATCGGCATAGCCATCCCATGAGCCATACGTGTCAACGAGACCCAGCACATCATCGCCAATCTGAGTCAGGTTGCCGTCTTTCAACAGGAATTGAACGTCTGTCTTTTCCGTATTGGCACTGATGGAATAATCACCCTTCACCACGTTGGCGGCATAATAGGTTATCATTCCGCTTTCACCTTCTACTTGGTAGATAGCTTGTGGTTTGAAGGTCACAGTATCGTTCTGAACTGTTCCCTTCAGCCACGAATCAGTCACGGCACGTGAGAATGGATTATGGATATAGATGTTTCCGTCGTCTCCCTCTACCCATTCTCTAATCAGACCATTTGAAGACATGAGTATGGGATAGCCACTCGAGGAGTAATAAGTTTCAGAGTCATAGCACTGGTTGCTATGGAGTGTACCTGCGGGCTGGTCTTTGATGACTTCGTCGCTCTCCACACCGTCAAGGAAGTTAGGCTGAGCAAAGGCAAAAGATGGTATGGCAAGAGCCAGGGCGAAAAGCAAAGTAGACTTTTTCATTTTGATAATAATTTAAATGGTTGATTTAGTTGATAAATATAGATAGGTAAAATCACAAAAAAAATGACAGGGAGCGTGGCAATCCACAGCCACAGATTGAGACGTTTATTGCCGCGCCCCCTCGACTATTGAGAGTTGGTTACTTAACCATGATTTTCTTAGACACAGTCTTACCCTTGGTCATCACCTTCACAATGTAGAGACCGGGAGCGAGTTGCGAGCTATTCACCTGCTGTCCGTTCATTGTATAGACAGCCACACTGTCGTAGTTGCCGTCAACCATCAACTTACCGTCAACAGTTCTCACGTTCACCTTCTCCACATTCACATCTCTCACGCTTGTCACAGTGGGGTCGATGTAGGGTTTCACCTTGTCGGCATTGACAATGGTACCAGCAGCATTGAAGAGCAGAGCCACAAAGCTCACATTCTCAATCTTATTGATATTGTCGGGCAATTCGAGCTGATACTTGAAGGTATAGGTCGTGTCTGCCTGCATGTTGGTTCCATACCAATATCTGGTCTCGCTAAGTCCGTCGTAGTCGTAGATGGCGCGTGCCACATCATTGTAGAGGGTGGAAACAGTATCTGCCGCATTGTTCCACTCGCCGGCGTTCTGTCCTGCTTTAGGCTCTCTGCCTGAGTAATAGTTTACTTGGTTGAACGGTCCTACGCTGTCTTCCAGCACAACGAACGATACTTTATAGTCGGCATCGTAGTTGTTGTAAGAAAGACCCAGAGTGGTAGAAGCCGACAAATAGACGCTGTCGAGGTCCGGTGAGTATTCTGCCTTCAGCTCTATCTTGCCCAAACAACCATCTGCAGCATATTCATAGAGCGCATCAGCATATTCCACGTAGGGCGTCATTTGGGTATAAGACTTACGGTTCCATATAGCCTGTGGAGCAGTATAATCAAAGAGTTCAAGGAGTTCGGAATATCCATTGGCTTCCATGCCTGTACCATTCTCATTGAAGTGCACACAGATAGGGATAAACGTATCGGGATATTTCTCCTTCAAGGTCTCGATAGTGTACATTCCCAAGGGACACCATCCACACCAGTTGCCTGTTGCCTCCTCCATCACAACCTTGGGAGTAAACCTCTGGCTCAAAGCAAGCAAGGTAGCAGTCTGCGTGTTGTCGTCAGCATATCCATCGTCCTCGCCATTGGCCTGCTTCACAATTACGGTGAGATTGTGAGAGCCGGTTGTACCGGGATATTGAATTGGTACTTCCACCACCTTGATGTCGTACTGGTCGATGTTGCAGTCCACGTCAATATTGGTTGTATCGCTGTCAACCACACAGTCGAGATTGAGCTTCGTCAGACTGCCAAAAGTCTGGTTCTGAATCTTCAGCTGAGCCACGTTGTCCTCTCCATTCACCAGTGTGGGAACAGAAAGGCTATGCGTCTTCACGTTTGCCTTAATCTTGTCGCTCTTCAAAACCGCACGGATAAGAGGCATCATGCCAAATTCCTGAGTGGCATCTACCCATTCGCTTGTGTCTTGCATCAGGTAGAACTGCTTCGACTGGTACATAGGAGTGGCACTACTCATGCCAATGGGATAGGCACCGTAGCCTTTATAACCAACATACAGATTACCCACAAGCTTCACAGGGGTATCGAAATCAAAATGATGCCAACCGGCAGTCAAATTACCGACGCTGTCCCATTCTATTTCATCTTTCAAGAGATTGGCTTTCTTAGAGACAAAAATCTGCACAGAGTCCACATCATACGCCAGCTCAAAGTCAATACCCGTACACATGGCTCCAAAATACTCAAACGTGTAGAGGCCTTGAATTCGGATGGCGGCACCAAAAGTAGCGGGATTGTCTTCACCGTATCCAATGCCCGATACTAATTCGTTGTTACAGTAACCATAAGAAATGGTCACAGAGTCGTTCGTTTCTTGTGCATTCAGCATGCCACAGGCAACAAATGACAACAATAGGAATAAAAATCGTCTCATAAAAGTTTGATAAAAAAAATAAATAATAGAAGATTGAATTGATTAGTTAATTATTGATTAACGAAAACTGTATTACCGTTTGTCAGATAGAGTCCAGGCTTCAATTTGCCCTTGTCGCTGCCTGCGTAGCGGCGATTGAGAGAGAAGTGGTTGATTGCCACAAAATAGTTCTATATTATAAAAAAGGTATGTCTGTTCTTATGCGGCGCATCTTCATTGCCTTGGCCTTCAAAGACGCAACGTCTTTCAATGGCATAGCCACATCATCTGCCCCAATCAGATAAGCCTGACCAGAGGAATCTTCCCAATAATGGAAATTCTCGTCACCCTTAAGTTCAAGAAAAACGTTGCTGCCATTAGGCAACATCACCTGTTTTCTAATACCCTTTTTAGCAGGAGCAGCGAAGGCATAAGAAACAATAATTAGATAGGTTACAACCAGTAGGGTAAATTTTCTCATATATACCTTAGAAATTAAATTAAACCAAAGATTAGCAATAATTTTGCGGTAGATAAAAAGTTTTAACTCCTTTGCAAATATATGGGAAAAATAAGACAATTCCAAATTTTTGCCAACTTTTTTTTCATTTTTCTTTCTTTTTTTTCAAATGATGGAGAAATAAAGAACTTCCGGAAATGTAAAAAAAGTCCAGAAATTCAGTCAAAACCTCTGATTCTATCGGCATCTCCACTGATAAGACCCACTATGAATTGTGTGCTTCCTCAATCTGGAAAAAAAATTCTTTAATTGCTGAACGCTTTGCCAAAATAAGAATTTATAGTGTCTGAAATACATAACTCATTCATTTCCAACCCGTTTTCAGAAGCGTATTGGGGGTTCATTTTCATCGAAAAATCCCCTATTTCTCCCAATCATCATTTTCAAGCAACGACTTTGTCGCTTAGCAGAACAATCTCTTGCGGATTTATTCCAATTGCTCAGAGAAAAGTATCCAAGGTCAGATGATTTTGTTGCAAAATTTGAGATGAGCCAATAGACTGAATTCCACATGGAGTTTAGCAATTTTTTTTGCTTTCCCTAAAATTTATACCGGTCAGTAATAATTCTAAATTCTGCATGATTCCCCTCAAAATCCATCTACTGTTGATGGCTGTCACGTGACAGAATTAAGGGAAACACGTGTTAGAAATTATTGAGATATAGTTTTCAATTCATCCGTAGTCTACCTTTCTTATATAATTTGTTTACGGTTCATCCGTCGGACTCACGTTCTACTCCTGACATATATAATTAAAGGAAACAAAACCGTCATACAAGTGACAATAACAACCACCAGGAAGCAGCACAAAGAGCAACTTTTTCAACACTTCTTTCTCGTTTGTCAACCGATTTTCTTATCTTTGCAAAGAATTAAACCTAAAACAACAGAATGGGCGACAATACTAAAGACGACGACAAGAATTTGTTAGACGATAAAAATTTGCAAGAAGACGAGGAACTTCCCGTTGACAGCCATTCCGACTATAAACCCGTTGACCGGTTCGATGCCGCTGCCGTTCATCATCTGAGCGGTATGTATAAGAACTGGTTTTTGGACTATGCGTCGTATGTGATTCTGGAACGTGCCGTACCCCATATCGAGGACGGCTTGAAACCTGTGCAGCGACGTATCCTCCACAGCATGAAGCGGATGGACGACGGGAGATACAACAAGGTGGCAAACATCGTGGGACATACCATGCAGTTTCACCCCCACGGCGACGCTTCCATCGGCGACGCCCTCGTGCAATTGGGTCAGAAAGAATTGCTTGTCGATACTCAGGGCAACTGGGGCAACATCCTCACAGGTGACCGAGCCGCCGCCCCCCGATATATTGAGGCACGACTGTCGAAGTTTGCCTTGGAAGTGGTGTTCAATCCGAAGACCACTGACTGGCAGTTGTCCTACGACGGACGCAACAAGGAGCCTATCACGTTGCCCGTGAAGTTCCCACTCCTGCTCGCTCAGGGAGCCGAGGGAATCGCCGTGGGACTGAGTTGTAAGGTGCTGCCCCACAACTTCAACGAACTCTGCGACGCTGCCGTGAATTATCTTCAAGGCAAGCCCTTCCAATTATATCCCGATTTCCCCACTGGCGGTGCCATCGACGTATCAAAATACAACGACGGACAGCGCGGCGGCTCGCTCAAGGTGCGTGCCAAGATTGAGAAACTCGACTCGAAGACGCTCGTCATCCGGGAAATTCCCTACACCAAGACCACTGTTACCGTCATCGACTCCATCAAGAAAGCGATAGAAAAAGGTAAGGTGAAGATTCGCAAGGTGGAGGATATGACGGCAGCACACGTTGAAATCCAACTCCATCTCACTCCCGGCACAAGCAGCGACAAGACCATTGACGCTCTCTATGCCTTCACCGACTGCGAGACAAATATCGCGCCCAACTGCTGCGTCATTGAGGACAACAAGCCGCAGTTCCTGACCGTGAGCGATGTGCTGCGCCACAACGTTGACCGCACGATGGGACTGTTGCGGCGCGAGTTGCAGATTCGCCGCAATGAACTTCAAGAACAACTCTTCTTCGCTTCTCTGGAACGCATCTTCATCGAGGAGCGCATGTATAAGGAACGCCGCTTTGAACAGGCTCCCAACCAAGACGCTGTGGTGGCATTCCTCCGCGAGAAGTTCATCCCCTTTAAGGGAATCCTCTTCACTGATATCCTGCCCGACAACAAAGAAGTGAAGGCGGCTCTCGGCGATGAGCCTCGACGGGTGTTCTTCCGCGAAATTACGCGTGAGGACTATCTGAAACTGCTCGAAATCAAGATGCAGCGAATCCTAAAGTATAACAAGGACAAGGCTGACCAGCTCATCGCGAAGATTCTCGGTGAGGTGAGAGACATCGACCACGACTTGGCTCACATGACCGACGTGACGATAGCTTGGTATGAACACTTGAAGGCGGTTTATGGCAAGGACCATCCCCGCAAGACAGAGATTCGCAACTTCGACACCATCGACTCTACCAAGGTAGTGGAAGCCAACGAGAAGCTATACATCAACCGTCAAGACGGCTTTGTTGGAACGGGATTGAAAAAGGACGAGTTTGTTTGCAACTGCTCTGACATCGACGATATCATCATCTTCTACCGCGACGGAAAATATAAGGTCATCAAGGTGGCAGACAAGATATTTGTGGGTAAGAACGTCATCTGGGTACAGGTGTTCAAGAAGAACGACCGCCGCACCATCTACAACGTGGTGTACCGCGACGGAAAGCACGGCTACAGCTACATCAAGCGTTTCAATGTGACTTCCATCACCCACGACAAGGAATACGACCTTACCCAAGGCACTCCTGGCTCAAAGGTGCTTTATTTCACAGCCAACCCCAACGGCGAGGCTGAGCTTATCAAGGTAACCCTTGACCCCAACCCGAAGAAGAAGAAACAAAACATCTTCTTGGAGCGTGACTTCAGTGACATCCTCATCAAGGGACGTGGGTCCAAGGGCAACCTGCTCACGAAAGAGAGCGTGCACCGAATCGGACTGAAGAGCCACGGACACTCCACTCTTGGAGGCCGCAAGGTATGGTTCGACTCCGATGTGAACCGTATCAACTACGAGGAGCACGGACGCTTCCTCGGCGAGTTCAACGACGACGACAGTATTCTCGTGGTGTTGGATAACGGCGACTTCTACATCACTAATTTCGATGCCAACAACCACTACGAGGACAATATCAAGGTATTAGAGAAATGGAATCCGAAGAAAATATGGACAGCCGTGCTCTATGATGCCGACAACGACAACTACCCTTACATCAAACGCTTCACAATGGATGCCACCAAGCGCCATCAGAACTATCTCGGCGATAATCCAGAGTCGAAGCTCATCCTGCTCACCGACACGCCCTATCCGCGTTTGAAGGTGGTGTTGGGAGGAGCCGATGCCGTGCGCGAGCCATTGGAGATAGATGCCGAGGAGTTTATCGGACTGAAGAGCTTCAAGGCAAAAGGCAAGCGGCTCACCACTTTCGAGATTGACCACGTGGAGGAACTGGAGCCTACGCGCCAGCCGGAACCAGAAGAGGAAGACTCTTCAGCCGACGATGGTTCTGACAACGACGGAGAGCCGGAGAACCTCGACCCCGACAAAGGCAAGACCCAACAGCAGGTAATCGACGAGATTACCGGACAACTCAATATGTTTACCGATGACGATTTCAAGTAGAACATTATTTCTGGCACTCGCGGTGAGCCTGTCGCTGGGCTGCATGGCTCAGAACAAGGAGGTTGTCAACGTCTTTGGCATTGGCTACAACCGGCAGCTCGACACTTACCTCTCACCCGAACATTATAAGGGCACCGAGTTGCGCTATATCAACTCCACCACATGGTTGCGCCCGGGACGCCATTGGGCACGGCAAATGACCCATCAGGGCATGGTGAGCTACACCAAGATGCGCACCGACGACAACCAGTATATCGGCGGTATGTATAATTTCCGCTTTGCATTTCAGCGCAAGCTCAACCCAATAAAGGTGGGCAACGGTGATTTTCAGGCTCGTGTGGGAGCAGGACCCGACTTCTGGCTCGGCTTCCTCTACAACACACGCAATGGCAACAACCCCGCCCAAGCCCGTCTCGCCCTTCGTTTCACACCGGAGGCGGACGTGAGCTATCGGTTCCAAGTGAAAGAGAAACCATGGACAGCGAAACTCAATTTCGCCATGCCACTTTTCGGTCTTCAGTTCTCGCCCAATTACGGTCAGAGCTACTATGAGATTTTCACGCGTGACAACTACGACCACAACGTGTGCGTTACTTGGATAGGCTCTTCACCCACTTTCTCCACCCGTCTCACGCTCGACATCCCCATCGGTCGCCACAGCCTCACAGTGGGTTATTTGGGCGACTGGCAACAAGTGGAGGTCAACGACCTTAAATATCTTTCCTATACCCATTCGTTTCTCATCGGATGGACCATCAACAAATGACGCCTATGAAACGATTTGTTTTGCTTCTGCTTCCTATATTATTATTGACGAGTTGCATTGACGAGGAGGAGTTTGACAACAACCCGCAAGGCAACTTCGAGGCCCTTTGGCGCATCATGGATGAACACTACTGCTTCTTCACGGAGAAAGGAGTGGACTGGAATGCCGTGCACGAGAAGTATGCCCAACAGATAGACAACTCCATGACAGAGTCGCAGACGTTTGAGGTGCTGACCAACATGCTGTCGGAATTGCGCGATGGACACGTCAACCTCTATACATCCTTCGACGTGGGCCGCTACTGGGCTTGGCATGAGGACTATCCCAGCAACGTCAGTGATACGCTCCTGCGCTATTATCTCGGCACAGACTACCGTATCGCTTCGGGCATGAAATACCGGATTTTAGACGACAATGTGGCGTATATCCGCTGCTCCACTTTTGAGAATGAGTTGGGCGACGGCAACCTCGACGACATGATGCTCTATCTCATGCCCTGCAGTGGTTTGATTCTCGACGTGAGAGGCAACAGCGGCGGCAGGCTCACCAGCGCCGAGGAACTGGCGGCTCGCTTCTGCAACGAAGAAACCAAAGTGGGCTATATGCGCCACAAGACAGGGAAGGGACACAACGACTTCTCCTCTATGGAGGCACAGTATATCAAGCCCTCAAAGGGAGTACGCTGGCAAAAGCCGGTGGTGGTGCTGACCAACCGCGAGGTGTACAGCGCCGCCAATGAGTTCGTGAAATATATGAAGGTATTCCCCAAATGCACCGTCGTGGGCGACAGCACAGGTGGTGGCGGCGGACTTCCCTTCTCCTCAGAGCTGCCCAACGGCTGGGCTATCCGCTATTCCGCATGCCCCATGTATGACGTGGATGGAAACCTCGCTGAACCAGGACTGGCGCCCGACGTGAAGGTGAGTCTGTTAGACAGCGACGTTTACCGAAATGTTGACACTATCATAGAATACGCCCGCCAACTGCTCAAGTCTGCCCAATAGAGTCTCCCATTTCACTGACCGAAAAGGTGTTTTTGTTGAAATCTTTTGTTCTTTCAATTGTGTATCGTTATCTTTGCATTGACAAAAATGTAAGATAGAAACTATGAACAAGTTTTTCAGCAGATACAAGGAACACATCATCTATGTTGTAATATGGGTCCTCCTCTTTTTAGCTCCTCTCATCAGCATGTACTTAGAGGTACAATCGGGCAAGGAGATGGATTTCAAATGGGGTCCGGTGCTCAATATTTGGGCGATGTATTTGCTCTATCTCGTAGCATTCATTATCCATAATTATTTCATCGCACCCCTACTCGTCTATAAGAAAAAGGCTGGACGTTATTTTCTCTTCGCTGGCTTACTGATAGCAGTGTTCTTCTTCGGGGAATACTATATGCGTCCCGATCAGCCACGCCACGGTCCACGCGACAAAACAGAACGGTCGGAAAGTCACATGCAGCAACGTAAGGAAGATTCCACTGCCTTAATGATGGTATTAAGCCATAGCAAAGACTCCACAGCAATAGCAAAGAGTCAAAAAATTGTGTCTCGCCGGCATCACCATCCAGGTCCACCACCCATGTTTGAGTTTCTCGATTTCCTGGGCAGCATCATGCTCTTCCTGATATTAGGACTCAACATAGGCGTGAAGCTCTATCTCAAACAAGAGAAGGACGAGAAGAATCATAGCGAACTGGAACAGCGCCACTTGCAGGAACAGCTTGCCTATCTGCGCTATCAAATCAACCCGCATTTCTTCATGAACACCCTCAACAACATACACGCGCTCATCGACATCGACCCAGAGAAGGCAAAGTCAACCATTGTGAGGCTGTCGAGACTCATGCGCTATATGCTCTATGAATCCAACCACATCCTCGTGCCGCTGTCGCGCGAACTGATGTTCCTCAACCATTATATCGCACTGATGAAGATGCGCTATTCGGAGAAAGTGGTCATCACGGTTGACTTCCCGGAAGCCTTGCCCGACTGCATGGTGCCGCCTCTGCTCTACGTCACATTCGTGGAGAACGCCTTTAAGCATGGTGTCACATACGAGCAGGAATGCTTCATCTATATTGAGCTGATTGTGGACGGAGAACGGGTAGTATTCCACTGTACTAACAGCAAACCCACCCTCATTCCCAAACAGGGAAAGAAGAAACAGGGAGGCGTGGGACTCTCCAACGTTCACAGGCGACTGAAGCTCATTTATGGGGATGACTATACTCTTGATATCAACGACACTCAAGACCAATACGACGTGAAACTCTCTCTCCCACTCCACCCCAAGCGCGAGAAAGAGTTGATGCCGGAGGACACCGAGAAGCCCCAAAACGGAAAACAATTTAAGGCATGATACGAACATTAGCAATAGACGATGAGCCTTTGGCTCTGCAGCAACTCGCTGCCTACATCAAGAAAGTGCCTTTTCTGGAGCTTGTGGCTGAATGCCACAGTGCTATGGAGGCGAAAAAGATATTGGATAAGGAGATGATAGACTGCATCTTCTGCGACATCAATATGCCCGACCTTGACGGAATGAGTTTTGTCAAGAGCCTTGCCGCACCCCCCGCAGTGGTTTTCACCACAGCTTACAGTGAGTACGCTGTGGAAGGCTACAAGGTTGACGCCGTGGATTACCTGCTCAAGCCCTATTCGTTTGATGAATTCCGCCGTGCGGCAGAGAAGGTGCAACGCGTGCTCACGCCCAATCCTCAGTTGGACGAGAATGCGGTTTTCGCCAGTTCCAGCTTGACAGGTACTGCGCCACAAGGCACTCAATCGCTATTCATCAAGTCTGATGGACGCATTCTGAAGATTCTCATCAAGGACATCCGCTACGTGGAGGGCATGAGTGAATATCTCAAGATACACCTCAAGTCGCAGCCCCGCCCCATCGTAACCCTACTGAGCATGAAGAAACTGGAAGAGCGCCTTCCCTCCAACTTCATGCGCATCCACCGTTCCTATATCATCAACTTAGACGAGATACAGGAGGTGAACAAGAACCGCGTCATCTTAGACGAGAACACCTTCCTTCCCATTGGCGACCTTTATAAAGACGCCTTCCTCAACTACATCAGCTCAAGATTCTTGGGAAAATAGATTTAAGTTAGGAGCTATTCGAGTTAGGAGTTAGGAGATAGGAGTTGCTGCGCCCTTCTATAATGCATAATTCATAATGCATAATGCATAATTTGGGGCGCAGCAATTATGAATTATGAATTATTAGTTGGGGTTGTTGCGTCCCTACTGAACCTACTATACCTACTGAACCCACTACACTTCCTACAATAGTGTGCGCAGCAATTATGCATTATGAATTATGAATTATGAATTATTAGTTGTGGTTGCTGCGCCCTTCTATAATACATAATTGGTAGCGAAGATAATTATGCATTATGCATTATGAATTATGCATTCTATAAGGGCGCAGCAAATTATGAATTATAATTATGCATTGTGCATTATGAATTATGCATTATAAATTGTGCAACTAATGTTAAATTCCTATCTATTTGATTTTCAATCAAAACTTTTTCGTAAATTAGCAGATTGAAAATCACTAACAACTTTTTATACATGAGAACAAAACTTATTTTTGCAGCACTTGCATTTGTTGCCACAACGGGATTTGCGCAGACGCAAACCTCGGGAATTGACCCTGCCAATTTGGACACATCGGTCAAGCCGGGCGACAATTTCTATCAGTATGCAGTCGGCGGTTGGCTCAAGAGCCATCCTCTCGATGCAGAGCACTCCAACAACGGTGCTTTCACCGACCTGTATGAACAAAACCAAAAACGAATCCAAGACATCATCTTGCAGTATGCCTCTACTCCTCAGAAGCAAGGCACACTCGAACAGAAGATTGGTTCGCTATACAACCTCATGATGGACAGCGCGCGCCTCAACCGTGAGGGATGGGCTCCTATCAAACCCAGACTCGACCGCATCAAAGCCATCAAGGACCGCAAAGAATACCAAATCGTCACAGCAGAACTCGACCGCAACGGTGAGGGAACCATGATGTTCGGTATGGGAGCTGGAAGCGACATGCGCAATGCCGACTGGAACCTCGTATCGTTCGGTCAGGGCGGACTCGGACTCGGCACGCGCGACTATTATCTTTCTGACGACCCTCAGAACAAGCGTGTGCTGGAGGCATATAAGAACTACGTGAAGAAGCTCTTCATGCTTGTGGGCGATGACGAGGCTACGGCTCAGAAGAAGATGGAGACCGTGCTTGCCATTGAGACTCGTATTGCCAAAGTCAGCTACGACCGTGTGAAACTGCGTGACATTGATGCCAACTATCACAAGATGAGCTATCTCGACTTGCTGCGCGATTATCCGGGCATCGACTGGGGCAACGTGCTGTTGGCAAGCGGATTCCCCGCCATCGACTCCGTTGACGTAGGTCAGCCCGAGCCTATCCATGAGGTAGAGAAGATTCTCAACGACACGCCTCTCGAAGACCTCAAGACCTATGCCGAGTGCCGCATCATCAGTGGCGCGTCAAGCTGCCTGAGCGACGAGTTCCGCAAGAATGCTTTCGAGCTTAGCTCTGTTTTGAGCGGTGTCAAGCAGGACCGTCCCCGCTGGAAGCGCGCCGTGAGTTTGGTTAGTGGCAACATGGGTGAGGCTATCGGCAAACTCTACGTGGAGAAATACTTCCCCGAGTCGAGCAAGAAGCGTATGCTCGACCTCGTTCACAACCTGCAGAAAGCCTTGGCTCAGCGCATCGATGCCTTAACATGGATGGGGCCCGAGACAAAGGCAAAGGCAAAAGACAAGCTCTCCAACTTCATCATCAAGATTGGCTATCCTGACAAATGGAAGGACTATAGTGGCTTGCAGGTCGATGAGAAACTGAGTCTCTATGAGAACTTGAGTCGCGTCAGCCGCTGGGCTACCGATGACTACATTGCCCGCCACGTCAACAAGCGCGTGGATAAGACCGAATGGGGTATGACTCCGCAGACCATCAACGCCTACTACAACCCCACAACCAATGAGATTTGCTTCCCCGCAGCTATCCTGCAGCCGCCGTTCTTCGACCCGAATGCTGACGACGCAGCCAACTATGGCGGCATCGGTGGTGTCATCGGTCACGAGATGAGCCACGGATTCGATGACCAAGGTTCTCAGTTCGACAAGACTGGTAACCAGCACAACTGGTGGACGGCAGAGGACAAGAAGAACTTCAACGAGCGCACGAAGGTTTTGGCTGACTACTTCGGCAATTTCGAAGTGCTCCCCGGCGTGAAAATCAACGGTCAGCAGACGCTCGGTGAGAACATTGGCGACAATGGTGGTCTGAACATCGCCTACACCGCTTTCGAGAACGCACTCAAGGAGAACCCCTTAGGCGTGAAGGACGGGTTCACACCTCAGCAGCGCTTCTTCCTGTCATGGGCACGTGTCTGGGCTTCCAACATGACGCCTGAGTACATCCAACTCATCGTCACGAGTGATGTCCACTCCCCCAACATGGCACGCGTGAATGCAGCCTTGCCTCAGATTGACGCATGGTATGACGCTTTCAAGGTGAAGAAGGGCGACAAGATGTTCATTCCGAAGAAGAAGCGCGCTCATATCTGGTAATCATAGCTCCATATTCTCATGAGGGCGTGAAGGTTTGCGCCCTATATCATTGAGCATGAATCAGAAGAAAAAACGTGAGGGATTCTTCATCCCTCACGTTTTTTATGTCTCACATTCTATCCGTTAGTAGCTGCCAACTGAAAATTCGTCCTCTCTCGACAACGGTTTCCGTTTTTTTTTGTATCTTTGCATCCGATATGCGCTTGTGGCGGAATTGGTAGACGCGCTAGACTTAGGATCTAGTTGTTCACGCAGTGCAGGTTCGAGTCCTGTCAGGCGCACAAGATTTGTTGTCAAACTATTGATAAACAGCATATTTACGTTTATGGATTTTATTTGGGCAATGGTTTAGCAACATCCTCAAGATGTTTTGTTTCTACAAGAACACAATTTCCTATAGGCTATTCAAACGTAGTTCCCGCATGGAGTCGCAACTCATGGAGGTCCCGTCGCTCCGCGCGGGACGATAACCGTCTTGAGCCGCAATCGTAGTTCTCGCGCTCCGCGCGGGAACAGCTAACGATGTTTAACGATGCAAAGCAGTATATAATATTCGCGAAGAATGGAGTCGCAACTCATGGAGGTCCCGTCGCTCCGCGCGGGACGACTACCAATGCTGCCACAAATTAACTAGTTTGTATTGTCGACGCTCGTCCCGCGCGGAGCGACGGGACCTCCATGCAACGCGGAACAATAACTGTTTTTCAGTAAAGCCAACGAATTACTCTCCAATTACACGAATTTTTCTTACCGCCATCAATGGCGGTTAATTCGTTTCATTCGAGGAATTGGTTGGCAGAAATTATTATCCACGGATGCACACGAATCTTCACGGATATTATTGTACCCGCATGGAGCCGCGTCGTAGTTCTCGCGCTCCGCGCGGGAACAGCTAACGTAGCCCATAGCAACGAGAATTAGGAATGCACTACCTTTCTACCTTTCATTATCGGTATGACTCCGATTAACGCTATATAATATTTGCGATGCCATTTACATTCCAATAGCCCAAACCTATGAGTAGATTTGTCAATTATCAACTTTTTTGTTGGCTGTATGCTTTTATTTCATTAAATTTGCGTGATAAACATTCAAGTAGCCATCAATGATTAACATAAATAATTTCAAGGACGTTCTTTTATCCATGGGATTCCACAAGGAAACTATGGGTAACTACTATACAAAGGACTTCGGAACATTCAAGATGAGTGCCGACTTTGACAATAAAGTTCTGTATTATCCCGATAAAGTTATCGTCAACGACAAGACGACAAGCAACTTTTCACATGATGAGAACTTCGTTGTTTTCGAGTGCGTCAACCGTTTGATGGAAAAGGGCTACTTGCCAGAAACCATTGAACTTGAACCAAAATGGCGATTAGGACATGAATCTAAAGTAAGCGGGAAGCCTGACATTCTCATTAAGGACCTTGATGGCAACGACATTATTATTATAGAATGTAAGACGGCTGGAAAAGAGTATCGCAAGGAAAAGAAAAATACTGAGACCGACGGCGGACAACTCTTTAGCTATTGGCAGCAAAGTACAGGTGTGAAATGGCTGGCTCTCTACGCCTCCGATTGGGTGGACGGTCAAATTTCAGTAGAGAGCGATGTCATCAATGGCACGGATGATGCCAATATCCTCAAGATGTCAGAGAAAGACAAAGACGTAAAAGTCTTCACCAAGGCAAAAGATGACAAAGAACGCTTTGAAGTCTGGCGAGACACCTACAACTGCCAATGGCTGGGAAATCTGATATTCAGCGATGATAATCAAGCCTACAACATTGAGTTGAAACCGTTGCGTAAGCAGGATTTGAAAGATTTCAACCCCGATGACAAGATAGTCAATCAGTTTGAGGAGATTCTCCGCCACAACAACGTCTCAGATAAGGAAAACGCTTTCAACCGCCTCGTGGCTTTGTTCATCTGCAAACTTGTGGATGAAATCAAAAAGCAGGACTACGAGGAGGTGGATTTCCAATATAAATACACAGACACATACGAGACGCTTCAAGACCGCCTTCAACACCTTCATCAGCAGGGCATGGAGGAATTCATGAAAGAGAAAATCTTCTATGTTGACGATGGCTACGCCGACCGTTTATTTGAGCAATACACCGGGCAGAAACGCAAAGCTGCCATTGCCGACCTGAAAAAGACCATCCGCATATTGAAGTTCTACTCCAACAACGACTTTGCCTTTAAGGATGTACACAATGAGGAACTGTTCTATCAGAACGGCAAAATACTCGTTGAGGTAGTTCAGCTTTTCCAACCTTACCGCATCGTATATCCTTCAAAGCATCAGTTCTTAGGCGACTTGTTTGAACAGTTGCTCAACAAGGGCTTCAAGCAAAACGAAGGACAGTTCTTCACGCCGACACCCATCACGCGTTTCATTTGGGACTCGCTGCCTATTTCCAATTATATTTCAGAGCACGACTTGCCTCGCGTGCTCGATTATGCGTGTGGAGCCGGACACTTTCTGACGGAAGCCATTGAGGCTATCAACGCTATCCACCCCAACGAAGATAACAGTTGGGTGGAAAAGCATATCTATGGCGTGGAGAAGGATTACCGTTTGGCGCGTGTTTCCAAGGTTTCCATGTTTATGAATGGTGCTGGAAGCAGTAACATCGTTTTTGGCGACGGATTGGAGAACTATCCAGAGAAAGGCATTGAACCTGAGAGCTTTGATATTCTTGTAGCAAATCCACCCTACTCTGTGGACGGATTTAAGCGTCATTTGTCTTTGCACAACAACACATTCAGCATCCTCGACAAGATAACATTCAACGGAAGCGAGATAGAGGCACTTTTCGTAGAGCGCATTGCCCAAGTTTTGAAACCGCAGGGTATTGCAGCCGTCATTTTGCCAGCCTCCATTCTCTCTAATGGTTCTGCCAGCTATACGGCAGCCCGCGAACAAATCTTACAGAATTTCAAGTTGCATGCCATAGTCGCCTTCGGCAGCAAGACCTTTGGGGCAACAGGAACCAATACCGTTACTTTATTCCTTGAGAAATACAACGAACCGCCCAAACAGGCTGAGGTGATGAAAGACTTTGTTCAAGCTGTTGTGGACGAGAGCGTAAACAAAGATTGGCACGACAAGGAAATCCTGCAAGCATATCTTGCTCATCAGAATATTGATGAGTATGCCTATCGCCGTTTTTTCAAGAAGCATTTGGATTGGGAAGACCTTAAGTCAGATTCCTACTTTAAGGTATATTATGATGCTTTCAAGTCCCATCCCTTGGCTATCCCCAAAAACATAACAACAGCCGAGGAGGAAGAAAAGTTTAAGTTTGACAAATTCTATTCCAATGCCATTGCCGTAGAGAAGGAGAAGTTATATTATTTCGCTTTGGCTTATGGGCAACACACGCTCGTAGTCACTTCTCCTGAAGATAACAAGGAGCAGAAAGTGTTCCTTGGTTATGATTGGAGCAACCGCAAGGGTGATGAGGGTATAAAAATTAGCCATCGGGGTGGAATGCTTTATGATGATGAAAATCGCTCTGCTCACGGTACAATCGCCCATGCTATCCGCAATAGCTTTGAGGGTGCTAATACAACAGAAATAAGAGAAAACAGAGAAAAATATGTCAAGTGGTATTGGCTGATAGACATGCTGGATTTCGGAAACCCCATTTTTAATAAGGTGATAACATTGAATATAGAAGAATACAATAAGCCTCGTTTCAACTGTTTGTCTATTAATTTTTCCAGTTTGGTTAGACCAATGCAGGATGCTAATAAGAAAATAAGCAAGAAAAACATCTTACCTTATGGAAAATATCCTGTTGTTACCCAAGAAGATGACAAACTTATAGCTGGATATACTAATGAAGATTCACCAATTACATCACTTCCTGTTATTGTCTTTGGCGACCATTCTTGTAATTTTAAATACGTTGATTTCCCTTTTTACAGGGGTGCTGATGGAACACAAGTCTTTAAAGTAGATGAGGAACGGGCAATACTAAAATACGTCTATTATTATCTTTCATCTGTAAAGATACCTTATAGTGATAGATACGAGCGTCATTACAAATACTTAAAGAAACTCGAAATACCATTACCTAACAAAAGCATACAACAACAAATTGTTTCCGAGTGCGAACAAGAAGACAATACCTATAATAAGTGTATCTATGAAATCAATGAGATTGAAAAGAAATGCGAAGATCTCATTAGACAATCTCTTAAGAAAAGCAACTTTTCTATTAGACTTTCAGATCCAGAGATAGTTAATATTACTATAGGGAGAAGAGTCTTAAAGCAAGACGTCTTGATAGAAGGAGAATATGATGTATATAGTGCAAACGTTTATGAACCATTTGGAAAAACTAACACATCAGTTCTCAGTAGTTTTTCCATCCCATCTATTATATGGGGCATTGATGGTGACTGGATGGTCAATTATATAGAAGCCAATCATAAGTTCAATCCTACCGATCATTGTGGGGTTATCAGAGTTGTTGATGAAAGCAAAGTACTTCCTAGATATTTAGCTTATGTGCTTAGAGATGTTGGTAATAAGATGCGTTTTAACAGAACTAATAGACCCAGTACACAACGGATAAAATCATTAACTATCTCTGTACCTCCCATTAATGTCCAAAATGAGACCATTAATAGTATAATATTATATGATAACAATATAAAGGAATTGAAAAAACTCATGTCTAAATGCATTCAGAATAAGCAAGCAATCTTAGATAAATATTTGAATTAATATGGAAGGCGAAAAGTTTACTAACACGACATATACAGTCAAGGCAATTCTTGGACTCATAGAAGCCCGTGAGATTGCCATACCGGAAATCCAGCGTCCTTTCGTTTGGAAGGCAACGCAAGTGCGTGACCTTATGGACTCGCTCTATAAAGGTTATCCTACGGGATACCTTATTTTATGGAAGAACCCAAATGTGAAACTGAAGGACGGAACTATCTCTTCTGGCAAGAAGGTAGTGATTGATGGTCAGCAACGCATCACAGCCTTAATGACTGCCATTGCTGGTCAAAAAGTAATGAACAAGAATTTCGACGAGACAAGAATTAAGATTGCCTTCAACCCCTTTGCTGCCATCTCCAACGATAACGATGCCGAAATCTTTGCCGTGCAGACCCCAGCTCACTTGAAAAGCAAGAACTGGATTCCCGACATTGCAGATATATTCAAAACAGAATTTGCTACATGGAAATTCATACCCAAATATTGTGAGGCAAATCCTGAGATGGACCCTGATAAACTTTCTACTGTTATCGAGAAGTTGAAGTCTATTCAAAACATCCAAATGGGCATTATTGAGCTGGCAGACTCACTTGATATTGATGTAGTGACCGATATTTTCATCCGCATCAATTCCAAAGGTACGGCTCTCAGTCAGGGAGACTTCGTCATGTCGAAGATGGCTGCCGACGAGAAATATGGTGGCAATACCCTCCGAAAGATTATCGACTATTTCAGTCACCTTTCTGTTTCGCCCAACCATTATGAGAAGATTGCAGAGCACGATACATCTTTTGCAGCAACAGGATATTTGAAGAAACTGGAATGGTTGAAAAATGACAATGAAACAGTCTATGACCCCAGTTATGATGATGTTATTCGTGTGGCTTTCATGTCAAAGATTAAACGTGCGAAACTTGCCAACCTTGTTCAACTGCTTGCCGGTCGAGACTTTGAAACACGAGAGTTCAGGGAATCAATCATTGAACAAACATATAGTGACATGTATGCTGGGGTGCTGAACGTAATAAGTCAGCACAACTTCACCCAATTCATGATAACCCTTCGGTCTGCTGGTTTCATTTCTCCGAAGCTTGTCAATTCTGTGATGGCAATCGACTTTGCTTATACCGTATATCTCATATTGCAAGAATCCAAGGAAGTGCCTGTGGCTCAGGTGAAACATTATGTGCAGAAGTGGTATGTCCTTTCCGTGTTGACAGGTCGTTACAGTTCTTCTCCAGAGTCGGCATTCGCTACGGACATCCGATTGATACGCGAGCGAGGTGTGGTTTCTGTACTCCATGATATTGAGTCGGCTCAACTTTCGGACAATTTCTGGAATATAGGATTGGTTCAAGACTTGGAAACAACATCTACTACAAATCCTGTTTTCCAAGTTTACCTTGCTGCACAAATCTACTTTAATGACAACTCGTTGTTATCAAAAAATGTTCAAGTATCCGAATTGATTTCTGGCGCAGGCGACATCCATCATATATTCCCCAAGAAATATTTGACAGAACACGGCTTTGACAAGTCGCGTTACAACCAAGAGGGCAACTATGCCTATCTCGACCGACCTGTCAATCAATCAATTGGGAAAAACTCACCAAGGGATTATTTCGGAAAGGCATTAGAGCAATGTTCAACCAAGGAAGCGGTTGTGGGTACAATCATTGATAAAGATGAATTGATGAAGAATCTGGAAGTGAATTGTATTCCATCAAATATTTTCAATATGGGAATTGATGATTACGACACATTCTTGACAGAACGCAGGAAACTGATGGCTGCAAAAATCCGGAATTACTACGAGTCATTGTAATTCAATTGCTAATGAAGTCCTTAAAGCCATATCTCACTTATGCTCTCAACAAAAAGGGAGAATTAGTGCACATAGATTCAGTTCCTAATGGTAATGAGTGTGGATGTATCTGCCCTCATTGCAAGAAACCTCTTTGTGCTAAAAATGGTGGGGATGGCAAGAGGAGAGTTCATCATTTTGCACATCAGTCAGGCTCAGAATGTGCCTTGGGATATGAAACCATGTTACATCTTTTAGCCAAAGAAAGAATTCAGAAGGCATTTTTGGAATCCAATTCTTTTGCCATTGATTTTGAATACAAATCTTATTGTATCAAAGAACACCAATGCAACTATATAAGATACGGTCGTTGTTATGATGGTACGAGAAAACATTTTAACTTAAAACAATTTTATGACCGTTGTGAACAAGAAATTCCTTATGATAACATAAACCGGCGTTCTGACTTAAAAATCTCATCTTCAGCTCATCCAGACAGGGAACCTATTTATATTGAGTTTTGTGTGACTCATGCAAGTGATGCAGAGAAATTACATTCAGGAAAGAAAATTATTGAGTGCATTATAGAAGATGAAAATGACATCAATAATATAATTGAGAAAGGGTTTATAGAAGATAGTCTAGAAAATAAAGATTACGACTTTCCTGATGTAAAATCGAAAATTCAGTTTTACGGATTTATAAATACCGATGAGAGTAACCAACTAATAAATCGCGAAATAATCGTTTCAAGATATATGTTATTTCCGTCTGGGAAAATGATATCTCTTCGAAATGTTTGTAACTGTAAGAAGAAATTTAAGAAGTCGCGCCTTAATACTCTTTTTGAAGCCGTTTTTTATACTTCCGATTCTTTTTCTATTAGTGATTATGCAAAATATTTAGGTTGGGAAAAATATCATATTTCAAACTGCTTACTATGCAAGAATTATGTAAATAGCTATAGCGGTATGGGGAAAATATGTAGATTATATAAGTTGTTGCAAATTCCTAAATACGAAGATTTTGATACAGCAAGGGCTAAATTATGCCAATATTTCATTTTCAACAAAGAAGAAAGAGATGAACAGTTTGCAAAGGGATGCAATATCCCTTTCGAAGAAATATAAACAATTCAAGAAGAAATACAGTTGCTAATTTATTATTGATGCTATCGAAAGAATGACGAATTATCACCACATAATAAATCAAAATAACAATGGAAGTGTCATCGAAGCATTGTCTTATCGCATTTTGTCCGCGATGAAAATAATTTCTCACAATTTTATTGCGTAAAAAGCAAAAGAAAATGCCCATGACCGCAAAGTACCGTCACGGGCATTATTAAGAAGAATAATGAATTATTTTCTTATCCATGAAGCAGTTGGTCCAAACCTAAACGAATCGCAGCATCAACTAAATACTTCGTCGCGACTTTCCTGCCATAGTGGATGTTGATCATCTCTATCTCCACGTGAGTTCGATGAAAAAAGTTGGCAATGCCGATTCAATATCTGCAAGCAATCACTTCAATAACTATCTACTCTCGATTGCTGACAGGTGCAACGCATTATAGAGGTACGATTTATTGGATATTGTAGAGAACTTTACATGTTAATAACTGAAAGTATAGGCTATATGAATTTTTATTTTCCTGACTAATTGACAAACACAGGTGCTATGCGCAGAATATATAGACAACGGTTACTGGAATATACGGCAAAGGTTGACTGCTCTTCTTGGAGTAGTATACAGCAGACATGGAGGCAATGATAACCGGAGTCATGGAAGAGGATTATGATGAACATCTGCTTTGGATAGCGAGGACTCCCTATGATATTTTCGTTTACCACCAAGCTTTATCGTGTATTTTGCTATCTAATCATCAAAAACTTGGCAAAAATCATCTGACATACAAAAAAATTCTGTAATTTTGCTTTCTAAGATCAAGCGGTATTCTTTGTTATATCGGTACTACCCCTATACAATAATATTGCTAATCTCCTAATTTTTCAAACAATTATATTTCGTCGAACTTACGTTAAATTATCTGATTAGTATGAAACTACAACATATTAAACTCCATAATTATCGTAACTATCCCGATTCTGAATTCGAATTGGGAAGCAGACTTACACTTCTCATAGGCAAGAACGGAATGGGCAAGACTAATCTTATTTCCGCCATGCACCAATCTCTTAGTTTCATATTTGCAAAGGGTAGAGAAAAACCTCAATATAATTTTATTAGTTCTTCTGATTGCAGGATTAGAAGTTTTTCTCCCACTGATCCCACTTTTGGCAGGAACAAACTGGGGGTTGAGGATTATCAATATCCTATAGAGATTTCATCTAAAGCCACTATAGATGAAAACAGCCCCTTTGAGTTGTCGTGGGCACTATCTCAAAGCGCATCATCTGGTGGAATGCAAACAAACTTATATGAAAAGGCAAATAACATATTTTGGGATTACTATTTAAATCATATACAAGATTTACCAGTTCTCGCTTATTTTTCTGATTCATATCCTCATATTACAAGCAGGATTGGCTCAAAAATGCAAAAGAAGCTGAATAGTGGGAAGCCTTTGCCTTCTAATACCGGTTATTACAAATGGGATGATGAACACCATTGTACGGAAATATGGGTCACATACTTCGTCATGCAGATGAAGAATGCTATCTATCAGAAAGATAAAGAGAAAAAAAAATATACGGCAAATATCGCCAAGAAAATGATAGAATTTTCTCAGCCTTTAGTGGAAGGATATAATGAGGAGATTCGTCTAAAGGATCTCAAACTGGAGGCACGTCAAAAGAAAGACGTATTGGTTTTTGAGTTTGAGGATGGCCGGAAAATTCCATACCAGGAACTTCCTCAAGGATATAAAAGATTATTCTCCATTGCATTCGATATTTCAAGTCGTAGCTACATCTTAAATAATAACTGCAACCCATCGGGAATTATCTTTTTGGATGAACTTGAACTACATTTACATCCTTCTCTTGCCCAGGAAGTATTGCCTAGGCTGATGAAAGTTTTCCCAAGGTTGCAATTCGTTGCTACAACTCATTCTCCTGTTGTGCTTTCAAACATACACAATGATATGGACAATATCATTATATATAGACTGGTACAAGACAAGAACAAGACAACAAAGGAGTTAATCACCGATGACTATTTCGGCTTGGATGCCAATAATGTTCTGGAAGACGCCATGTTGTCCTATCCTATGAGTGTCGGCGTGTTTAAAGAGGTGGAGCTGATAAACGAGCTTATCAAAGCAAGGGAACTTCAAAAGGCTAGCGATGCGGTAAATGACTTATCGAAGATGACCTCAGAGAATCATCCTATTGTCATTCGTCTGAACTCTTTAATCAACAGACTCAAAATTTTGGGGAAATGAAATATATTGAAAAGGACGATAAACGCGTATCCAACTTTATCACAGAACGTAATGCTGCAGGGCTGGATCCGATAACGCTACAGACACAAAACCTTGATTCCAAGAAAGCGAGAAGTCTCTTTGACAATGATGTGAAGAAGCTGAAAAGCTATAAATCGCTTGTCAATAGTCTGTTAGAGGAGCAAGGGTATCTGTGTTGCTATTGTGGCTGCAGATTGCCTCTGACTACAGTACCGTCACTTATTCTAGAGCATTTATTACCTATCTCTAAGCCTGAATTTAGTTGTCTGCTTGCAGACTATAAGAATCTTTTGGTTGCTTGTGATGGGGGAATGAGAGATCCCAACATCAATCGCTTCCGTGGTAAAAAGAGGTTACATTGTGACAAGCATAAGGGAGATGATATCTTGCCAATCTCTCCATTGGACAAAGACTGCGAAAGTCATTTTGTCTATCATCAAGATGGAACTGTAACTGCAGCGAACGGTACAATAGATGAAAAGAAAACTCTGAGTATACTAAATCTTTGTGATGTTCCTTCTTTAAAGGAAGCCAGACGAGCTGCAATTTCAGTCATTTTTGATGATAATGACGAACTACTCCCCACTGATGATTTGAAAAAAATAATGAAGGCCTATCAAGAAAAAGATAGCGAAGGCAGATATGAGCCGTTTTCTTTTGTTGTAGTAGATGTTATCCGCCAATTAGTGTCTCGAAATCCTCAACAAGCACATGTAGAGTAAGTAACTTGCTATACCGAGCTCAACAAAGATTCATGGGATAATACTCTATCTGAATCTGAGCTATGTTCTTCAGTTTGGACCACAATATTAGAACTCTTTATATGCATAAACGTGACAGATATTCACATCAAAGAGCGTCTCATATCTTTCCTCTACGTGTTCAGTCGTTAAGACCTAACGGAATCATAAGCCATAACAATGTTTAAGTTGACACTCACTCCAATCAATAGAAAGGGTAACCGTGATGAAAGCAATAGCCAAGGAATGTTACATCGATGCAATCTTGTTTTAGTCTACAATATCAAGCTTGGGTCAATACCAGTCAACATGCGTGTATCAGTATTGTTGGGTACATAGCAGGATTGGAACGTTGATTCTAAATTATTACTGTCCGGTAAACATTTTGAGGAAAAATGGTGCATCCGAAATAGGGAGTCATTTTTGTCCTGACCCTTCATAGAAAGGGAGGGCTTCCAAAAGTTTTCCCATGACGGGTGCTTCCTCTGAGTTTTTTTAGTTGAAAAAACATCTCAGCAATCTCAGCAAAGCATCTAACACGTTGAAAGAAAAACTCTTACGTACATGAATAGATGATAAAACATCCCAGCAATATCTCAGCAACATCTCAGCAGACTGAGACGGAACATCTTTCCATTATGGAATGGGCAAAGAGGTGACAAATAGAGCTTTAGGACGAATTAAGAGCCTATTGAGCCAACCTGCCATGTGATGCAGAAGAGGCATCGTGAGATGTGCTTATAGGACAAGTAAAAACCCCAACCCGTCTGTAGATGAGAATGGGGCACATGAGAGGTTAAGTTTACCGGACAGTAATAATTATTATTATCCACATTATAGAGACTTTTCTTTGGTAATTCAAAAGTTTAATTTCTCTCCCACAGAAGAGGTGTTTCTTGGAAATCTTCTGGACTATTGTTTTATAATTCTCCGCAAATTCAAAAAAACTGCAATTTTCTCAAACTTTTTAAATTGTGAAACGTCTATATAAAACGAGAGGTCGATAAAGGCATTGGGCTTTTTATATTCTGTTTCCGCAAGAAGCTCTCTCTGTCTCTGTTTACTGCCGTGTGCTGACAAGTGCCAACACAATTGCTGGCACTTGGCACCAAAACGGGTGGCAAGTGGCACCCAATCGGGTGGCACCTGTCAGCACACGAAACAAATAATATAATCAACTATCAGGAGGCGGCTAAAACGTAAGACAAACGTTTACTACTATATATAGTAGCAGAGAGTTGCACAATGGAGTGAAAGAATGAGTCAAGTTCACGTTATATGTACAACGCATCTGCGGCGCGGAGCTATACCTGCGATTCGGGTACAACAAGCAACGGCAAAAAGATACCGATGAAGTACCTTCTTGCCGTGCTGGATGTTGAACATCTTTATCTTTACGTGAGTCTGCAAGAATAGTTGGCTAATAAACGAAAACCTTGAATTTTCCAAGACGTCCTTGGGACTCATTTCCTATTGGAGGCAAGATGTCGAAAGACGATACGGTCTGAGCAATGCCCATATCAATGACAAGCAGGTGGGGGAAAGCAACTCCCGGTTCGGTCTGCCAGCATGTTGACTCCTGTAAGTCGAATGCCTTGTCGCCGGTATGATTGCCCATGAGGTTCTCGCTCGTAGCATATTTCACCTTCCATTGGTCACGGTTGATTCTCTGTCCGTCCTCATTATTCAGATACAACTCGGCTATGGCAGCAGGAGCTTTATCTTGAGCACCCTCTATCAGGAAGGCTACATAACGTCCTTGTGCGGGATGACTGAAGCGGAAGGTCTGCCAATTTTTGTTGTCCTCCGCTTGTCCGACGAAAACAGGCGTGGCGGAATTGAGGTCGGGACGGTCGCCGATATTATTATGCTTTGCGGAATGCTCCAACTGCAACTTATTAAGTTCGGGCTGAGCCTGTGCCCACACGTTGGGCAGGGAGTTCTTGCCCTTATCAGAGCCGATGATGTCGAGGATGAGCAATTCGTTCTCGCCTTTCTTCAGCCAACATCCCGGACAATAGAGGGTCTGCTGCGGACCGATGCGCCAGAATCTTCCCAAGGGATGACCATTGACATATACTTGTCCTTTCCCCCATTGCTCCATATTTATAAATGTATCACCCGTCTTTTTCAAGTTGAAGCTGTAACGTGCCACGACACCATTGCCTACATTCAGCTCGTCAAACTCATTGTCCGAACCGTTCCACACTTTCTCCGATGCTTGCGCAGAGAAAGCATTCTTCAGTTGTTGATAATTGTCAGGCACCGTCACCATCGTCCACTGGCGGGGAGTCCATTGCCAGTCTCCCTCCTTTGTTGACATGGATATGGTGACATCTCCCACAATGCCTTTGTAGTCCTTGATGGCATGACCGAAGTTGATGCGCCCCATTCCCTCAACGAGGATAACGAGTTGGTCGCCCTTTTGAACAGGCGGCAACAAGATAGAGTTCTCGTTCTTCACGCGGTCAATGGTGCCTATCTTCTTGCCGTTGATGAACACTACGGCATAGTCGTGAGCCTCAACTTTCATCCGGCTCTGCTCTTGGATGGCGGGCAACTTCGTTTCATAATACATCAGTCCCCAGCCCATATCCATGTCCTCAAAGGTCAGAGGATGGTCTGCCTGACGCACATTGGAAGCGGCACGGAGAATGGAAGTCACGTCCTTCAGCTTGAAGTTGTTGACCGAAATCAACGTCTGCGGCGACTTGGGCACGGCGGGCAGTTTCTTTCCATTGTTGTATTTTTCCAACGTTGCCCGCAATTCATCATATTTTGGGGTAGGCTGTCCCCATTCATTGATGGGAGCGTCGTAGTCATAAGACGTCACGTCGGGCGCGAAGCCGGGGCTGTTGGCTCCTGCCCAATGTCCCCATGAAGTTCCGCCATGAGTCATATAGAGGGAGAAGCTGATTCCCTTGGATAGCATCTCGTCGATGCCCTCCACCATGTCCTTCGCCGGTCGGGTCTCATGCCGCGCTCCCCACTTGTCGAACCAACCGCTCCAGAACTCCGAGCACATCTTCGGTGCGTCGGGACGGAGTTCGCCCAATCGCTTGAACTGTTGGTCGATGTTGGCTCCTGTGCCGAAGTTCATCGTCCACACCAAGTCGTCGAGCGCGTTCTTTGTGAAATTACTTGCCCAATCGCACTGGAACAGTACGGGACCTGCCTGCTGCGTTTGATTTCCTTGGAACCAGTAAGTTCGTAGCGTATCCCGTATGGCGGCAACATATGACTTGTCTTCTCCGTAACTGCCATACTCGTTCTCCACTTGCAGCATAATGATAGGTCCACCGTGGGCAATACTGAGCGGTTCAAGTTGTTCGGCTACTTTCTTTTCGAAGATACCCACCCGCTGCATGAAGTAGGGGTCCTGCTCGCGCAGCCGGATGTCTTTCTTCTTGAGCAGCCACCAAGGCAGTCCACCCATCTCCCATTCGGCACAGACATAGGGACCGGGACGAACGATGACGTACATGCCGTTCTTCTGTGCCAATCGGCAGAATTCGGCGACATCATTGTTGCCGGTGAAGTCGAATTGTCCTTCCTGAGGCTCATGGATATTCCAGAACACATACAGGCAGACCGTATTCATGCCCAGCGCCTTGCACATCTTGATGCGGTGCTCCCAGTAGGGTCGGGGGATGCGCGGATAGTGAAGCTCGGCAGCCTTGATGACGAAAGGTTTCCCGTTGAGCAGGAACGTACCCTTTCCCACCGTGAAAGACCCGCCAGGTTTGGCTAACCCGTTGGTGGGGTATAATAATAGGAGCAACAAAAAGAAAATTGTTGCATGAAGTCCTAATTTCTTAATGAGATTCATCTTCTTTATTTATTAAACAGGTTGGAGCAAATTGAGTTAGGAGTTAGGAGATAGGAGTTGCTGCGCCCCCACACGAGAGCGAAGCCAATTGTGCATTATGCATTATGCATTATGCATTAAAATTGTGCATTATGAATTATGCATTAGTAAGGCGCCAGCTAATTATGCATTATGCATTATGCATTATTATTTGCCATGATTCGAGTTTCTTTATCGTAGGCTCACCATTGGCATTAAAGTCTATCGGAAGCCAGAAATATTCAGAATGAGCCAAGTTCTTCGGATGCCAAATATCCCCCATGAACATGAAGCTCTTGTCGGGCAACTGCAAGATATAGGTTCCTTGACCTCCAAACGTTTTATCGGAGCCTTCACCCACAAAAGGCGTATCGTGCTGAGTCCACGGTCCCCATATCGAAGGTGCAGAGAACATCCGAGCCTTGTTGGGCGCCCAACCTGTGCAGCCTGACGTTATCATCCAATACGTCCCGTTGTGCTTGAAGATTGTCGGAGCTTCGTTTTGTCCTCCGGGGGCAACGCGAACATACCGTCCCGTGTGGTGAAGATAGTCCGGCGTGAGTTCGGCAATCTGCAAGGTGAGGTTTTCTTCGGAAGCAAAGATGTGATAAGCCGTTCCGTCATCATCCACATAAAGAGTCATATCGCGCGACATCTGTCCACCAGCAAAGTCTCTCTGCATGAACATACCGCCTTTCACTGCCTCCATCCATTCCGGAGTCCACCACTCGGGATAGTCGCTGAGGTTCCATTTCTTAGCCTTATCCTCTTCCGACATATTGATAGGATACTTGCCGGGGTTTGCCCTGCCCGAATATAAAAATGTGTAAGGTCCCGTCACCTTGTCTGCCACAGCCACGCCAAACCGTGCCGCCTCGTAGCCCTTGCCTTTCAATTCCAAATGGAACCAAAGGACGAACTTGCCGGTCTTGGCACAATAGAGTACTTTGGGACGTTCCATGATGCAGCCTCGTTCGATTTCGGAGCCAGGCTCAGAGGATACGGAAAGTGCCACTCCCTCGTACTTCCAATGGCTGAGGTCACGCGACGAATAGCAGGTTACACCCACTTCGGTGCTGCCGCCACGATTGGGACGATGCTCGCCAAACCAGTAGTAAGTCCCTTGATAGAGTAGAATTCCACCCCCATGGGCATTGATTAAGTTGCCATCGGTATCCTTCCATGTACCACCAAAAGTAATATCATCAGCCCTGAGACTAAGAGGGACAAACAATAGAAGCAACAAAAGAATAACCAAAGACTGTTGAGATAACTTGTTCATACGAATTGATTTTTTTAAAATAAGGGCGAAAGGATGACAAAGCCGTCCTTCCGCCCTTCGTTCATTCATAGAAGCAAAGAGTGCGGTAAAGGTCGCTCTACTTCATATTTCATATTACTGTTGGGCAGCTTCTCCAGCCGTAGTTGACCAGTAAGGATTCTGGTAGAGGGGAGACAATGAAGGTGTGGCATGGTCGCTTGCTGTCAGCAGGAACTGTCTGGTGGGCAACGGCTCCAAGTAGTGAGCCATGTGCCATGTGTAACCATCCCAGTAGTTATTGTTAGCTTGCACAACCTCATAAGGACGATAGTATTCACTCAAATCGGGCGAAGAGACGTTGGCACCGGCTGAGCCGTCTGAAATCAGATTGTCATACCACTGCGACATCGACCAATCGCTGGAGTTGCTGCTCCAAAGATGAATACCCTCCACATGATAGCGCGTATTGACCATTTGGTCGAGAGAACGCCAGCGCTGAAGGTCCATCCAGCGGAGTCCCTCTGCCAAGAGTTCGCAACGACGCTCACGACGAATGTTATACATCACCTTGTCCGTGAGGAGCTGACCAGCCGTGTAGGCACCCCAGTCGAGCGTTTCCTTGCTCATGTCGGTGGCAGCAATCGTCACGTTGGGGTCAATGGCATCACCTGTGAATCCGGCTTTCTCACGAATGGTACGCCAGTATTCAAGGATATGACCGGAACTAATGTCATTAGTCAGCATATATTCAGCTTCCATATAGTTGAGCAAGGCTTCCGTGGCACGGAATATTTCGCAAGCATTGTAGGAAGCTCCGTTGCCTGTAAGCGCCTTGTCAAAAGTGCCGCCCTTACGGATGGTGTAACCCGTGATATAGCCGTCCTCGGCATTCTTGTTGGTGATTGCCGGAACCGTCTCAAATTCCGTATAGTGGTCCTCTGAGGCATCCATGTTCTTGAAGCAGTTGCACTGACCGGGTTCCTTGAGGAAGATAACCAAACGGGGGTCGCGGTTCTCCCTTACTTTGTGGAGCGACGTGTCGCAATAGGTATATTGGCTGGAATAGATGGGACGTCCGTCCTTCATCAGATAGCTTTCCACGAGACTGCGGGTGAAGCCTGTGCCAATGTTTCCCTTCTCCACAGCCACTTCTACGTCGTTGGTCACTCCCAACTCCTTGTCATACTGACGCCAGAGCAGCACTTCGGGCGTAGACGACATGTCGGTGGTTCCCCAAATATTGAAGTAGGGATTCTCAGCGTCGGTAAGGCTCTGAGGAATGGTGCCCGTGTTCGTCACCAGTTGACCCTTATATTTCTCGGCAACCACCTCCGATGCGCTTACAGCCTGATTGAGGAAATAGGTGACTTCACTCTCAATGGAGCCGGAAGGATAGGTGTAACCTTGGTTGTAGTCTTTCTCGGCGCCCGGCCATCCTTGTCCTAACGGCACGAATGGAGTTCCCTTGAAGTTGTTGAGCCAAGAAGCCTCATAGAGAGCCACGCGCGACTTCAACAAGTAAGCGGCATCATAGGAGATACGGGTGTGCCTGCTCTCGAAGTCCTCCTGAAGATAGGTAGTGGCAGTATCGAGCGTGTTGACGATGAACCGCGCCACCTCATTGCAAGGGCTACGCTTGTCGGCAGCCACGAGGATTGCCTCATCATCCGGCAATGCCTGGGTGATAATGGGTAAATCGCCGAAGCGTTGCAGCAATTTGAAGTATTCGTAAGCACGCAGGAAGTAAAGCTCTCCTATATACTGTCTGAGATTGGCGTCACTTCCACTTATCTCACCAGCCTGGTACTTAGTCAAAATGGTCTGCAACTGATAGTTGACATTTCTCACGTTTCCCCAGTTCCAGTCGTCGTTGGTGGAAGACGTCAGCCACAATCCGTCGGCGAATTTCGCATCAGGGGTTTGAGCGGCTTGATTGTCCGTATTGTTGTCATCCACATACGTTCCATAATTCCATGCGCCATGCCCCGGCAGGATGTCAGTATAGAGAGCATTTGCGGCAGCCTCCACCTGGTCCTCCGACGTGAAGAATCCTTCCGGTGTCAGGCTCGAGGGAGGTTCCTGCTCCAAGAAATCGTTGCATGAAGAAAGTACGCCTGCAAGGGCGAGGGCAACGAGAATATTATATTTTACTTTCATAGTTTTCAACTGATTAGTTAAAATGAAACATTAAGACCGAATGAAAAAGTTTTCGAAAGAGGATAAGTATTGTTGTTGTTAGTGCCTATCGTCTCAGGGTCAAACTGATCCGGCATGTCTGTGATGGTGAAAAGATTCTCAGCCGAGAAGAACACACGGACTTTTGAAAGACCGATATGCGACACGATGGAAAGAGGTAGCGTATAACCTATCTCAAGGTTCTTCAAGCGCATGTAGGCTGCGTTCATCAAATACTTTGACTGGCACTCCGTGTTCTTGCTGCTGTAAACAGGACGAGGCAGGAATGCGTCAGTGTTCTCACTCTCGTAGCCGTTTATCACTGACCAAGAGTTAGCGTCACGGTAGTAGTCTTGAACGTCAGTCAAGCCTGCGCACCACCATGTTCCACTATTGGTAGCTCCGAAATAGAACTCACGACCGCCCCAAGAGTTGCCGCACCAGTAGTCGCGCTTCAGGACTCCTTGGAAGAAAGCACGGAAATCAATGCCTTTCCAACTGGCAGTCAAGTTCAAACCGAAGAGGAAGCGAGGCGTGCTGTTGCCAATGACCTTCAAGTCGCCATGGTCATCGAGTGTACCGGCTCCGCTGGTGATTTTCTTATCTCCATTGAGGTCTTTATACATAATATCACCGGCTGCCCAATTGCTTCCGAGGGCACTCTGGTCAGCATTGGCAAGGTGTTCGTTCATCTCCTCGTCGCTCTTGGCAATGCCCTCTGTCTCATAACCCCAGATTTCATTGATGTAACGGTCTGGGATGTAAGTCCAGATAGAGTTGGTGGGGTTGTTGGGATAGTGGGTAATCTTTGTTCTTGCATCCGAGATGTTGAACGTGATTCCGTAATGAAGCCCATTATGCAAGGCATCTCTCCAAGAGATGAGCAATTCCCAGCCTGTGGTGCGCAAGTCAGTATTATTAGTCTTAGGAACGCTTGTTCCGAGGATGGCGGGCAATTCCGGTGCGTTGCCGACCATGTCTTTGGTGTTTCGTACGTAGAAGTCGAAAGAACCGGTAAGTCGATTGTTGAGAGCACCCCAATCGAGACCGATATTGTAGCTTTCTACCTTTTCCCATGTCAAGGAAGTCGATACGAGACCCGGTGCGGAAGTTGTATTCGTCTTACTGCCATTCTGGAGCCATGTTCCTGCATTGGAGTTGTAAGAAATGGTCTGATAGGTCTGGTACCAGTTATCGGTATTCTGGTTTCCCAAGGAACCATAAGAGAGACGCAACTTCAATAGGTTGATGGCTTTGTTGAGAGGCTTGAAGAAGTCTTCACGGGCGATATTCCAACCTAATGAAACTGAGGGGAAGGTACGCCACATGTTGTCGGTCCGGAAACGGGAAGTACCGTCATAACGAATATTGAACTCGGCAAGATATTTCTCGTCGTAGTTATAATTTATACGACCGAAGAAACCAGCGGTTTGCCATTGATTCCGTGAGCCGTTTACGCTTGGAATCACCTGGCTGCCTTCATAGCTCAATCCGTTGGTCAAGTCAACTTCTGACTTGTCGGGGTCGATGATGCCATCTCGCTGCAAGCCAAAGACAGTCTGCTTCAGTTGCTCTGCCTGGAAACCACCCATGACATGGAAATTGTGCTTTTCAGCCAACGTCCAAGAATATTCAGAATAAGCCTGGAAGTTGAAATAGTTTTCTTTCAGTTCATCCTCATGAACATTGGAGCTCTGGCGATAAATCACCGGGTTTCCATTCACATCATGATTATAGGTGCGTTGGCTGTCCCAATGGCGTGTGGTATTATCTATACGATAGGTAAAGTCGAGATGCGTTTTCCAATTTTTGATAGGCTCAATAACAAAGCCAATCTGTTGGGTGTTGATGTCTCGTTGCTTGGTATCCTTGCCTCCGGTTGCAAGACTCAGTGCAGGTGAAGGTGAATCATAATAGTAACCATTGCGGTCGTAAACCGGCAAGACGGGCCATCCCTGACGTGCCATGTTGGTGTACATGCCATCGGTCATATCAGCTGGGCGCTTATAGTCTCTGCGTGTATAGCGCATGGTATAGTTCATGCGAAGCCAGTTGGTGAGTTGTGCGTTGAGTTTAGCCATGCCATTATAGCGCTGCTGCGAATCCTCGCTTAATCTCATGAAACCGTCTTGGTCAAGATAATTGAACGAAACGTAATAGTTCATCTTTTCAGAACCACCCGTGATACTGATATTATGCTCTTGAGCAAAAGCCGTATTCTTGTAAACGACATCGTACCAGTCTACATCATCAATACCGTAGGCATAACCATCTGCCCAAGTGGTGCCGTTCACTGAGCTTATGGCATACAAGATGGTACCATCACTGGTGATGCGTTGACCGGGTCCATAAGGAGTTGCATTGTGATAAGCCACAATCTGCTGCATGCGCTCATCCGAGAAGAACACGCCATCGCCGCCATTATAGTTGGTATCGTTCATCCATGCAGCAAAATCCACTGAATTCATCATGTGTTTTTCCCTAATGAGATTGGACCAGCGGAAGCTGTTGTTGTAGTTGATTGTCACCTTGCCTCCGTTCTTGCCGCTCTTGGTTGTGACAAGAATGACGCCGAACGGTGCCCTTGAACCATAAATAGAACTTGCGGCTGCATCTTTCAATACAGAGATGTTTTCGATGTCTTGCGGGTTGATGGTATTCAAGTCACCCTCTGCACCATCAATCAAAATCAGAGGACTGCCGCTTGAGCCTTCACCAATGGTACCAGTTCCACGAATGTTAATGCTGGGATTGGAGTCGAGGTTACCCGTTGAAGAAGATATTTGGAGACCAGGCATCATACCTTGCAGGGATGCCACTGCGTTGCTGACAGGACGCTCTGCCAGTTCATCACCGTCAATAGCGGAAACTGCACCGGTCAAGTCTACTTTCTTTTGTGTGCCAAAGCCCACAACTACGACCTCGTTAAGTGACTGCGTATCTTCTTTCAGTTGAATTTGTAGGTTGTTTCCATTTACTTTAACCGTTTGCGTGGAAAAACCTATATAAGTAATAATAAGCTGGTCACCCTGATTGGCATCAATGGAAAAGTTTCCGTCAATATCAGTAATGACCCCTTTGTTTTGACCGGCAATCTTGACGGTGGCTCCTATGACAGGCTCGCCATTCGTGTCGACTACCTTACCTTTAATCGTATTCTGCTGCTGAACGTAAGCATCAACAGATGCCGACGGTGGAACTGCAGAAAGCACAGTTGGAAACAGGAAAAACAGAACTGAAAACGCTATGGCTTTTAGTCCTTTTCGTTTCGACAAGTTAGGAATTAAGTGTCTCATAACAGCAATTTTGAGTTGTTTATTAGTTTTTGGAACATTCATATAGGATTGTTTCGTATATGGTTTTTGTTAGTTCTTAGAATCATTCATATAGAATGGTTTCGTATGCTAAGATTGTTTCTTAATCTCTGCCTAATCCAATGAAGCGAATTTGAATTCTGCAACAAAAATAAGTGAATCTTAACAAAACAAATGGCTCTATTATTTCAAATGGAGATTTCAAATCGTTCTTGAACGATTCGTGCACCCATTAAGAACGAATTGCAACCTTTTTTGCTCAATTTTGCTCATTTATTGCTACATTTTGGCAAAGTATATTAAACAAAATTTATTAACTTTGCAAAAAAGTTATATATGAGACAAAGATACACTACACCATATTTATTCGTGTTTCTCTTCAGTTTCGTCTCTGTTCTGGCTTACAGTCAGAGCATGGCGGCTGGATGGCGCATAAGAGTGCTTGACATGAGAAACGGGCTCAGCAATAACAATGTAGTGAGGGTTATTGTTGACAAGAACGATGTAGTTTGGGCGGCAACAGAAGATGGTCTCTATGGGTTCGACGGTGTCAACTTCACCTCTTACCAACAAGCTACTAATAACCTCTCTGCCCACGCCCTCAACTGTATTCTCGACGACCCTGCCGAACCTTGGCTCTGGATTGGAACCCAACGGGGCGGACTTAACCGTCTTAACTATAAAACCAGGCTGATAGAACATATTCCCATCAGTCCCCGCAACTATGGCACCGCTTCTACCGGTATCACCCAGCTTTTCAGTGATGACGAAAACAAAATATGGGTCGTGAACTACGAAGGAGGACTGGATTGCTATGACCATCAAACAAAAAGATTCACACATTATAACAAAAAGAATGTTAAGGGATTGCCCGATGACAAGTTGCTTTGCGGCATTTCACTCGGCAATGGACTCATTCTGGTCGGACATTCAGAAAGCGGATTAAGCCTCATCGACATTAGGCATCGAAAAGCCATCAATTACCGACACTCAACTACAAACCCAAATACCATCAACAGCAACGAAGTGACTTCACTTCTGCGGGACAGACAAGGACGTATTTGGGTGGGTACTGCCCAAGGACTAGACCAAATGGATATGGCAAGAGGAACCTTCATCCATTGGAAACAATGGATATGGGATAACCACCGTATTTACGACATCCATCAAATGGAAGACGGTAGCCTGTGGATTGCCGCAGAACTGGCGGGAGTTGCCGTGATGAGACAGGAAAAACTCAATGACAACATCAATGCTACTCCCGACATGGTCTTTTCGGACAGACTTGCACCGTGGAGCCTTCCCGGAAAAACCGTCCGCAGCATCGCAGTAGACCGATTCGGCAACGTATGGATGGGAATGTATGGACAAGGACTCGTCTTCGCAACCACTACAATGCCTGTTTTCGGAAAAATAATATATTCACGTATCCCCACTCCCTATAATCTCACGACCAAATCCGTTCTCTCGGTATGTGCTGACAATGACGGACAGATATGGGTGGGAACGGATGGAACGGGCATCAACCTCATCGCCAATAATGGAGAGAGAGACCTTCATATCCATCTACTGAACGGGAAGGCAGTACAAGCACTCGCCATGGCACCCGACGGGTCTATTCTGATGGGATGCTTCTATGGCGGTGCATTCATGAAAAGAAGGGGGACCGGCAATGCCCTCACTCCGTTGTTTCCGCATCAACCCGACATTGACGTGCGGCATATCGACTGCGTGGACGGAAGAAAAATCATCTTCAGCACATCAAGCGGACTTTTTATTGCCGAAGCATCACAATTAGGCGACGACAACAAATACATCCAATACACTCCCAAAATCAGTCCTTTGACAAGGTCGACCTGTTGTGACAAGCAAGGCAGAATATGGATAGGCACCTTCAACAATGGAGTGGAGGTACTTTCTGCACAGATGAAGCCTATCGCTCACATCGCCCGAGTACAAAAACTGACAACAAACACTATCAATCATGTGTTCTGCGACAGGCAGGGACGTGTGTGGGTGGCGACAGACAGAGAACTCCTATGCTATAGTCCCAACTCCTTAAAGCAATGCAAACGCTACGATACACGAGACGGAATGAAAAGCTCATGCGTCAGAGCCATTGCACAGGACAGGGACGGCAATATCTGGGTGAGTACAAATTTGGGCATCAGTTGTTTGAAAAAAGGAGAAGACAAATTTATCAACTACGACTATACAGACAACATCCCCGCCGGAAACTTCATTGCAGCGTGCGTGTCGCACACCTCGTCTGGTTACCTGCTCTTCGGCTCCAACAATGGTCTGTGCTATTTCAATCCTCGTAGTGTCCTTGCCAAAGTAGAAACTCCTCCAGTTAGAGTTACAAGCGCTTTCGTCTATTTCATGGATGGAAAACGAGACTCCACCTTTACGCTTCTCGGTCAAGACAATCTTCAGCTTGAATACAATCAGCGCACCTTGCGTCTCTATTTCGGACTGCGCAACTTTGCCTATGATGGACAAGTGGAATTTCAATATCGACTGAACGACAATGAGGACGAATGGATAGAGACCGCTGGCAACAACATCCTCTTCAATCACCTATCGCCCGGTAACTACAAGGTAGAAATTCGCGCTCGCATTCACAACAAACTCTGGTCTAAAGCAACGGTATTCAATATCAATGTGCGCCCCCCATTTTGGTTGTCATGGTGGGCAAAGCTAACCTATTTTCTCATTTCCGTCCTCATCATCATGGCTATCCTCAGATTCTACTTACACAACGAGAAACTGAAACTCTTATATGAGTCTGAAAAGAAAAATCACGAGAAAGATTTAATGCTCAATGCCGAACGTACGCAATTCTATACGAATATTGCCCATGAGCTTCGCACTCCGTTGACGCTTGTGATTGGCCCGTTGGAAGAGCTTACGCACGAGGTATCAGCTTCTGGAAAATTAGGCAAACGAATAAGAGCCATCTACCATAGCGCAGAACGGCTCAACGAGTTAATCGGTCGTTTGCTCGAACTGAGGAAGTCAGCTCAACACGCCCGTAAACTGCACGTGAGCCGCGGCAACATTGTTGAAGCATTGGAAAAGTTGTTCACCCGATACCGAGAGCTATACAAGCATAGCTCTATCAATATAGAATTCCATTCCTCCGAAGAAGTCATTGATATGTACTTTGATAAGGATGTGCTCACCTTCATCATGGACAATCTGATGTCTAACGCCATTAAATACACTCCTAATGGCGTTGTGACTATCGGCATAGAAAAATGTTCAGTCAACGGCAAAGACTATGTGGACATCGACGTGACAGATACCGGCTACGGAATTGAACCGGAGGAATTGCCACACATCTTTGAAAGATTCTATCAAGGACACGGCCCTCATCAGACGACGGGGACGGGAATCGGTCTTGCCATCGTGAAAAGCATGGTGGAGCTGCATCATGGCACCATCAATGTGGAGAGTAAAGTAGGAGTGGGAAGTAAATTCACATTCCGACTACCCTGCAACGACGACTATGAAGAAGATGAAATCTATGAGGAGAAACCGGAAAATAGCGAAGGAAAAGCCGATGCAAAAGCCATCTCAGACTCAGAGGCGTCAGAAAAGATGAACGACAAAGAACTTCCCCGACTGCTCATTGTGGAGGACAACGAAGAAATTGGACAATACATTGCAGATTGCTTGAAGACTCGGTTCGAAATCTTTACTGCCCCTGATGGAAAGAAGGGTGTAGAAATCGCTTTCAAAGTGATACCCGACATCATCATCAGTGATATCATGATGCCCAACATGAGCGGTATAGATTTATGCAAAGTCCTTAAAAACGACCTTAGAACCAGCCATATCCCTATCATCCTGCTCACGGCAAAAGAATCAGCGGCAGACAAACAGGAAGGATATGAGGCAGGAGCCGATTCTTACATCACAAAGCCGTTCGTGAAATCGCTCATTGAAAGTCGAATCGACAACCTTATCGCCCAACGAGAGCGTATGATAGAAATACTGGGCAAAGGCTCGTCACAGAAGGGAGAGGATGCTAAAAGGAAATTGTTGCTCTCCTCCATCAACCAAATAGACCGCGAGTTCCTCGAAAAAATCAACCATGTCATAGACGAGAATATCGACAAGGAGGACATAGATGTGAGTTCTCTCGCAGAGAGTCTCAATATGAGTCACAGCACGTTATACAGAAAGATGAAGTCGCTGACAGGAATGTCCGGTAATGAATATATTAGAAAGCGCAAGATGCAATTCGCCGAGAAATTACTGTTGGAAGGCAAATACACGATAGCCGAGATAGGTTATCGCGTGGGCATATCCTCAAAATCTTATTTCCGAAAGTGCTTTAAAGAAGAATTTGGCATGACTCCCTCCGAGTATTTGCGAAAAATCAGCGATACCTGACGCAGCCACTCCACATCCCGAGTTCCCACGCACGGAGTCGCAATCGTAGTTTCCCGCGCGTAGTCGCAACTCACGGAGGTCCCGTCGCTCCGCGCGGGACGACAACCGCTTTGGGTCGCAATCGTAGTTCCCTCGCGGATTCGCAACACATGGAGGTCCCGTCGCTCCGCGCGGGACGATAACCGCTTTGGGTCGCAGCCGCAGTTCCCTCACGGATTCGCGACTCACGGAGGTCCCGTCGCTCCGCGCGGGACGATAACCGCTTTGGGTCGCAATCGTAGTTTCCCGCGCGAAGCCGCGACTCACGGAGGTCCCGTCGCTCCGCGCGGGACGACAACCAATGTGGCCCCAAATTTATTTAGTTTGTATTGTCGCCGCTCGTCCCGCGCGGAGCGAGAGACCTCCATGCAACGCGACTCCATGCAGCGCCGGAAATAAAAGACGAAGTTCACGGCAATTTATAAATCGTGATGATAAATGATTGGAAAACCACTCCAAATTCATGAATTTGGAATCCTTCACGGCTTTTTTATTAGGTTTTTATAATATTTTTATAGATATTTGCTATGTGTGAGACAAGCAAATTCAAGTCGCGATGAAGGATTCTCTATTTATTAGCTATTTAAGAACTTATTATGTTATCTACTAAATTACATGGTTATGAAAAAACTTTTCTTACTCTTATCGTGCTTCATCCTTGGGGTGATGACCATGAACGGGCAAAACAAGTACAAGGATTTGCCCAGCACAAGTATAGTGGAGTCGATGTCTCCTAATGGCAGATGGCTGGTAGGAAACGACTCAAAAGTTGCATACGGAGTGGCGGTCAATTCTTTTATCTACGACACTCAGCAAGATACCATCCATTGGGTTACGAAGTATGAGAACAAGGATTGGTCCAAAGCGGGTTCAATCAAAGCCGTAAACGATGACGGAACAATGGTGGGCGTTACAAAAGACATGAACCACATGGCTTCATTGGCATACACGCCTACTCCCACCAACATTGCCACCATTTGGAATGGCGGGGTTGCCACTCAACTCCCTTACGGAGAACTTGATACCTCTATTGTGAAACAGGCTCACGATGGAACCTTCGCCACCGATGTCAGCAACGACGGTCGGGTAGTGACAGGATATATAGCCGGAAGCAATTTTGCAGAGGCTCATCCATGCTATTGGACCAAAGGTGACGACAACACATGGACGGTAGATACCCTCGTTTTGCCCGAAGGCTACGTGCAGGGCGAAGCCAACTATATCTCTTCTGATGGAAGTCTGATTGTGGGTTATGTATCTAAAAAGATGGCAAACAGCTTGTGCTATTGGTTGGATGGAGAGCCCAACCTTGTTGTGCTCACGCCCGAGGACAGTGTCTATGCAAAGTGGGGAGCGAGCTATATGACCAGCGTCAGCCCCAACGGACGATTCTTCGCTTTTGCGCTTGCCAACAGAATTTATGCCCGCATCTACGACGTTGAGAATGAAACGTATTACCCCATCACTCCGATAGAGAAGAATGGAAGACATGAGAGCATGCAGGTAACCGATAACGGCGATGCTTACGGCGTAGAAAAGGTAGGCAACCCATACGCAGATGCCAACGCCCACTCTAATCCTGTCTGGTTCCAGTTCTCTACCAAGAGGACTTATTACCTATCTTATTATATGAAACTCTTCGCACCCGATTTAACAGTTGGTTCGATGGAGTTCCCGACAGCTGCCTCTGCCGACGGAAACATGGTTGCCGGCTATACGGGAGAATACTCTCCAAGAGGTTGGTATTTCAATGTAACAAGGACCGAGATGGAGATTCCCGAGATGCCTACGGGATTGGAGGGCGTCAGCAATGCCTTGCACGCAGTTGACCTAAGCTGGCCCAGCGATACCACTCAGTATTCAACTCTCACTTTGAAGAGCTACAACGTGTATTGCGATGGTTCTCTCATACAAACCATCGACAATCCCACTTCTATGAATACGCTCTCACTCACCGACGTCACTCCTGGATACCCCAGTTACACGATAGAGGCCATTTATAGCAAAGCCGACGGTTCTACTATCGCATCACCGATGTCCTTGCCTGTAGAAGTTCCTCTGCACGACAATTATGATTTCCCGTTCTTCGATGAGTTCAACTCTTTGCAGACCGAATATTGGACAAAATGGAAAGAATATGGAGACGACTATGATACAGAGTGGGCTGCCTCTATGTATAATGGCTACAATGGAGGTTACGGCATGTCAACAGGAGCATCGACCGATTATTCTTATTCACATGCCATCGTCTCACGCCCCATTGACGCAACCAATGCCAGCAGTGTAGTGTGCACGTTCCTTGCCAACTATCATCTATTACGCTACACAGAAGATGCTGTGCTGGATTCTGACTCCATCAGTTTGGAATACTCTCTCGACCGTAATACGTGGACGGAAGTCAAGACATGGACATTGAAAGATTTGCCAACGTCTTGGGGAGCCATCACATTGGATTTGACCGATGCCTTGGCGGGTAAGCTGTTCCAAATCAGATTCCACAAACATGGCACTGGTGCCGCTGACTATTATGTGTATTTCGACAATCTGAAGTTAGGCCTTGGTAACGAAGAACCTGCCCTTGAAGGATTAACAGGAACACAAACAGGCAAAGACAGCGTCAAACTGGCATGGAAGAGTCCGGATGGAGGCTACTACCTGGGTTACAACACCAAGCATCGTTCCACCCGTTATACCATCGGAAATTTGGGAGAACCCGTGATTGGTGCCATTAAATTCACTCCTCACGACCTGTCGCTCTACGACGGCAAATATCTCACAGCAGTGAAGACTGCCATTAATCACTATGATTATTATCCCGACACATTAGGCATCCATGCTTCTGTGGTGGTGTATAAAGGCGGTGAATTGATTTGCGAGCAGGAAATGGACACGCTCGACTATGAGAACGATTTCATCGTGAAATTGAATGAACCTATCCAAATCGACAGCACGCAGGAGATGTATATCGGCGTGAAGATTCACGACTATGACAAACTGCAAATGCCATTGCTCTACGACAACTCAACCGATTGCAAGCCCGGCGTGACCGACCTCTACAGCGAAGACAACGGAGCCACTTGGAGCAGCATTTATGACTTCTATGCCGGAAGCTCACAGACCGCATATCGCGCCAACTGCTGTTGGGTCATCAACGGTATCGTTACCGACAATAGTACGGACGAGGTGGGCACTCCTAACAGTAGTCTGATTGGTTATAACCTCTACCACAACGGAAAGCAGGTGAATCTGGATTATCTGCCTGCAACTACCACGTTCTTCACGGACAGCCTATTCGAGGGACAGAACGACTACTACGTAGTGGCATTCTATGATAATGGAAACCAGACGGCTAAGTCGAATATCTTCAGCATCAGCATTCTGACGGATATTAATGAGACAGTAGCCCACGAGAACGGTTTCAACATCAACGGTGACCAAATCACGCTTTCGGGCAACGGAGAACTCAACGTCTATACGATTGACGGCGTTAGGGTTGCCACTGTACGTGAAGGAAGCCTCAGCACAAGGGGCTTTGCACCGGGTGTTTATATCATCGAAGCAATTACGAACGGAGAACGTTCTATCACGAAGATATTAATCAAATGACGCTGATGAAGCGACGGACGTTTAAACATACATAATCGCGGACCGATAATACTTTTGAAAACCACCTAAACTTGGGGCTGACATTTCATTCGAAGTGTCAGCCCTTTCTTTTTTAATATGTGGAAAGCTGCCACAGATTTCCAAATTTCCACAGATAGTATTGTTCCCGCATGGAGCCGCAATCGTAGTTATTGCAACTCACGGAGGTCTCGCGCTCCGCGCGGGACGACAACCGCTTTTGGTCGCAGCCGCAGTTCCCTCACGGAGCCGCAACACATGGAGGTCCCGTCGCTCCGCGCGGGACGACAACCGGCTTTGGGTCGCAATCGTAGTTCTCGCGCGAATACGTAACTCACGGAGGTCCCGTCGCTCCGCGCGGGACGACTACCTGCATTGGGTCGCAATCGTAGTTCTCGCACGTATACGCAACTCACGGAGGTCCCGTCGCTCCGCGCGGGACGACTACCGCTTTTGGTCGCAATCGTAGTTCTCGCACGGATACGCAACTCACGGAGGTCCCGTCGCTCCGCGCGGGACGATAACCTAAGCCGACCCAATTTATTTATTTGTATTGTCGGCGCTCGTCCCGCGCGGAGCGACGGGACCTCCATGCAACGCGGGACGACAGCCGTTTTTCAAAATGCCAACGAATTACACTAATTACACGAATTTTTCTTACCGCCATTCATGACGGTTAAAGTCTGTTTTTCCTATAGTAGACGTTTGTTGACATCATCTTATTGCACAATGGGCAAAATAAATATGTTAATATTCTGTAATAAATAGAGTATGTTTGTTCTTAATTAGAACACTTTTGTTACCTTTGCGGCCGAATTGTTTAAAATTAATTAAGATGATGAAAGGAAAGTTTGCGGTTCTTGCCGCTGCTGTGATGGTAGCCGGCAATGTTCAGGCAGGTGGTTTTCTTACAAACACCAATCAGAACATCGCTTTCAACCGCAATTTCGCACGCGACGGCGTCATCGCCATCGATGGAGTTTACAGTAATCCTGCTGGAGTGGCTTTCTTAGGAAAAGGCTTCCACCTGTCACTCAACATTCAGAATGTTTATCAGACGCGAACCATCGTGAGCGGCATGAACGTTCCGGCTTTCAAAGACACCCCCTATGAAAGCTTCTTTTACCAGCCCTTCAAGATGAACGGAGGCAACGAGGACGGAACAAAGAAGTTCCGCGGCAAGGCTTCCGTCCCTATCCTACCCTCTTTTCAAGCTGCGCTGAACTACGACAAGTGGGGCTTTCAACTTGGATTCGCCCTCAATGGTGGTGGCGGCAAGGCAACTTTCAACAACGGTTTAGGCTCGTTTGAGCGCGTCGTGGCAATGGTGCCCGCACTGCTCGCCCAGCAGGGATTCACCACGGAAACCCCGTCATACAGCCTGCAATCGTATATGAACGGTACGCAACTCGACTTCGGCTTGCAGTTCGGTGCCACCTATAAGATTAACGAGCATTGGGCAGTATATGGCGGCGCACGATTCAACTATATCTGGAACAAATACGAGGGGAACATCGTGAACATCTCGGCTTCCATCGACGGTGAGAACGTGAATCTCTACGACTATTTTGGCACACAGGCGACGACCTACAGCGACATGGCTTTCTATTATAAAATGCGCGCCTCGGAGATGACCGACGACCCCGCAGCACAACAGACTTACTTAGAGAAAGCCGCCACCTGTCAAGCCGTTTCGGACCAGATGAATCAGACCAAGGAGCAGTTTGCCGACAAATATGTAGACTGCCATCAGAACGGCTGGGGCATCACACCCATCATCGGCGTGGACTTCAAGACGGGTAAGTTCAACTTTGCCACACGACTGGAATTTACCACTCACTTCAACATTGAGAACCACACGAAGCGCGACGACACGGGACTCTTCACCGATGGCGTCAACACGCCCAACGACCTGCCGGGACTGTGGACTCTCGGTGCCCAATATTCTGTATTGCCCAACCTGCGCGTCATGGCAAGCACCCACTACTATTTCGACAAGAACGCACGCATGGCAGACGAGAAGCAGAAACACCTGAGCCACAACACGCGGGAATATCTTGCCGGCGTGGAATGGGACATCACAAAGGACATCCTCGTGAGCTGCGGCGGACAAATCACCGACTATGGACTGGGCAACGGCAAGGCTATCAACGACATGAGCTTCGTCACGAGCAGCTACAGCCTTGGCTTCGGTGCCAAATTCAGTGTTACAAAGAAAATGAAAGTGAACGTTGCCTACTTCTTCACCGACTACAAACACTTCAAGAAGAACTATGAACAGGAGATAGAAGGCGTCACAGTGGAATGTTCAGACGACTTCGTCCGTACCAACAAAGTGTTGGGCGTGGGCGTGGACATCGATTTCTAAGCCCATTACTTTTTTCCTAATTCCCAGAAAGCGACGGCTGCGGCAGCGGCGACATTGAGCGAGTCCACCCCGTAAGCCATGGGAATCTTCACTACATAATCGGTTGACGCAATGGTTTCCTTGGGCAGTCCATCGCCCTCCGTCCCCATGACGATAGCCAACCGAGGCTCCCGCTTCAGCACCTCACTCTCCAAGGGGATGCTGTTGTCGGTGAGTGCCATAGCCACTGTTTTGAATCCTAACTCTTGGAGTTCGTGGAAGTCCTCACTCACCCACGTCCACGGCACGAGCATCACCGTGCCCATGCTCACGCGTACAGCCCTACGGTTGAGCGGGTCGCACGAGTTATGTGTCACGAGGATTCCGTCCATGCCCAAGGCTGCAGCCGAACGGAAGATGGCACCGATATTAGTGGTGTCTACCACGCCGTCGATGACCACTACCCTGCGGGCATCACGGCAGATGTCTGCCACGCTGGGCTGAGGTTTCCTACGCAAAGCGCATAGCACACCCCGCGTGAGGGTATAGCCCGTAAGCTGAGCCAACAGTTCGCGCTCGCCTGTATAGATGGGCACGTCGCCCAGCCGTTCTACGATATCGGCAGCATCGCCCGTGATATGGCGTCGCTCGCAAAGCAGCGCCACAGGTTCGTAGCCCGCGTTGAGAGCCACGCGAATCACCTTTGGGCTTTCAGCAATAAACAAGGCTTGGTCGGGATGCAACCGGTTTTTCAGTTGCGTCTCCGTGAGTCGGGCGAATACCGCTACCCGCTCATCATCAAGCGAAGTAATGGGAATGATGTTCATGCTGCAAAGATAACGAAATAATTCATAATTCACAATTCATAATTCATAATTGGCTGGCGCAGCAACAAACCTACTAAACCTACTAAACTTACCGAACCTACTAAACTCCTTATTAGATTCTATGCCTATTATGAATTAAAAATTTGCATTAATCTTCAGCACTGTTGTCTTTAACTCCTTTGACTCCTCTAACTCCTTCGCCCCCATCCATGAGAAAGTTGTATATTCTATACCGCATTTCAATCTTTTTTTCTTAACTTTGCTGTCAAAACTGACGAGTATGTTGGACTTGGGCTCATATTTTCCTATCACCGACCCCACGTTGATATTCCTCGTGGTGTTGCTGATAATCCTTCTTGCCCCTATCATTATGGGTAAGCTGCGCATCCCCCACATCATCGGAATGGTGCTGGCAGGTGTGTTGGTTGGAAAAAACGGGTTCAACATATTGGCACGCGATGACAGTTTCGAGCTTTTCGGGCGCGTGGGACTCTACTATATTATGTTCCTTGCCGCTCTGGAGATGAATCTTGAGAGCGTGAAGCGCAATTCGCGACGGCTCATCATTTATGGAGCACTCACCTTCTGCATCCCGTTGGTGATGACCTATTTTATAGGAGTATCTATGCTCCATTATCTGCCCGCTGCCTCTTGGCTGTTGGGCTGTATCATGGCTTCTAACACGCTCGTCAGCTATCCCATCATCTCGCGCTACGGTCTGCAGAAGGAGAGTTCGGTGACGCTCAGCGTGGGCGCCACGATGATAGCCCTCACACTGGCGCTCATCTTCTTGGCGGCAATCGTGGCGGGTCACACCCCTGGCTCCGGCACATTAGGATTCTGGTTGTGGTTCGTTATGAAGATTCTGCTCTATTGCGCGCTGCTGATATGGCTGGTGCCACGACTCACGCGATGGTTCCTGCGCCGCTATTCAGATGCCGTCATGCAGTTCATCTTCGTGATGGTCATTCTCTTCCTCTGTGCCGCGCTGAGCGACATCGTAGGATTGGAGGGCATCTTCGGAGCCTTCCTCGCCGGTCTCATCCTCAACCGCTACATCCCCCAAACCTCCCCGTTGATGAACCGCATTGAGTTTATCGGCAATGCGCTCTTCATCCCCTACTTCCTGATTGGCGTGGGTATGCTCATCAACGTTAGACTCATCTTTAGTGGAGGCAGCGTGCTGAAGGCGGTGTTCTGGATTGTCCTTATCGGAACGTTGGGCAAGGCTGTTGCCGCCTATGTGGCAGGGTTGGGATTCCGCATGTCGCTCTCTTCAGCCAACATGATGTTCGGCCTCACTTCAGCACACGCTGCTGGCGCCATCGCAATGGTGATGGTGGGCATCAAACTGAAAACCGCCGACGGACAGCCGCTTGTGAGCGACGACATGCTCAACGGAATTGTCATCATGATTCTATTCACGTGCATCATCTCCTCACTCATGACGGAACACGCGGCGCGCCAAATCACGCTACGCAACAAGGAACTGCCTGCCGAGGAATACAAAGTGGATGAGAAAATCCTCATTCCCGTGCGCTATCCCGAATATGCCAACTCGCTCGTCAACCTTGCCATGATGATGCGCGACCCCAAGCGCAACCGTGGTTTGGTGGGATTGAGCGTGGCTTACGACGACGAGCACGTGAGACGGAACCAAGAGGCGGGTAAGAAGATTCTGGAACAGGTGACGAAGTTCGCCGCCTCTGCCGATGTGAAGATGGAGACGCAGGTGCGCGTGGCAGCCAATATCGCCAACGGAATCATGCATGCCTTCAAGGAGTTCCAATGCTCTGAAATCGTCATCGGCATGCACATGCATTACTCCTCGTCGCCCAAATTCTGGGGACAATTCCACCAGAGTCTGTTCAACGGACTGAACTATCAAATCATCATGGCGCGACTGATGCAGCCGCTATCCACGCTGCGCCGCATTGTAGTGTGTGTGCCCTCGCGCGCTGAGTTTGAACCCGGTTTCTACCGATGGTTGTCCCACCTATGCAGGCTGGCGGAGAATTTGGACTGCCGCATGGAAATTCACGGTCGCTCGGACACGCTTCGGCTCATCAAGGAGTTTATCAGCAACAACTTCCCCAACGCCCGTGTGGAATTCATCAACATGGAACATTGGAACCAGTTGCCGGAGTTGGCTTCCCAAATCAACGACGACCACATCTTCGTCATCGTCACCGCGCGTAAGGGAACGGTTAGCTACAAAGCTGCCATGGACCGTCTGCCCGACGAAATCATGCGTTTCTACTCGGGCAAGAACCTCATGATTATCTTCCCCGACCAGTTCGGCGTGGACAAGACCGACAAGATGACCTTCGCCCAGCCGCAACACACCGAGGACGAAAGCGCCTACAGCCTCCTTGGCGCATGGCTGCACAAGAAACTGAGGAGAGTTTGAAAAAGTTAGGAGTTAGGAGCAAATTGAGTTAGGAGCAAATTGAGTTAGGAGTTAGGAGATAGGAGATAGGAGTTGCTGCGCCAGCCAATTATGAATTATGAATTGTGAATTATGAATTATATTGGGCGAAGCCAATTATGCATTATGCATTGTGCATTATGCATTAGAGTTGCCCCTACTAAACCTACCGAACCTACTGAACCCACAAAACTCCTTATTAGTGCGCCAGCCAATTATGAATTGTGAATTATGAATTATGAATTAAATTATGCATTATGCATTGTGCATTATGCATTATAATTATGAATTATAGAAATGATTGACATCAAAGGCATCACAAAATCTTTCGGAACGCTAAAAGTTCTGAAGGGAATCGACCTCCATATTGATAAGGGCGAGGTGGTTTCTATTGTAGGACCGTCGGGAGCGGGAAAGACGACGCTGCTGCAAATCATCGGCACGTTGGACAAGCCCGACTCTGGCTCCGTCATCATTGACGGTGTCGACACAAGTACGCTCTCTACACGTAAGTTAAGCGACTTCCGAAATCAGCACATCGGCTTCGTTTTCCAGTTCCACCAACTTCTGCCGGAGTTCACAGCATTGGAAAACGTCATGATTCCTGCACTCATCGCGGGTAAGAGCCGTTCCAAATGCAAGGAACATGCACAAGAGTTGTTAGGATTCATGGGGCTCGGCGACCGCACCGACCACAAACCCGCCCAACTTTCGGGTGGCGAGAAACAGCGTGTAGCAGTGGCTCGAGCCTTGATGAATGAGCCTGACGTGATTTTGGCGGATGAGCCGTCTGGCAGTCTTGACTCGAAAAACAAGGCGGAACTGCACCAGCTCTTCTTCGACCTGCGCGACAAGTTAGGGCAGACATTCGTCATCGTTACTCACGACGAGAACTTGGCCTCGCTTACCGACCGCACTATCCACCTCAAGGACGGTATCATCACGGGCGAGGAGCAAAGAGAGATAGGAGCAAAGTGAGTTAGGAGCAAAAAGAGTTAGGAGCAAATTGAGTTAGGAGTTAGGAGATAGGAGTTGCTGCGCCGCACACGAGAGCGAAGCTAATTATGCATTATGAATTATGCATTATGCATTATAAAGGCGCCAGCTAATTATGCATTATGAATTGCTCTTCAGCACTATTGTCTTTAACTCCTCTAACTCCTTTGACTACTATTAACTCCTTTGAAGTAAGCAAGTTGAAAACTTGCGAAACTTCAATAACAAATAAATAAATTTGATTATGCAACCAACCATAAAAATAGGCGATTTCAATCGCTTGAAAGTGAAGGAACTTGCCCGGCGAGAGGGTTACGGTCCCGTGTTCGGTCTCTATTTAGAGGGTGGACGCTTGGGCGAGATTCTTATGCCACAGAAATATGTTCCCGAAGGAGTGAAGCCCGGTGACGAGGTTGACTGCTTCGTCTATCTCGACCAAGAGGAACGGCTCGTGGCAACCACGGAGAAGCCCTATGCTAAGGTGGGTGACTTTGCGTGGCTCAAGTGTACATGGGTGAACGAATATGGCGCGTTCCTCGATTGGGGAGTCACGAAGAACCTCTTCTGCCCCTTCCACGAGCAGAAGAAGCGCATGGAAGTGGGCAACAGCTACATCGTCCATATCCATATTGACGGTGAGAGCTACCGTCTTGTGGCTTCGGCAAAGGTAGAGCATTATCTCTCGCGTGAGCCCGCTCCCTATAAGCCCGGCGATGTGGTGAGCCTGCTTGTTTGGCAAAAGACCGACCTTGGGTTCAAGGTCATCATCGACAACCAATACGGGGGACTCATCTACGAGAATCAGATTTACCAGTACGTGCACAGCGGCGACAAGCTCAAAGGCTACATTGCCCAAGTGCGCGAGGACGGTAAGATTGACGTGACGCTCCAGCCCACAGGCCGCCGTGAGACAGAGGACTTTGCGCAGACGCTGCTGAAATGGTTGGAGGACAACGGCGGCGTGTGTCCTTTGGGCGATAAGAGCGATGCAGAGGACATCAAACGCATGTTTCAGGTGAGCAAGAAAACCTTCAAGAAGGCTATCGGCGCCCTCTATAAGCGACGCCTCATCGTACTCGAAGGTGAGGGTTTCAGACTCAGCACGGAAGATTAACCATCTTTTTGTTTGTTGATTGACTAAAAAGATGTAATTTTGCATCGAAGTAAGTACGAATTATTAAACATTAGAAATATGAGAGTAGCAATCGTTGGCGCAAGTGGCGCCGTGGGTCAGGAGCTGTTGCGCATCCTGAGCCAAAGGAATTTCCCGTTGGACGATTTGGTGTTGTTCGGCTCCAAGCGCTCAGCCGGTCGTTTCTATTCCTACAAAGGCAAGGAATACCAGGTGAAAGAACTGTGCCACAACGACGATTTCAAAGACGTGGATATCGTCTTTGCTTCGGCTGGTGCCGGAACCAGCAAGGAGTTTGCCGAGGACATCACGAAGTATGGCGCAGTGATGATAGACAACTCCAGCGCTTTCCGCATGGATGAGGACGTGCCTTTGGTGGTGCCGGAAATCAACCCTGAGGATGGTCTGAACCGTCCGCGGGGTATCATCGCCAACCCAAACTGCACGACCATTATGATGGTTGTGGTACTCAATCCTATCGACAAGTTGTCACACATCAAGAAGATTCACATCTCAAGCTATCAGAGTGCCAGCGGTGCCGGTGCTGCCGCCATGCAAGAACTTGAGCAGCAATATAAGGAGATTGTGGAAGACGGCGAGGTGAAGACCATCAACAAGTTCCCTCATCAGCTTGCCTACAACGTAATTCCGCAAATCGACAAGATGACGCCCAACGACTATACGAAGGAGGAGATGAAAATGTTCAACGAGACTCGCAAAATCATGCACAGCGACGTGCGCACTAGCGCCACCTGTGTACGCGTAAGCTCGCTCCGCAGCCATTCCGAGAGCGTATGGTTTGAAACGGAGAAGCCGTTGGAGGTAGAGGCTGTGCGTCAGGCGCTCAGAGAGGCTCCCGGCGTGACAGTGGTGGATGACCCGCAGAATTACGTCTATCCCATGCCGCTCGAAAGCGCCGGCAAAGACGATGTCTACGTGGGCAGAATCCGCAAGGACCTTGCCGACGACAACAGCATGGTGCTGTGGCTCACCGGCGACCAGATTCGCAAGGGTGCTGCGCTGAATGCTGTACAGATTGCCGAATACCTGATTCGGGTGGGCAACGTGAAATAAGGATTGATTAATTGGAGCTAAGAGGCTTTCCCTCAAGGCGATTAAAAAACAAGTGGCACTGCCTCACGGCGTGCCACTTATTAAATTGTGCTTGCATAAATAAGGATTTTAACAACATAGGCTGGAGTTCTCTATCTTTGGTTCTACCTACTGTAAAAAGATCATTAGTGATTTTGCCATTTGCAAAGTACTGTTGTTTTGTCTTCTTCTCTTAGATTTAGTCTTTGTCTTGCAATCTCAGTCTACGAATTCAGTCTAATAAAAAAATCAATTTAAGAATCTAACGCTGCAAAGGTAGGCAATAATCTGCAATGAGAAAAGGATTTTTGCGCCAAGAATGTCACATTTTATTAAGATGTTACATTTTTTTGCTTTCATACTGCATCACATTTTCCGAAAAAGAAGCAAAGTGTTACATTCTATTGGATATATGAGCACTTGTTGCTATAGCAACCTATCCTTTGGAACAATACCGCTTGCTCATGCGTTATGTCCCACTCCGTCTTTGATGCCATCCTGTTTATTAAGAAGATTGGAAGCGCAAGCCCCTTAAGAATCAAGCTCTTACGGAAGGAATCAAAACCACGTAGTGGAAGCAACCTACGAAAGATGTCTACAAGGAGAATCCTACTAAGGATAATAGGAAAATCTTACTTCTATGATGACAGAAACACATCGGATTCTAGTAGTAGATTGATATTGATGTAACAGGTTGCTGATTTTGAATCAAATTTGTCTGAAATTGAATTTATTCCAGTACTACAAGCAAAGCAGGAGGTAATTTGCCTTTCAGAGATAAAGACGTGAGGAGATGATTTTCTTTCATGGGCTAAGGACATAAGAAGGAAATCTGTCTATCCGCGGCAAAGATGCGAGGAGCTGATTTGCCTACTTGGGCGAAGCACATAAGTAGATGACCCACCTACTGTGGCTAAAAACACAAGAAGATGTCCCTCCTACTTACGCTAAGGACATTAGGATGTGGGTCTTCTACTCGCGCTAAGGACAAAAAAAACAAGTGACTTGCCTCACGGTGAGTCACTTGCAGATGAGATGTGATAATACTTAACCCGAAATAGAAATAAGAACGAATTAGACGGGTCTAGACCTATTCATATTTTGTTGTTGTGGAATGTTGTTTGCTATTGTATCGAATAGGTTGTTTTAGACAGAAATTAAAGATTTGGTTTTAGTTATTGTTTCTGGCAGCAAATATAGAAATTTTATCTGAGAAATGTGCACAAAAGTCTTAGTTTTTTTGTAACAGTTTTCCAAACCTGCGACATTATTGGCACTTTCAGTCACTCTCTTGGGCGACTTTTGACTGATTTCGAGCAATGGACAGATACTCCGAAGGTGTCAGTCCCGTGACTCGTTTGAACGCACGAATGAATCCGCCACGCGAGCTGAAGCCCACGCTCTGCGATATTGCCTCAATAGTGAGGTTGCCATAGCGCTCAAAATCATTGATTCGTTTGCAGGCTTCCTTGATGCGGCTCTCACTGAGCAGTACACTGAACGACCGGTTAAGGGTCTCGTTGATGAAACACGACAGCACCTTGCTACTTACATCGCACATCATGGCGAGCTGGTCGATATTGAAATCCGTCTTGCTGATGATTGACGGGTCGTTCATCAGCTCTTCCATCTTATAACGGAGAGTCGTCTTTTCCTCTTCCGACAAAGCTGAACAAGGAGCGTGTGATTTCTCTGCAGACGATTTCTCCCCCGAAGCATCCGTCTTGCACTTACGGCTCTGTTCCAGTTGTTGGAGCATCTCCTGTTGTTCCTTCTCGCGCTTCAAGTAGGCTATATTGTGGCGATAAAGCTCCACATTGCGCTGTTTCAGTTCTTGATTCTTCTTATGCAACCAGACGAGCATCACGATGATGATACACAGCGACACGAGCGAGATAGCCATAATAAGGTTGCGCGTATAGAGACGCTGTCGGATGAGTTTTATTTCTGAGCCGGCATCCTGCAGTCGGTTGGAGAGAAACGCAGTGCGGACACCCACCAGATTTCCCTCATAGAGCAAGGAGTCACGCTGTTCAAAGTATTCGAGTTTATAAAACTTCGCACGCGTAGTGTCGCCAGTCATCATATAATAACGGGAGAGATAAAGGCTCACGTCTGTCTGAACATCGGGGTTGGTGTATTTCTGGGTTATCTTCTCCAACAACTTCGCATAGTAATAGAGTGAGTCGGGCTGGTTCTTGATAATTGCAATCTCAGCCAAATCACTGTAAGCCTCCGCGCGGTAGCGACTATTCTCTTGATTGGGTTTGAAATAAGCCAGTATCTCATGAAAAACATTAGAAGCCTTGTCCCATTGGCTGTCGCGCAAAGCCACCGTGAAGCGGTAGGAGTATTGAGTGAACTTCATCAACCGGGTATTTTTGATGGGTGGCAGGACGTTGAATTTGTCAATCATGCTCTTGTTATACTCCATCAATTCGGGTGTGAAGCCCATGCAACATACATTGTTGAAGGCGTTGTAGGCAACGTCCCATTCCTTATTCTTCACTGCCTGCTGGAAAGCTTGATGATAATAGTCAAGGGCACTACGGATGTTCTCCATCGTAGGGATGCACTCCGAATAGAAATTACAGAGATGTGCCATGCTGATGAGCAGTCCCGTGGGAGGGTTGTCACCATAATATTGACGTGCCTTGATGAGATATTCCAAAGCACGGCTATAGTCGTAGAAGTGAAACATACAGAGATTTGCCATGTCCTTGTAGGCATCACCGAGACTTTGCAGTTCCTTCTCAGAATAATTGCGCGATGAAGACAACTTGACGATGATTGCTTTGTCTTTTTCCAGTCGCTCGTCAACAGACTTGCAGACTTCTCCGTAGTTCAGACAACGTGAATGAGCAACCCGCATGTCGTTGTTAATCAACGCCACATCGCTCTTGCCCCATCCGGAATAAGGCAGCAAGAGAAGAAGAAGTAGTGGTAGAACTATAGTCACTTTTAGGTTCACAGACGCAAAATTAAAAATTATTTTTCAGAAAAGCACATTTTTAGCAAAGTTTTTCATTTCGAGTGTGCTCTCAGGGTACATATTAAGCCCTTTTAGCAAAGAAAAACCCTCCGATGAACTTGCCATACAGAGTGTCCTCTGCTATGCCGCGAACTTAATCCACTTGCCTCTGAAAATTCTAATGAGGAAGATAGTGCCGCGGAAAGTAAGCTCCACTGCCATGGCAAACCACACGCCACGCAACCCATAGGATTGGGCAAGGACATAGGCAAGCGTCAGCCGCACGCACCACATCGAACCGAGGTTCATCAGCGCCGGCTTGAAGGTGTCGCCGGCTCCCACGCAAATGCTGTAGCCCACGATACTGGCGGCGAAGAACGGCTCGGCGAAGGCTTCGATGCGCAGTACGCTGGCTCCTAACTCGCGGATAGATTCTACGGGCGAGAGCAGACCAATCATCTCTGGCGCAAAGACATACATGATGAAGCCCATCACCGCCATGATGCCCATGCCGAGAAAGATGGTCATCTTGGCAAAACTACGGCACAACTCTCTACGACCAGCTCCGATACTCTGCCCCACCAAGGTGGTCGCTGCATCACCGATACCATAGCCCGGCATGTAGCAGAGACTCTCTGCAGTGACGGCAAACGAATTGGCGGCGATGGCGATGTTGCCCAATGGAGCAACAATCATGGTGCTCACTACCTGCGCTCCGTTCATCAACAAATATTGCATCGCCATCGGAGCACTGATTCTCAAGGCTTCCACGATATAAGTCCAGTTCCATGAAAACCGTTCCTTGTCAAGGCTCCACGCCAGCGCCTTGCTCTTTACCACCGTGAGATAGACTAATATGGAGGATGCTACGATATACGCCAACGATGTACCAATGGCAGCTCCGGCAACGCGCAATCCGAAGCCGAACACATGGATGTCTGCACCTAACAGATGTATGGTTCGCGAGGGAAAGATGAAGATAAAATTGAATATGACATCCAGTACGCAGGTGAGCGACAGCACAATGCTGGGCACTTTCATGTTGCCGCTCGACTTGAGCAGAGCACTCGACAGGGATTCCATGAAGAAGAACGGGGCACCCACGGCGAAAATGAAGAAATAGACTGAGGCATCGTGCTGAATGTCCTGACCGCCTCCGAGCCATCCGGGCAGCCAAGGGGAGATTCCTCCTGCCACTGCCATGATGACAAACGAGAAGAGCAGGCAGAAAATATAGCCATGTTTCATCACGCGCCGAGCCTTGTGGAAGTCGTTGGCTCCGATGAAATGAGCCACCTGCACGGAGAATCCCAACGACGCGGCTCCGCCCATTGAACCGAAAAGCCATCCGGCAGGCTCCATCAAGCCGATGCTGGCGCTTGCCTCTGCACCAAGCGAGCCTACCATGGAAGCATCAATAAAAAACATCAGGACAGTGGTGATTTGTGCCAACATAGAGGGGATACTCAACCCGATAATCAGATTGAGTTTCTCACGCCCTGTCATCGGACGCCCCATACGTATGTTCTCTAATAATGCGTCACTTTTCTTGCTCACGGTTGCAAAATTACAAAAAAAGCATTGTCCCACCAAGACTACAAGAGACAATCGGGCACAAAAAAAGGGGCTGTTCTTCGCCCCCGCAATGCCGGTCATAAGATAACACCGGCACCTGAATCACATCTCTTTCTACCTTCCCTAATTACCTAAATGAAAGTCTTTATCTAACCTACCTATCAAATGCTATCCTAACTTTTCTAACAATCTTCAACCTAAACAACTAAAACCTATAAATGCCAATCGGATAGTTTACTGGCAATATTCCTTTTCCAACCTTCAACCTTTAACAATCAATTCTTATTTTCTAAATCGGGGTATTTGCTAACCCGTCTAAGTAAACTTCTCTCAAACTTTTGCATTCTTACGTCTTTCTGTTTGCAAAAGTAACATCTATTTCCATTCATCCCAACATTTTGTATTTGGAATTTTTCCAAAATGAGACTTTTCTTGATATATATCAAGGATTGTGTGCGCAAACTGCGAGTTGCACAACTTAAAACGATGAAAAATGGGTAAAAAAAAACGATACGCTCACGAAGGAGGCGCGCAGCATGGAGACGCAACTCATGGAGGTCCCGCGCTCCGCGCGGGACGATAGCCGCCGGGCAATTGCGGATAACCGCCGTGGAATCGCAACTCATGGAGGTCCCGCGCTCCGCGCGGGACGATAGCCGCCGGGCAATTGCGGATAACCGCCGTGGAATCGCAACTCATGGAGGTCCCGCGCTCCGCGCGGGACGATAGACGCTGGGCAATTGCGGATATTGTTCACATGCTAAGCCATATATAATATGTATTGTCGGTAGTCGTCCCGCGCGGAGCGACGGGACCTCCATGCATCGCGGACCTATACTTTGCGTTTCTATTGCGGTAGTCGCAAAGCGAGTTGAAGATTCGTGGAATTGGGGAAATTCGTTGGCTTTCTGTCGTTGGAAAGCGGTAGTCGTCCCGCGCGGAGCGACGGGACCTCCATGCATCGCGGACCTATACTTTGCGTTTCTATTGCGGCAGTCGCAGAGCGAGTTGAAAATTCGTGTAATTGGGGAAATTCGTTGGCTTTCTGTCGTTGGAAAGCGGTAGTCGTCCCGCGCGGAGCGACGGGACCTCCATGCATCGCGGACCTATACTTCGCGTTTCTATTGCGGTAGTCGTCCCGCGCGGAGCGACGGGACCTCCGAGCGCGGGACGACTATGAGTGGTCGAAATTAGAAGAATGGCTTTGCCTGATTGTCGGGCATCGTTGTACCCGCGCGGTAATAACCGCGAAGATGCAAGTCGAATATCAGCACGGAATAGGCTGGAATCACTCCGTTGTTCTGTTCCACAGAGCCATAGCCGAGTTGATAAGGAATATAGACTATCCAATTGTCGCCAATGTGCATATTCTGCAATGCCGTAGCAAATCCGTCCACTACACTGCTCACTCCCAAATGGGCAGGACGAGCCGACGACTCATCGTAAGTGTCGCCATACCAGCTTTGGTCAAACACGTAGCCAGAAGGATAGGACTGCGACGGAATAAGGCTGCCCTTATAGTCCACCAACACAGAGTCAGTATAGAGCGGACAGCCTGAGCCGGTGCCCTTTGTCACCACACGCACCACAATACAATTGGTGGAGGTCAACGTAGTGTCCATTGACCATGTGCGGATGATTTTCCACGTTGAGTCGCCAGTTGCGATAGCCTGCTGCGCCTGGCTGTAGATATTGGCGAAATAGGTGTCGTTGCGGTTCTGCCAGTCGGCGAACTCATTCTCTTCGGCATCTTCCTCAGAGCAGGAAGTCAGTCCCAACGGCAACAGCAGCAAAGCCAAAAGCCAGAGTAGGCTATAATGATGCATCTTTCTCATAGGCATGCATGTGGTTACTTGTCAAATGCTTCAATTTTCTTAGCCAGCTTCTTCAGCACCGTTGTGATGCTCACGCGCTCCTCGATGATGCTGCGCAACTGGTCGATATCCACGCGCTCCTGCTCCATCGTATCGCGGAAGCGGATAGTTACCTTATGGTCGTTGGGGGTGTCATGGTCAACGGTGACGCAGAAAGGCGTACCAATGGCATCCTGACGGCGATAGCGCTTGCCGATAGAATCCTTGGGGTCGCCATAGTGGGTATTGAAATGGAACTTCAATTCGTCCACAATCTGACGTGCCATCTCGGGCAGTCCGTCCTTCTTGTCAAGAGGGAACACGGCGCACTTGATGGGAGCGAGTGCCTCAGGCAACTTCAGTACTACGCGGCTCTCGCCGTTCTCCAACTGCTCCTCGGTATAAGCGTGGCACATCACGCTCAAGAACATACGGTCCACGCCGATAGAAGTCTCCACATCGTAGGGAGTATAGCTCTCCTTGGTCTCCGGGTCGAAGTATTTGATGCTGCGACCGCTGTATTTCTCGTGCTGTGACAAGTCAAAGTCGGTACGCGAGTGAATACCCTCCACTTCCTTGAAGCCAAAGGGCATCTTAAATTCAATATCTGTGGCTGCGTTGGCATAGTGGGCGAGCTTCTCGTGGTCGTGGAAGCGATAGTTCTCATCGCCCATGCCCAATGCCTCGTGCCAAGCCAGACGTGCCTTCTTCCAATACTCAAACCATTTCATCTCAGTGCCGGGCTGGCAGAAGAACTGCATTTCCATCTGCTCAAACTCACGCATACGGAACACGAACTGGCGAGCCACAATCTCGTTGCGGAAAGCCTTGCCAATCTGTGCGATACCGAAGGGAAGCTTCATGCGTCCGGTCTTCTGCACGTTGAGGTAGTTGACAAAGATGCCCTGAGCGGTCTCAGGACGAAGGTAAATCTTGTTGGTTGCCTCAGCCGTTGAGCCGACCTCTGTGGAGAACATAAGGTTGAACTGACGCACGTCTGTCCAGTTCTTGGTACCGGAGATGGGGTCAACAATTCCCTCGTCGAGGATAATCTGCTTCAACTCAGCCAAGTCGGGACCCTGCATTGCCTTAGTGTAGCGCTCGTGCAGGGCATCACGCTTCTTCTGATGGTCGAGCACACGGGGATTGGTGGCGCGGAACTTTGCCTCGTCGAAAGCATCGCCGAAACGTTTCTTAGCTTTGGCAACTTCCTTGTCTATCTTCTCATCGTATTTTGCAATCTGGTCCTCAATCAACACGTCTGCGCGATAGCGCTTCTTAGAGTCGCGGTTGTCGATGAGGGGGTCGTTGAAAGCATCAACGTGACCGCTGGCTTTCCATACGGTGGGGTGCATGAAGATGGAGGAGTCGATGCCCACGATATTCTCGTGGAGCAGCACCATGGACTGCCACCAATACTGTTTAATATTATTCTTGAGTTCGACGCCGTTCTGTCCATAGTCGTAAACGGCAGCCAAGCCATCATAAATTTCACTGTTGGGGAAGACAAAGCCATATTCCTTACAATGACTTACAATCTTCTTGAATACATCTTCTTGTGCCATAATGATAATTAACCGTTGAGTATTTGAATGCAAAGATACAAAAACTCTGCCGAAAGGGAATATACTTCTGTTCGATTTAACGTTTCTTGAAGTATAGGAGCAGCGCCGAAGGAACTAAATATACATTTTAATGCATAATGCATAATTGGCTTCGCTCTCGTGTTCGGCGCAGCAACTCCTATCTCCTAACTCACCTTGCTCCTAACTCCTAACTGGAGTCAGCTCTGCCATACATACAGAAGTTGATTTTTATATATTACTGTCCGGTAAACATTTTGAGGAAAAATGGAGCATCCGAAATAGAGAGTCATTTTGTCCTGACCTTTCATAGAAAGGGATGGCTTCCAAAAGTTTCCTCATGATGGGTGCTTCCTCTGAGTTTTTTTAGTTGAAAAAACATCTCAGCAATCTCAGCAAAGCATCTAACACGTTGAAAGGAAAACTCTTACGTACATGAATAGATGGTAAAACATCCCAGCAATATCTCAGCAACATCTCAGCGGACTGAGACGGAACATCTTTCTATATGGAATGGGCAAAGAGGCGACAAATAGAGCTTTAGGACGAATTAAGAGCCTATTGAGCCAACCTGCCATGTGATGAGGGAGAGGCATCGTGAGATGTGCTTATCGGACAGTAATAATTTTTATACGAAGAAGAAATGTTGACAACCACTCAGAAACCGATAATTACTACAATTTCGCAATATTTGCGTTTGTTGAATATTTAACGCTATTCGCTGAAAATTTTGCAGCTATTAGTACTGTTTTACCTATATTTGCAACAAACAACAGGCTTTACGGATAAAATTTAAACAAAAAAGGATTAAGAACGCTAAAATTAACAGTTATGAAAAAGCTCTTATTATTACTTGCTTTCTGCGCTTTGCAGACGACAAGTTGGGCCTACGATTACCAATATCTGGCCTTCACAACATCTGACGGAACAGTCACTACAGTCGACGTCGATAACTTGGAAATAACAGTAAGTGGCAGCAATTTGGTTGTCGTCAACAGCAGCGACAACAAAACGTTCACCTTGAGCGACCTTACCAAGATGTATTTCACTAACACAGCCTCCACGGCTATCAGCGAAGTTTCAACTGCCGAACAGCAGGCAGTGAGCGTATTCACTACAGCCGGCGTGAGCGTGGGCAAATTCTCTTCCTTGAATGAGGCAAAGCAGAAGCTCCAGCCCGGTCTCTACATTATTCAACAAGGTTCCAACACTTTTAAAATGACTGTGAAATGAAAAACCTCAATATGATTCTTACCGCTGCGGCGCTCTGCTCTTCACTGGCAGCGGGGGCACAGACGCTCAACGTAGTGGTGGGCGAAGTGACCTATCAGATTCCGGCTGAACAGGCTGGCGACATGATATATTCAGACGGCACATCGCTCACGATTCTCAACAAGACTTTCACGCTGAGCGACATCACGAAAATGTATATCGACGGCACTGAGGTGACCGACAACACAGTAAGCATAGACTGGGACGGCTCGTCTGCCGACGTGAAAGTGGCGGGCAACGCCATGCAGTATCTTACCGTTACCGCTTCCGGCGCTGACGTGAGCATCGTCCAAAGCGAAGACCTCGCTGATGAGATTACTTACACGCTGAGCGGTTCTTCCACCGACGGCTCCTTCTATATGGACGGTGAGCTGAAGGCAACGGTTGTCCTCAATGGTCTGAGCTTGACCAATCAAGATGACTACGCCATCAACATCGAGAACGGCAAGAGAATTGCCATTGAGCTTGCCGATGGCACCGACAACTACTTAGCCGACGGAACAACCTCTACATCGGGCGACTGCAAGGCTGCTCTGATGGTGAACGGTCACACCGAATTCGACGGCAGTGGTACGCTCACCCTCACCGGCAACTACAAGCACGCTTTCTGGGGTGACGAATACGTCAAAGTAAAGTCCGGTACCGGAACTATCACGGTGGCTGGTGCTGTGAAGGACGGTTTCAACATCAACCAGTATTTCCAGCAGAACGATGGTGATATCATCATCGACAACGTGGGCGACGACGGTATTCAAGTAGGCAAGGACGATGATGACGATACCGAGAACAACGGTATGATTCTGCTCTATGGTGGAACCCAGAACATCAATATCACGGCTACAGCCGCCAAGGGTCTCAACGCTGAAGGCGACATCATTGTGGGCGAATCCACCGATGACGAAGGCGGAAGCTACACCATCACTACTTCCGGCGACGGCGAGTATGACAGTGACGAAGCCGACACAAAGGCTTGCGCAGCCATGAAATCGGACGCCAACATGACCATTAACGCCGGCACCCTGACGCTCTCTTCTTCAGGAACTGGCGGCAAGGGCATCAACGTCGACTCTACCCTCGTTATCAATGGCGGAACCATCAATATCACGACAACCGGTACGCAATATGTTTACGGCAGTCTGGACAGCTCACCCAAGGGCATTAAGGCTGAGGGCGACATCACCATCAACGGCGGTACTATCAGCGTGACCTGCACAGGCGGTGAAGGCTCCGAAGGCATTGAGAGCAAGAGCGAGATGACCATCAACGGTGGTACTATCACGGGCTACACCTACGACGATGCCATCAACTGCACAAGCAACCTCTACATCAAAGGCGGCACCATCACAGTGGTGACAACCAACAACGACGGTATCGACGCCAACGCCAACATCTATATCAGCGGTGGAACGCTGGCAGCTTACGGAGGCTCTGCTCCTGAGTGCGGCATTGACGCAGCAGAGGGTTATGGCATCTACATCACGGGCGGGACAGTGCTCGGCGTGGGTGGCACCTCTTCCACTCCATCTTCAACCACAGGCTCACAGGCATACGTCAACGTATCGTCTTCAGTGACAGCCAACTCTACTATCACCATCTCCGACGGTTCCACAACGCTTGCATCATTCACGGTTCCTTCCACCTATAGCAGCAACACCGGCGGTGGTTGGAATGCACCCGGTGGCGGCCCCGGCGGTGGTGGTAATCCTGGCGGTCAAGGTGGAACCTACATCATGATTTCAACACCCGACATGGTTTCCGGCACAAGCTACACCGTAACAAGCGGCAGCTCGTCTACTACAGGTACAGCCACGACCGAAGGCTCTGGCGGTTGGTTCTAAACTCTCTCTTATACAATATATACTTTCACGCCCTCCGGCTTCCTCTCACCAACGGAAGTCGGAGGGTGTTTTCATTTCAAGAGATATAGCAAACGTAGGTGCAACCGCACTCTTGGCGCAATCAGAAAGGGTTGCAACCGAGCAGATGAAGTCGCCGATAACACACCATGGTCGCAAGGTATATTAACTAACTTCTTGATAGTCACTTTACAAAAAATATGTTATTTATTTGTGGGAGAATAAATTATTTCTTAAATTTGCATCGGCTAATCACCGCGCAAGATGATAGCCTAATGAAATTACTAAAAAACTAACAAGAAAATAAATAGAACAGAACATGAAGAAGATTTTTACACTTGCAATGGTGCTTGTGTTCGGTCTCGGCACCGGATACGCACAAGATGAAGAAGAGATTGACACCTCCCTCCAGTTTGTCGATGCTGAGGGAACCGTTGTTCCTGATGGCTCGGAGATTACAAGAACAGAAGTGGAAACAGACGATTTCGGAGATATGCAGATTTCATCGGGGTTATTTGTCAAGAATACAACCGAAGATTTGGTAGGCACATCAATTAATGGAAATCTCATAGCTAAGCCTTCTGGTACATTCCAATGCTGTTTTCCTGCTAGTTGTATTCCAATTGAAAACGTAGGTCCTTTTGAAACCAGTAAAGGTGCGATTGAAGCAGATAGTATTTTAACCTTGAATACAGAGTGGATACTTGAAGAAGGTAAATACGGTACGACCACTGCTTCCTTCCAACTTTTAGTACGCGAAGCCTATTTGAATAAATGGAACATACCTGTGGTCGGTGATGTGATTGGCTACGGTCCTACAGTAACTGTCAACTTCGTTTATTCCGACCCTACTGGTATCAACGGCACGACCAATGTGAAAATCAACCGCGTGGTTGAGCGCTACAATGCCGCTGGCGCACGCATCTACGCTCCCGTTAAGGGTGTCAACATCCTGAAGATGGAAGACGGCAGCGTAAAGAAGGTGTTGGTGAAATAAGGAGGAATCCTAAGTTAGGAGCAAATTGAGTTAGGAGATAGAAGATAGGAGATAGGAGTTGCTGCGCCGAACACGAGAGCGAAGCCAATTATACATTATGCATTTTCCCCTACTAAACTCCTTATTAGTTTCTCTAACTAATTTTTAATTATGCATTATGCATTATGAATTATGCATTAAAATTGTGCATTAAAATTGTGCATTATGCATTAAAATAGGAAAGGGCATCGCGAATCCGCGATGCCCTTTTTCATGAATCATTAGCTGACGCCAATTAGGAAGCTGCATAAGCTATAGCATCTTCAGAAACTATTAATACTAACTACCTTAAAAATCTAATGCATTTTGCCTTCACTTAAGCACTTTCTTCCCATTCCTTATATAGATACCTTTGGGCAGACGGTCGAGGTCGGTACCCACGGCTACACCCGAAAGGTTATAAATCGTCGATAACTTGGGAACAGCAACCTCACGGATGGCGTCTGCCTCTGGCTTTATCATGAACGAGAAACTCATGGTCATGTCCTCGTTCTTCGTGATTTTGTAGAGGGGCTTGCCCAACCTGTAGGTTCCGTTGGTATTCTTCACAAACAGTTTGGTATAGGGATGACTGTAGTCGGACAGCGAGTCGAGCGTGCGTTGCCCGCCCATATACGTATAGGGGAACGCGTCTTTGCTGCAAGTCTTATAGTCGTAAATCCCATCAGCAGGAAGGATAGCCATTCGCTTATGGTCTTTGTTGGTGTTGACCGTGTTGTTTTCCCACGCGTCGGCATCATAGTGAACGTGCGTCACCACCATGCCCGTAGCATACATTCCCTCGTCAAAGCCCACGTGCTCACGGTTGTCGAGCAGGAAATACTCGGTACTGTCAGCCTTATTATATAAGATGTAGGTGGCACCACCACTCACCAAGGGTTGCCAGTCGGTGATTTCCTGCGGGTCGGTCAACTCCACGAAATCGCGCCAACCGCAATACCAACGCTCGTAGCCCGTGTAAGCCGCAGGACTGTAGCCCCCGTGACCATTGTAGGCTCCTTGGTCCATCACGTCCATGGCATCCATGCAGAAGTCTGTCATGTCAGACGTGTTGTAGAAGTCGGGCAATCCCATGCAGTGGCTGAACTCGTGGCAAATCGTGCCGATGCCGTCGAGTTGCGAGCCTTCATTGCCATGAAGTTCGCAGGAGCAGGCAAAGGTATCGAAAGTGACACCGCCCAACTTGGGCAACTCAGAAATATACCCGAAATTAGACAGGGCGCCCTCGCAGGGCCAAATGGTCCAAGAAGGAGCATACTGCGCCTCGCCATAGCCCGCATAGAGGAAAAACACTTGGTCGGCTTTGCCATCTTCGTTCCAATCGTACTGGGTGAAATCCAACGAATCACCGATGAGGTTGAGGGCTTCTATCACCATTTCGCACAAATTGCCGTCGGTGCTCCACCCGGAGTTCTCACCATAATATGCCTCGTCCTTTGAGACGGTGACAGGACCTACAACGTCGAAGTCTAACTCAAATTGTCCATCGCTCTGCTCGCGGAAGTAATCGCCCACGGAACCCGTGAACTTCCCTGAGCTGTAATTCTTGAAATTACAGATGCTGTCATAGGCTTGTTGGATATCGGTGCGCGAGAATTTAATATCCTCAAACTGTACTAAGATGAACAAGCCCTTCCGCTTTCCTTCAAACTTGGCACGCCGAGGCTGTGGCGTTGAGGTTTTATGGGGCGCTATCTGTCGATGCTGAGAGGCAATCTGCCGATATTCTTCCACGGAAATCGCCTCTTGACTGACAAACGCACGCTCTGCTTCGCTCCGGTCTGCTTCATTGTGAGCCAGTATGGTAGAAGCGGTTGTCTGTTTGGCAGTGTTGTGAGACAGGGTCAGATAGCAGAAGTCACCATTGGCTTTTCGTGCCACGACTTTAGAATCGAGGGTGACAAACCAATGGGCACACTCATCGCCCTGCAACTGAACGGTAATCTCGCTCTTGTCGCTCTGACGGAACGTTTGCCAACGGCGCTCTGCCGGGACAGCCATTGCTGAAAGTCCCAACATGGCGAAGAAGAATATAATAAACAACTTTCTCATAGCTCGCTATTTTCTCATCTCTTTTCGGATATTCTTTCCTTGTCTCACGATGACCACTCCACGAGCCGTCTCTACCTTTCTTCCGGCAAGGTCGAACAACTGTTTGGGTTCAATCTCGGTTGTCTCCACGCGGATGGCGTCGGCTGTGCCACCGCCCATGAAGTCGAAGCCAACAAGTCCTTCCTTGCTCATGGTAATATGCGTAATGGGTTTATCCATGAAATTGCGGAACTTCTTGTTCACGTTGTAAACCGTTGCGGCAGGAGTGGAGGTGTTGGTCAGACTGTCGTTGTCCATATAAGGATAAGGATTGCCAATCTCTGCACTGTCCTTGTAAGTATAGAGGTTGTTGGCAGGGATAATTGCCATTCCTTCTTTTCCTACCTCATTATTGACGGTGTTGTTATTCCAGTCGCTCTCACGATAGTTGACGTGAGTGATGAGCAGTCCCTTTCCGTAGAGCCAAGAGTCGAAGCCTTTCCACTGACGGTTTTCTAAAATATAGTATTCGTTGCGTTTCCCGCTGTATTGGTCATTATAAACCACATAGAAGTCGCCGCCATCTGAAAGACCTTTCATGCCAGAAATTGTAATCGGGCTAGTCAACTCAATAGGCTCCTGCCACCCACAATACCACTTCTCGTAGCCGGTGAAACCAGAGGGGCAATAAGTACCGAGATTGTAGCAGCCAGCGTCCATCAAATCCCAATCTTCCATCGTGAAGTGGTCGGGGTCGAGCGTGTCGTAGAAGTCAGGCAGTCCGAGGCAGTGGCTGAACTCGTGGCACATAGGTCCAACGCCAGTAACCCACCTCTCGCCTTGGAAGGCTTCCTCATTGCCATATAACTCACAAGTGAGGGCGAACTTATCCACCTTCACGCCGTCAAGTTCCAACCGACGACCATAATCCGATTGCGAAAGCGTGTATTCCTGCGGCCAGATGGTCTCCTCGGGAGCGCCCATCGCCTCGCCCCAACCGGCATAGATGACGACTACTTGGTCAACCTCGCCATCACCATCCCAATCATAATCGGCAAAGTTCACAGAGTCGGCGGCAAGTTGACATGCCTCGGCGACAAGCTCACCTGCGTGCAGGTCGCCCATCAAGTTGTTCGAGCCATAATAGGACATCTCCTTAGAGACCACCACAGGACCTACCACATCAAACGAGAGGTCGAATTTACCGTTACTTGCCTCCAAGAAGTAGTCGTGGACAGAACCTTGGAAGTAGTCTTTCTGATAACCGACGAAGTTCATGATACTGTCCATCGTCTGCTTGCTGTAGGTGAAAGCCAAGTCGGAATAGCTTGCCAAAATGACGAGTCCACGGCGCGCTCCCGTATAGACTTTTCGGTTAGCCACCCGCAGCGCATTGCGGTCAACGCGCAAGGAAGCCAACGCCTCTCTCCCATTGTTGAGCTGAGCCACCCGACGCAGAGTCTGCTTGTTGGTGACACCCACACGCAGGTTGCTGCTCTGCAGTCGTCCGTTCTTTACTTGGGCGTAGCAATAATATCCTTGGGCATCGCGCACCACCGGCTCGCCCGTCTTCAGGGCGTAGTAGTGTAGCGCCTCATCACCCCGCAAGGAGAGCTCTATGCGGGAGCCGTCGGGCTGAACAATCGTTTTGGTCTTGCGCCATGCTGGCAGGGCGTAGGCGGCGTTCACCATGAAGGCAAGAGCCACTAATATGATAAGGGGTTTCTTCATTTTTTCAAAGTGTTTTGTTGTTATAGGTTATACATGAGCGGATTACCACTTCTACATTCTTTAAACTTTTTGGGGGAGCAAGGGCTGTTCCATCCCAAGACTCCCCCAAGTTTGGATTAGTGCTAATTGACGCTCCGTTTTCGGAGTGGGTCAACGACCATGTTTATATGTAGTAGGTTAATTTTCTTAGCGAAGCACCTTCTTCACAGAACCATCGCTCATCTTGATGAGGTTGATGCCCTTGTGGGTCTTTTGCAGTTGCTTACCGGCAGCGTCATAAATGCCCACGGGCTGAGCCTCATCGGTCTTTACGTTGTTGATGGCATCGGGGTCACCGATAACGAAGAGGTTGTCCTCATCCCAGAACTGCTTCCAAACACTATGTGTTTTGTAAGCATCGAAGCCTTCTGCGGGAACGAACACCTTAGTGGTTTCATACATACCATACCAAGGCTCATCACCGCTTTCTTCACCATTTGCGGGCGTTGCGCCCAAGCAGGTAATCTTCTCTACAGACCAACCAAAGCCAACACCGTCACCCAATGTTGTCAGAGAAGCGGGGAAGGTGATTTCCTTCAAGCTCTCGCAGCCATCGAAAGCAAAGCTCTTGACAGTTGTCAAACCCTCAGAAAGCTGTACGTCGGACAACAGAGCATCGTCGCGGAACAAATCCTTTGTCAGTTCTTTCACGCCAGAGCCAATCTTCACGCTCTTCAGATTACTGCAGTATCCAAATGCCTTTTCATCAATGGAAGTAACATTGTCGGGTATCTCAACCTCTTCCAGAGCATCACAATAAGCGAAAGCCTCATCATAAATCTCCGTTACTGAAGCGGGGAAATAGACATTTTCAATACCCTTGCTGAAGGAGAAGGCTCCTGAGCCGATGATCTTGATTCCCTCAGGGATTTCGAGGTCAACGAGGGCATTGCAGCCTGAGAAGCCATAAGCCGGAATATAATCGATACTTGTGCCGAGGTCGAAAGAGGTCAAGTGAACATTGTCGTAGAACACATAGTTGCCAAGTTCGGTCACCGTATTGGGAAGTTTCACCTCCGTCAATGCACAACCGCTGAAAGCACTACTTCCAATCGTTGTAAGTCCTTCGGGGAAGTTGCACTCGCTGAGGTTGGTATCATCACCGAAAGCATTGCTATCAATCGTCTTGATTCCATTGTTGAGAGTGACTTTCTTCAACTGCGTGCATCCACTGAAGGCATAGGAGCCGATGGTCTCAATGTTAGTGCCGGTCAAGTCCAGTTCCTCCAAGGCTGTGCACCATTTGAATGCGCCATAGGAAATTTCCTTCAAGCCTGTGCCAAAATGTACATGCTTCAGAGCATCACAACCAGAGAAGGCAAATCTGCCCAGCGTTGTCAAGCCATTGCCCAAGGTAAGTTCTTCAAGCGAATTGCAGTCTGAGAAAACATCATAACCTAATTCCTCCACTCCATCGGGAATGACGAGAGAAGTAAGCGCTGTGTTCTTTACAAAGGCGTAGTCCTCAATTTTTCTTGTCTGGGAGCCGATGGTCAGGCTGACGAGTTTCGGGCAACGGGAGACGATATGGCTGGGAAGGGTCTTCCACTCATTGGGAAGTGCGATGGATACCAGTCCATAGCATCTGTCGAAAATGAATTCACATGCCTTGCCGTCACTTGTAATCTGATATTGGTCTTGCAGATACTCATCCTCGAAGATGACTCCACCGCCAGCGACGGTATGAATCTCAGAGATATCGAGAATTGCTAATTTGCACTCGCTGTCATCGTGAGGATAAACGGTACCAGGGTCATCATCTTCCCAGTTGGATGGTACCTTGTCGGGCATGAAACCACCCATCTCCTTTAAGGTCTTCATGTCGGCATTGTTCAGTGTGCCGGTCACCTTCAAGTTCGTGATGGTGTACTTCTCTGGACCTAACTGTTCGGCTAAGGTACCCGGAGTCTCGATGTTGATGGTCACTTGGTCATCTTGTGCGGCTGCGAACATGGTCGTCAGCAAGCAACATAAGGTTAGTAATACTTTCTTCATAAGATATAAGTATAATAGTTAATAATTCTGTTGGATTCTCAAATAGGATAAGCATGGACCTTTCCACATCCGCAAATTTAGAAGAATAAACTAAATAAATAGGTAAAAAAAGGCGTGCTGATGTCTTATTTTGCCAAAATCAGACAACTTTGATAATACACTGTGTAATTCAACATATCTCGAGTTAGGAGATATCTCAAGTTAGGAGATATTTCGAGTTAGGAGTTAGAAGATAGGAGATAGGAGTTATTTCGAATTAGGAGTTAGGAGATAGGAGTTAGAAGGGGTTAGGAGTCAGACTAATCAGACGAGTCAGACGAGTCAGAAGAACCAGACGAATCAAAGGATTACTATACGGGATTCTGCTAATGGCGTGTGCTGACAGGTGCCACCCAATCGGCTGGCACTTGGCAGCACAAAGGGTGGCACTTGGCACCCGATTGGTTGGCACTTGTCAGCAATCACAAGTAGAAAATGCTCGAAGTGATTTCTTGCGAATTTATATATAGAATAGTATTAATACTATTCTATAGGGATAGGAGTTATTCTGAGTTAGGAGATAGGAGTTGCTGCGCCGAACACGAGAGCGAAGCCAATTATGCATTATGCATTGTGCATTATGCATTAATAGTAAGGAGTTGCTGCGCCCCAAGCAAGTGAGCGAATGGTAATTGTGCATTATGCATTAGTAAGGCGCAGCTAATTATGCATTATGCATTGTGCATTATGCATTATTCTTGTTGTGTTTGATGTATTCCGCGGCAGATATTCCGACCACTTTCTTGAAAACGGTGGAGAAATAAGTGCGGGAGGAATAGCCCAACTGCGCAGAGATAGCTTCAATGGTGAGGTTGTCGTAGTCGTGACTCGACATACGGCGGCATGCCTCTTTGATGCGGTAGCTGTTCAAGAGACCTTTGAAGTTGGTATTATATTTTTTCTGGATTGCCTGGGAGATATAGTTGCGGTTGAACCCTGTCAAATCGCAGAGCGTTGACATGGAGAACGTGCTCTGGCAGATGACATCTGTCTGGTTCATCACGCCCTCAATGGCTTCGATGATACCATCGGGCAAGTCAACGGGCTTTTGCTTAGTCGGTTCATCGGTGTCATCGGGAGCCGAATGTTCCTCAAGGAGCAGTTGGTTGTTGGCAAGGAGTTGCTGGTTGCGACGGTAGAGGATATCCACATATCTTTTCTGCTCGCGCGAGGCCCTCACCTGCATGATGAGCAGCACCAAGATGATGACCAGCGCTACACTGCAGATGACAAGAAACACCGTGATGAGTCTCTTCTTTGCCGACTCAGCCTTAAGGTCGCTGTTCACCTGCGCAATCTGATTGAGGAAACGGTTCTCCTTTATCTTGCCCATGTTGTTGTCCTCGTTGAGACGTTCTTTCTCTTTGAGCTTCAGATAGTCGAAATGCTCCGCTTTCGCCGCATCACCATGCTCCCTCCAATAATTGCTAATCATCTCAAAGGCACTGTAGCGATTAACCGTAGATTTGGATTTTCTCGCTTCTTCCTCCATAGTTTGTATCAGTGCCAATGCCTTGTCATTCTGGTTCGTCTTGCTATAGAGAAGCAATAAGTCAGAGTTAACCATCTGCTGCACGGCGGGTTTCAGAAACGCGTCGCTACCCGCACGGTAATTCTCCAACAGACGGATGCAATCAGCGTAATTTCCTTTCAGATAGGAACGAGCCACCTTCAGGTAGAGTTGTGACTCACGATACATACTGACGGTGTCTGGAATTTTCAGAGAGGCGAAGTTCTCTACTTCCTTGACTATCTTGTCCACTTGACCGTTTTGGAGCGTAAGGAGCACTAAATTGTAGAACGAAGTGGCTATGGGTTCCCATTGCTTTTCTTTCACGCTAAGGTAATACACCTTTCTCTGATTGTCAAGATAGCGTTTCTCACCATCAGGGCGATGATTAATGACATCACTTGTATAATCCACGATGCCCCTATTACCATATATATAAGGTAGCATTTCATGAAAATTATTGTCAAGGGCTAAATCGAGAGACTTCTGCAGATATTCATCGGCTACATCCCACTTATTGTACACCCTCATATAAATGCTTGATAACCGCATCATTGCCCATACGCACTGCCTATACTCACTTTTAGGGAGTGTGCCGTCAACAAGGCGGTTGGCGACAATCGTATAACAGACCAATGCACTGTCGGGCATATTCTTTTTTTCGTAGAAGTTCTTCCCCATCTCCATCAACTTGTCTGTGGAATATTTCTCGTACCGAGCATAAAAGGCAGGCTTGTCCATCCTTGCAGCAGAAGCAGATGCATGCAGGGAGATAAACGCTACGAGCACAGTCATCGTCAATCGAAGCATAAAACGAGAAAGGCTGATTGTGGCTTGAGAAAACCTATTATATATAAGGTATAGACGCGGCAAAATGATTCTTGAATAGTTGATGATGAGCCAAAATTACTAAAAAAAATCCACATAAGATGTTTTTCTGCAACTTTTTTATTAATGAAAGGAGAAAGAATGAGTTAGGAGATAGGAGTTATTAGGAGTCAAAGGAGTTAGAGGAGTTAAAGACAATAGTGCTGAAGAGTAGATGAATATTCTTTATTTATGTTTATTGCTCCTCGGACTTATCTGACTTTTCTGACTCATCGGACAAGTCTGACTCCTAACTCATTCAAAACTCCTATTTCCTAACTCCTTTGACTCCTTTGACTCCTAATAACTCCTTTGACTCCTCTATACATGAAAAGTCGATTTTTTTAACACTAAGGAAATTTTAACATAGATTTCAACGTAACTATTCAATTTTATGCTATCTTTGCACTATAAACTAAACAATTACCTAATTATGAAAAAGTACGTACTAACTTTAGCAGTGCTTTTGTTTGGCTTTATTGGCGAAGCAATGGCACAGTTACCTTCTGTAACATTGAAGGACATCAACGGCAAGACAATCACTACCGACACTTTGAGCAACGGTGGTAAACCGTTCATTATTGACTTCTTCGCTACTTGGTGCAAGCCCTGCAACCGCGAGCTCACCGCTATCAGCGAGGTTTACGAAGATTGGCAGGAAGAAACTGGCGTAAAGATTTTCGCTGTATCCATCGACCAAGCACAAAACATCAATAAGGTTCGCCCATTGGTTGACCAAGAAGGCTGGGAATATGATGTTTTGCTTGACCCCAATTCTGACTTCAAACGTGCACTGGGTATCCAGATGATTCCCTACGTGCTGGTTTGCGACGGCAAGGGAAACATTGTTTACCGTCACAATGGCTACACCGATGGTGCCGAGTCTGAATTGATTGAAAAAGTTCGCGAATTAATAGCCCAGTAAACAGAAGAATGAGAAAATCGACTTTCGCCGTCGCCCTCCTATTCCTCGCCGCACAGACGGCTATGGCACAGGAGAATGAGAATGACGGCCACTATAACCCTACTGTTAGCGGTAGTATTCAGAGCGATATGCTCGTCCCACAAGGTACACAAGAAGACGGCTCGCATGAGGACTTCCGCACTAATACCTACGCAGACATCAGCGTGATAAGTAAATTCATTGACGCTGGTGCCCGCTTTGAGTACCTGGAACACCCTATGCCCGGATTTGAACGCGACTTCAAAGGCTGGGGTGTACCCTATGTTTATCTGAAAGCCAAATTAAAAGGAGCCGAGCTCACCGTGGGTAACTTCTACGAGCAGTTCGGCTCGGGTTTCATCCTCCGTACCTATGAGGAGCGCTCACTCGGTATCGACAACTCGCTGCTCGGCGGACGCTTGGTGCTGAAGCCCTACAAAGGAATCCAAATCAAAGCGCTCACGGGTAAGCAGCGCCGCTATTGGGCACACAATGACGCTTGGATAACGGGAGCTGACTTGCAGCTGAGTCTTGACCAATGGATTAAAGCCATGGAAGCAAGCGGCACTTTCCTCTCCATAGGCGGTTCGTGGGTGAACAAGTATGAGCGCAAGGACGACGATGAAGACGTGTTTGTTGACCCGACCCATAAGCTCAACTTCCCTGCCTACGTTAATTCGTGGGATGTACGCGCCAACTTCCAGAAAGGTGCCTTCAGCATGCTTGCCGAATATGCCCAAAAGACGCAAGACCCGTCGTTTGACAACGGCTATATCTACCGCCGTGGCTACGCAGCCATGCTCTCCATGAGCTATTCAAAGAAAGGCATGAGCATCTTGGCACAGGCAAAGCGCTCCGACAACATGAGCAGCCGCTCGCGCCGCCAGATGAACGGAACGTCGAGTTTCATTGACCACCTGCCCGCCTTCACATACGAGCACACCTACACGCTGGCTGCGCTCTATCCCTATGCCACACAGTTGGCTCCCGGCGAGTGGGCTTATCAAGCTCAGTTGGGCTACACTTTCAAGCGCCACACATTCCTGGGCGGAAAGTACGGTACCAACATCCAGATTAACTTCTCGCATGTACACTCCACCGCCAAGCACTACAAAGGCTTGAACGGAGCAGAGGCTACCAGCGCTCAGCGCGGCACCAACGGCTACGGCTCTGCTTTCTGGAAGTGGGGTGACCAAACTTACTATCAAGACATCAACGTGCAGTTGGACAAGCGTGTCACACGCGACTTCAAACTCCACTTGCTCTATATGAACCAGTTCTACAACAAGACCGTTGTAGAGGGCGAAGGTGGATTCATCCACTCCAACGTATTCGTCGTTGAGGGAAAATATAAGTTCTCACCCAAGACCACACTGCGTTCTGAGTTGCAGTATCTCACCACCCATGAGGACCAAGGTGATTGGCTCTTCGCTCTGATGGAGCTTTCACTCGTTCCCCACTGGATGTTCACCGCTTCTGATGAATACAACGTGGGTGAGACCAACCGCCACTACTGGAACCTTTACGCTACCTATAACATCGGTGCCCACCGCATCCAGCTTGGTTACGTGCGCACGCGCCGCGGCTACAATTGCTCGGGTGGCGTATGCCGTCTGGTTCCATCCTATCAAGGTTTTACACTTTCATATAACTACAACTTCTAATGAGACATAAGTTATTATATATATTGGGTGCCGCTATGATGTTGACATCATGCGGCACGGAGATTGGTGAGAACGAACGCCTTGAGTACGTGGCGCCCGCAGAAGTGGGCAAGAACGTGCTCCTCGTTGATTTCACCGGTCAGCGCTGCGTCAACTGCCCCAAGGCAAACGAAGAGATTGAGAAGCTTCAGGAGCAGTATGGCGGCGATACCGTGATTGCCGTGGGTATGCACTCCGGTCCCCTTGGCTTCAAAGGAAACTCCAAGGTTTTAGGACTCGCCACCGACTTGGGCGATACCTATTATAACTATTGGGGCATAGAATATCAGCCCACGGGCGTGATTGACTATCTGGGCAAGTTTGACTATCCCGCATGGGCAGCCACAGTTACTGAACAGTTGCAGAAGACCACTACCGTTACCATCAATGCAACAGCTGAAGGCGAGGGAACTGACCTGCACGGTTCTGTAACAGTAGAGTTTTCCGATGAATTAGTAAGAGGTAACCTACAGTTGTGGCTTGTAGAGGATAGCATCACAGCCCTGCAGTCGATGCCCGACGGCTCCGTAAACAAGGAATATTTGCACATGCATGTATTCCGTGATGCCGTCAACGGCACGTGGGGCACTGATTTGACATCTATCAACAGTGCTACTTGGAATCCTACGATGAACTACGAATACACGCTCAATGAAGGATGGAACCGCGACCACATGTGGCTCATTGCCTTCGTCTATGACGACAGTGGCGTGCTGCAGGTCATCCGCAAGCACTTGTAAGCCGAAAACACAGACATCATATATATTCTGATTACAAAAGGCATAGCCCGCAATGGGCTATGCTTTTTTTGTATCCACGGTAGTGACGCTTCTCATGGAACCGCGAAGCATGGAGACGCAACTCATGGAGGTCCCGCGCTCCGCGCGGGACAACTGCCGTAATTGAAACGCGAAGTATAGGTACGCAAAGCATAGAACCGCGATGCACGGAGGTCCCGCGCTCCGCGCGGGACGACTGCCGCATTTGCCAAACAGCTATCCGACTTTGCTCGACGTATATCGTCCCGCGCGGAGCGCGGGACCTCCATGCTTCGCGGAACCTGCGATACGGACAAAACTATTTGTAGTAAAGAGATTGTCATATTACAGAATAACCCAACAGAAAGAAAGCTATCTGTTTGCCCTGCTTCTTTTTTTTCACTAACTTTGTAGTCGTATGCAGTATGCCGATGTTATATTACCCTTAGCCGTAGATGGGGTGTTCACCTATCTCATACCCACTGAGCTTCAGCCAGAGACCGTGGCGGGAAGCCGCGTACTCGTGCCGTTAGGTCGAAGCAAACACTACGTGGGAATCGTACTGCGGCTCCACGACCAGCAGCCGCAGTTCAAGTGCCGTGAGATAGAGCAAATCCTCGACAAAGGCCCCATTCTCCTACCCTATCAGTTGAAGATATGGCAGTGGATATCCGACTACTACATGTCATCTCTTGGCGACGTGATGGTGGCTGCGTTGCCCGGCGGACTCAAGCAGACCGACAAATACAAGCCGCGCATGGAACAATACGTGACGCTCACTTCGGAGTTCCGTTCCGAACAGCGGTTACACGTGCTATTTGGTCAACTCCACCGCTCCACAGCCCAAAGCCACATGCTCTCCGTCTTTCTCGCCCTCAGCCATTGGGACAGTCTGCAAGGCACCTCACCCATCGAGCCTATCCGAGAAATCACACGTGAGGAACTCCTCAACGAAAGCCATTCCACGTTAACGGTATTGAAACTTCTCGTCAAGCGAGGGGCGCTCACGTTGTATGAGAAAGAGGTGGGACGCCTCAACGACCAGCGTGTGACTACCGACCCGCCCCATCCCCTCAACGACATCCAGCAGGATGCCTTCAACAAGATTGAAGAACAGTTCAAGGAAAAGAATGTAGTGCTGCTCCACGGAGTAACGTCGAGCGGCAAGACCGAAATCTATATACAACTCATTGAGAAAGCCATCAGCGAGGGCAAACAGGTGCTATATCTACTGCCAGAAATCGCGCTCACCGTGCAGATGATGACACGACTCAAACGCGTCTTTGGCAACCGACTCGGTATCTACCACAGCAAATACAGCGATGCCGAACGGGTGGAGATTTGGAAGAAACAACTCTCCGATGAGCCTTACGACGTGATTCTCGGCGCACGTTCGGCTGTGTTCCTGCCTTTCCAACGGTTAGGACTCGTGGTCATCGACGAGGAACACGAAAACTCCTACAAGCAGCAAGACCCGGCACCGCGCTATCACGCCCGCTCAGTGGCAATTGTCATGGCGCAGATGGTAGGGGCAAAGACCCTTCTCGGCACGGCAACTCCCTGCGTTGAGACCTATCACAACGCCCTCACGGGCAAATACGGACTCGTCACTGTCACGCAACGCTTCAAAGGGGTGGAACTGCCTCAGATAGAGATTGTGGATATCAAAGACCTGCGCCACCGCAAGATGATGCGCGGACCGCTCTCACCCCAACTCATGGCTGCCATACGCGAAGCCCTCGCAGCCGGTCAACAGGTCATCCTCTTTCAGAACCGCCGTGGCTTCGCTCAGATGCTCGAATGTCCCACGTGCGGTTGGACGCCTCGCTGCCCCAATTGCGACGTGACGCTTACGTACCACAAGACCACAGGGCAACTCGTCTGTCACTATTGCGGTCACACGAGTAACGTGCCCGAGCAGTGTCCCGCGTGCGGGGAACGGCATCTCTACTCACGTGGCTTCGGCACCGAGAAAATTGAGGACATCATCCGCGAAGAGTTCCCAGAAGCACGCGTGGCTCGTATGGACCTGGACTCCACTCGGTCGAAAAACGCCTACGAGCGCATCATCAACGACTTTTCTTCCGGTCGCACCAATGTGCTCATCGGCACTCAGATGATTACTAAGGGACTGGACTTCGGACGGGTGAGCGTAGTGGGAATCCTCGATGCGGACTCAATGCTCAACTATCCCGACTTCCGCGCCTACGAACAAGCATTCATGATGATGGCGCAGGTCAGCGGTCGTGCAGGACGGCGCGGTGCTCAAGGTCGCGTGCTGCTACAGACACGCAGCCCAGAGTTGCCCGTGATTCATCAGGTGGTAGAACATGACTACAAGAGTTTCTACCATGACGTTATTCAAGAGCGCTCCGACTTTCATTATCCGCCGTTCTACCATCTCGTGTATGTCTATCTCAAACACAGAAACAGTGACACGGTGGAACTTGCCGCCAACGAGTTGGGCAACCGACTGCGTCAAGGATTCGGTCAGCGTGTGTTAGGACCCGACAAGCCGGCAGTGGCGCGAGTAAAGACCCTCGCCATCCGAAAAATTGTCATCAAATTAGAAAATGGTGTGAACTTGCCGCGCTGCAAGCAATACATGAAGGCAGTCTATCAACAACTCTTGCAGGATAAGCGTTACGCCTCCCTGCAAGTCTACTACGACGTAGACCCACAATAATAAGTTAGGAGCCTCTTGAGTTAGGAGTTAGGAGATAGGAGATAGGAGTTATTCTGAGTTAGGAGATAGGAGTTGCTGCGCCCCAAATTATGAATTATTACTGTCTGGTAAACTTAACCTCTCATTGCCTCATCCTCATCTACAGACGGGTTGAGGCTTTTTTTCTTGTCCGATAAGCACATATCACGATGCCTCTTCCGCATCACATGGCAGGGGGGCTCAATAGGCTCTTTATTCGACCTAAAGCTCTATTTGTCACCTCTTTGCCCATTCCATAATGGAAAGATGTTCCGTCTCAGTCTGCTGAGATGTTGCTGAGATATTGCTGGGATGTTTTACCATCTATTCATGTACGTAAGAGTTTTTCTTTCAACATGTTAGATGCTTTGCTGAGATTGCTGAGATGTTTTTTCAACTAAAAAAACTCAGAGGAAGCACCCGTCATGGGAAAACTTTTGGAAGCCATCCCTTTCTATGAAGGGTCAGGACAAAATGACTCCCTATTTCGGATGCACAATTTTTCCTCAAAATGTTTACCGGACAGTAATAATTCATAATGCATAATTACCATTCGCCCACTGGATTGGGGCGTAGCAACTCCTATCTCCAAACTCCAATCTCCTAACTCAGAATAACTCCTATCTCCTAACTCCTAACTCATCTCTTGTATCCCACAGCCTTATCTCCTACCATGCGCACATCTTCCAATTGCAGCGAAGCGACATCTTTGGCTTTAGTCATTACGATGGCATGGTGAGGAATGGCGTTGAGACTATCTTTCTCGACCGAGAGAGGTGACTTTCCAAGATAGACATCCATATTGCGTGAATGCTTCAAGTCTACAGCCACATAAGTATTCGTGTTGTATTGCCGAGAAGCATTAACGGCCTCCACACAGACTTGTCGATAGCCAATATAGGAATTCATCTTGGGCCAGCTGAGTCCGGCAAGAAAAGTTTCGAGCAACAAGCCCACAGCCATGATACAAACCGACTTATAGACGCGCTTGTGAATCACCAGCCACAAAGCCCATGCGGCAGCAAGAGAGACACAAGTAGTACCCACCCAAAGCAACGGCGTATTGATTTCACGCATGATGGGTTCACGCGAATAGAACCAGCCCATTACAGGAAGAGCCAGAACCAATAAAGCATAGGGAATGGCGAGCGAGAGCACTACCCAACGGTCGTTGCCTTTGTCGTTGTCGAGTACCGTTGCCGACATCACCAAAGGCACGAACGGCAACAAATAGATACTGAGTTTGGAACTGAGAAGCGAGATGATGACAAATGCTGCCAAACAGACAATTGCCATGATACGTGCCTCATAGCCCCGCGTGGTTTCTGATGTCCAAGCACGGAAGGCAGAGAGAATTGCCCACAGCGACCAAGGAAGCAACAGAAGCCACACCATATATAAATAATAATAGATGGGTTCGCGGTGGTGGGACGAGTGGATAGTGCCATCGAGCGTCTGATGCGTCACGAGCGCATTGAGATAGTCGGAACCTCCCTCCAAATAGACACCCAGCATCCAACCACCGAGCAACGCAAAGAACAGCAGCCACGACTTCCAGCCAAGATACTTGAAGAAGTCTGTCTCGCGCCCTTTGACAAAAAGGAATAACAGGATGATGCCTAACGGAATGATGAATCCCACAGGGCCTTTTGTGAATGTACCAAGAAAGAGCAGCAACGGCAAGCGCCAACTCTCGTGCGGGTTGCTGCTGTTATAGAGCCGATAAAACTCGATAACAGAAAGCATGATGAACATCGTAAGCAACATGTCCATTCTGATGGTGAGCATAGAGACGAGGAAAAGAGCAGCGGTCAGCAATATCAGACGAAAGACCAACAGTCGGTTGCCTTTCAGACTCAGCGTTTTTGCCATCAACTCGGTGATGACAAATGCCGGTATGACCGACAGCAGCCCTAAATAGAGATGCTGAAGCCACACGGGAAGCAGTCTGCCTATCATCACAAGCCACAGGAAGAGTGGCGGTTTGTCGATGTAGGCTTCTCCATGGTCGGTAAAAGCGAAGAACTCATGGTTGCGAAGCGCCTCATCGGCAATGCTGAGATAGCGCAACTCACTGGATGGCGTGTAGTCGCGGAGCAACAGGGCAGGCAGCAAGCATGCTAAAACAACTGCGTAAAATATAATCGTTTTCCTCATCTTCAGTTTTAAATTGACCGCTAAGTTATACAAAAAATCTGTATGCAATTGGGAGATTTGCCCTCAAAAGCAGGATTTTTTATCATTCTTAACAAGTTGTGTATCGGAAAAGGAAAGTAGCTCCTTTGGGGCAATGACGGAAGGAGTGGCAAAAGCGATTGCCACTATTCACTGCCCGCCAACATAGTTGCAGTCTCCTTAGGAGTGAAGCGCACTTCAAAGGTTCCGCCAGAAGGCTTCCCCTCATAGTGATACACCACTCCGCGATTGAGCTTAGCTAATAGACGTGCCTCTTTACGCAGAGTGGGCGTGGAGGTCCACGACTTGGCGATGGCATTGCGGATGTTGGCTTCCTCCTTCTTGAGCATCGTCAGCGGCATTCCCATCTTATCCTCATCCACAGTATAGGTATAGACCAAGTCGGTAGCGGTTATTTCCTGATGGATGAAGAGAGAGTACTCATCCACCTGAATGGGAAGCATGATATTGGAGATGTCGGTTTGCAGTTTCAAGTGCTCCAGCCGCATCTCATCACGATTGGTATAGCGTTGCTGCAGTTGCTTCAGACTGTCATTGCGCAAAGTGAAATTGAAGAGCGGTTTTGACTTCGTGTCGCGCACGTCGTATTTCAAGTCCACGCCAGAATTGAGCAATTTGTCGAGACTACTCTGGCTCTGATTGAGCAGCAACCCTAACTCTGTGGCTTTCACCAAGAGCGGCTTCTGGCTCTTCAGCTTCTCCAAGGGCAGTTTATTGCCCAAACCGTCGGTCTGACAGGTGTAAACGATGGTGTCGTCCACCAGTTTCACGCTGACACACTTTCCGAATGCGTCCACTGGGTAGGGACACTGTTTGTTGAGCAGCGCCACGTAGTTCTCCAACCGTTTCCGGTCGTTGTTACAGCTTGAGAACGACACCACGAGGGCTGTCAACAAGAATACGTAAAAGAATTGAACTCTATACTTCGTCATATATGATGTTATCAAAACGGTCTATTCAAACGTTTCCACATAGTCGTCTGTCGGCTGACGATAGGAATCACGAGGACAACTGTTGAGATAGTTATAGAGCAAATACCAGTTGTAGCGTCGTGCGTTGTCCATCACAAGAAAGATGTCTATCAGCCACCAGATTCCAATTCCACCACACGTGAGCAGTTTCAACACGCCTAACCCGATGTCGCCGAGAAAGAAGCGGTCGGCACCCAACCATCCTATGAGAATAGACAGCACAAGCGCCACCGAAGGGTCTTTGAACTGCATTGCCACAGTGGAGATATCATGCTCGTCAACCCTAGTGTCCTCAAGCATTTTCCGCAGTGTCATTACATTGGCAGAAGGGATATTGCCGCTCAGCATGAACATTATCTTATTAACTGATTCTGAATCCATTGTATATCTATATTAAATGTGCAAAATGTTTCTCACTACCAGCCACACGCAGAAGGAAACGATATAGAATCCCACTACATAGCGATGCTCCAACCATCGCAGAGCGGTAGATTTCATCGGCCCTTCCTTTAGCAAATTGGCAATGATGAGCAGTAATAGGTAAGGAGCTGCAAAAACAAGGAAGAAGTTGTAGCTGATTGCCTCACCCACATGCCCCATGAGCAGGGCGTGCAAGGCGCGTTGACTGCCACAACCGGGACACTGAAGTCCCGTGATGAGTTTGAAAGGACAGTGGAAAGGCCACAGACGACTGACGGGGTCGAAAAACGCCAATACCACACAGGCAACGATGACCAATGCCAGCCAGAAAGCCACCTTCCTGCCTTTTGTCATTCTCCGAGCTACCTCCACTTACAGGCTATTGGCGATTTCCGCAATGTTAGCGAAGCCCCAGACAAGCCCATACACCACGTTGACGACCAAACCCGTACAAGCAGCGGCTATTGCCCAGTTCTTTGCCTTTTTAGAAGCATCGTAAGCCAGTTCATACTGGTTGGAATAGAAGAGTGAGTTCACCTTGCAAGCATAAACGATAGACACGATGCCAAAGGGTAAACAGCAACAGATAGTTGTCAGAATAGCCCACACCAAGTAATTGTCGGGCTTTTGCATCATATTCTGATTGTAGTCCATAGAATTGGTTATAGTAGCGACATCTCCCCACGTCGCGTTTATAAATGATTTACGGTCAGGAGAAGTCCCTTGCAAACAAGAGACGACCGCCTATTAATGAATTCTTTTTCTAATCATCATCCACGAGCAGCATCCGCCAATTATGCATTGTTAAAGGCGCAGCCAATTATGCATTATGCATTATGAATTATGCATTGTAAAGGGCACAGCCAATTATGAATTATGAATTATGAATTATGCATTGTAAAGGGCGCAACCAATTATGCATTATGCATTATGAATTATGCATTATCAATCAGTCCGCTTCCTTTGAGCACTTTCTCGGTGGCACCACTGAGGCTCTTCACATATTGCCCGGCAACTCTTCCACTGTGATGAAGGAAATCATCATCGTCTGCCAGACGATTCATGATGGAGGCGAACTCATCGGCATTGTGGATTTCAAAGCCGCCCTTGCATTTGAGCAATCCCTGTGCCTCGGCGAAGCGCTTATTGTTGGGACCGAAGATGACGGGGATGCCCCACACGCCAGCCTCCAGTGTATTGTGTATTCCTGCGCCAAAGCCTCCGCCCACATAGCTCACCTGCGCATAGCAGTAGATGCTCGACAGCAATCCGAAGCAGTCGATGATGAGTACTTCGGCTTGGGCTGCCTTCTCTAGCGTAGTCTGTGTATAGCGCACCACGCGATACCCTTTGAGCAACTGCATGATTTGGCTCAGATGCTCCTCGCCTATCACGTGGGGAGCGATGATGAGCTTCCAATCGCGATGCTGTTGGAAATAGGGTATGAATATCTCCTCATCAGGTTGCCACGAACTTCCGGCACAGAACACGTGAGCAGCATCCTTGGTGAAAGCCTCCACGATAGGCAGTTGCTTACTCGCCTCCTTGATTTGCAAGACGCGGTCGAAGCGGGTGTCGCCCACCACTTCCACGTTTTTGATGCCTAATGTCCCCAAGAGCAGCATGCTCTCCTCGTTCTGTACAAAGAAGGTGGTGAAATAAGACAATACCTTCGAATAAGCCTTGCCATACCACTTGAAGAATACCTGATTCTTGCGGAAGATACTCGACACGCTGTAAGTAGGCACGCAATTGCGCTTCAATATGTGGAGGTAGTTATACCAAAACTCGTATTTGATAAAGAACGCCATCACCGGTTTTACCATAGTGACGAAGCGGCGGGCATTGCTCACCGTGTCGAGCGGCAGATAACACACGATATCGGCGCCTTTATAATCCTTTCTCACCTCATATCCAGAGGGAGAGAAAAACGTAAGCAGTATCTTATATTCGGGATGCAGTTCACGCAGACGCTCCATGAGCGGACGCCCCTGCTCGAACTCACCTAACGAAGATGCGTGAAACCAGATGTATTTTGCCTCAGGTTCCAAATGGTCACGGAGCATCTGAAACGTAGCGTGCTCGCCACGCCACATCTTCCTCGCCTTCTCATTGAAGAGCGAGTAGATGAAGACTCCGAGTCCATAAAGATAGATAGCTATATTATACATATTCTTTTAGTTCTATGAGGGAAGTTGTGCGGAGCAATGAGGGTGCCTGTAGGTTCTGTCTGAATTTCGGGATTCTTGTCCCTTTGGTCTCATATTAGCCCACTCCTTCCCACATCTCCCCCACACGGGATAGAAAGCTATTTCAGTGTCTCAATGGCTTTCTTCAGTCGACTCAGCGTCTCTTCCTTGCCCAAGAAAGCAGAGATGTCGAACATGCCGGGGCCTTTACCGATTCCTACGAGAGCCAGACGGAAAGCGTTCATCACATCGCCGAGTTTATAGCCTTTCTTCTCAATCCATTTCATCACCACAGACTCCTGTCCCTCCACGCTGAAGTCGTCGATGCCATCCAGCACGTCGTAGAGTTCTTGCATCTGTTGGGCTGAGTATTCTTTCCAGCGCTTGCGCACAGTTTTCTCGTCGTATTCAGTGGGAGCAAGGAAGAAGAAAGAGCACAGAGGCCAAAGTTCTTTAACGAAGTCCACACGGTCCTTCATCATGCTCACTACCTTCTCCACGCGCTCAAAGGGAACATCAACACCATTGCCTGCCACGATAGGCGCAAAGTCCTTGGCGATTTCCTCGTCGCTCTTGCGCAGCATATACTCGTGGTTGAACCATATCATCTTCTTATAGTCAAACTTGGCACCGCTCTTGGAGCACTTGGTCAAGTCGAACTGCTGTATCAACTCGTCCATGGAGAAGATTTCCTGCTCCGTTCCAGGGTTCCAGCCCAACAACGCCAAGAAGTTGACGACTGCTTCGGGGAAGTAGCCGTCCTCGCGGAATCCACGGCTCACCTCGCCTGTCTTGGGGTCGTGCCATTCCAATGGGAACACGGGGAAGCCGAACTTGTCGCCGTCGCGTTTGGAGAGTTTGCCATTGCCCTGCGGTTTGAGCAGCAAAGGCAGATGTGCAAAGCGGGGCATCGTGTCTTCCCATCCAAACGCCTGATAGAGCAATACATGGAGCGGAGCGCTGGGCAACCACTCCTCACCGCGAATCACATGGGTGATTTCCATCAGGTGGTCATCCACTATATTGGCGAGATGATAGGTGGGAAGTTCGTCCGCGCTCTTGTAGAGCACCTTGTCGTCAAGAATATCGCTTTTGACGCAAACATCGCCACGAATGATGTCGTTGACGTGCACTTCCTCTCCCGGCTCCACCTTGAAGCGCACCACATACTGGTCGCCACGGTCAAGGCGTTCCTTCACTTCCTCTGCACTGAGGGTGAGAGAGTTTTGCATTTCCATGCGGGTGTGGGAATCATACTGGAAGTTCTTCACTTCCTGACGCTTCTTATCCAGTTCCTCGGCTGAATCGAAGGCATAGTAAGCCTTGCCGTTATCCAGCAACTTCTGCACATACTCCTTGTAGATATCGCGACGCTCGCTTTGCCTGTATGGACCATACTTCCCGCCAAAACTTACGCCCTCATCAAACTTGATGCCGAGCCAGCGGAACGATTCCAGAATATACTCCTCTGCGCCGGGCACGAAGCGGCTACTGTCGGTGTCCTCAATGCGGAACACTATCTGACCGCCATGCTGCTTGGCAAACAGGTAGTTATACAAAGCCGTACGCACTCCGCCAATATGCAGAGCACCGGTGGGACTTGGTGCAAAGCGCACCCTTACTGTTCTTTCTGCCATTTTTTAAAGTATATTTCATCTGTCCCGCCGCTGCCAATATTCAGTTCTGCGGAACAGTCTTGATTTAACAACACACATCCCCGAAAACGCCACGTGACATTCTTTTGCTCAGCGTGCCGCTTCGGGCTATTTTCATGGGGACATACCGCCTATATGTCCTCTTTATTCCACGTTATCAATAATTTTTAGTGCAAAAATAATGATTTTTTCTTAATTACGATATTTTTTTTGTAAATTCGCCCATTGAAAGCATAGGGAGCACAAAATTCCCCTGTTTTTTACAATCTAAACAGTAATGACAAAATTAGCTCAACTCAACAGTCGTTTCTGGCGCAACATCGTGATTCGCCTATTGGTCATCGCAGGTTGTGTCACCCTCATTGTGTGGTTTCTGCCGCGCAACGAAGAACTCAGACTGCGCTACGAGGTAGGACAACCTTGGATGTATAACACTCTGATTGCCCCCTTTGAGTTTCCCGTTTACAAGAGCGACGAGGCTATCAGAGCCGAGCAAGATTCCATATTGAGGGACTTCCAACCCTACTACAATTATGAGGTTGACGTGGAGAAGCGCGCCATTGCCAATTTTGAGAGAGACTTCCCCAATCCCCTACCCGGCCTGCCCGACAATGCACGCCAAATCATCACCAAGCATCTGCACCATCTCTATCAGACGGGCATCATGCAGATTACGGATTTCAACCGCTCCGGACAAGACACAACGCAGATGATTCGCGTTGTGACGGATAAGGCAGCCACGAGTACGCGCGTTGCTAAAATCTATTCCACGATGTCGGCATATCAGAGTTTCTTCGATATTCCGGAGCTCGCCGCCCACCGTCAGGCACTGCAGCAGTTCAACCTCACGAGCTACATCCAGCCCAACCTCATCTACGACCGAGAGCGCAACGCCACGGAGCGCGATGACATGCTGAGCCTTATCCCTCCCGCATCTGAGACGGTGAAGCCCGGACAGAAGATTGTAGACCGTGGACAGCTTATCGACGTCCACACCTACCGCATGCTTAGTAGCTTTGAGAAGGATTTCCAACAGAAGAACGCCACTGAGCAGGAGAACAAGAACATGCTCATCGGGCAGATTCTCTACGTCACGCTGCTCTTCGTGCTGTTCACGCTCTACCTAGACCTTTACCGGAAAGACTACTTCGAGGACCCACGGAAGATTATGATGCTGTACACCCTCATCACCGTCTTCCCCATTCTCGTGTCCATCATCATGGAGCACAACTTCTTCTCCGTGTATATTCTGCCCTTCGCCATGGCACCTATGTTCGTCAGAGTGTTCCTCGATTCGCGAACCGCCTTCGTGGCACACGTCACGATGGTGCTTATCTGCGTGGCGGCACTCAAATACCCCTACGAGTTCATGGTGGTGCAAATCATAGCCGGCTTGGTGGTTATCCTCACCATGCGCGAACTTTCCCGACGGGCACAGATATTCCAGGCGGCTTTCCTCGTCACGATTGCCAACTGCTTCGTCTTCTTCGTGCTACACGCCATGACCTACAAGGATTTGGACAAGACGGCATTCGACTTCAACATGTATTCCCACTTCTTCGTCAGCGGTGTGTTGCTGTTGTTGGCATACCCGATGATGTGGCTCATCGAGAAGACCTTCGGCTTCGTCTCCAACGTGACGCTGTTCGAGCTTAGCAACACCAACAAGGGTCTCTTGCGACAGCTTTCCGAGGTGGCGCCCGGTACTTTCCAGCATTCCATCACAGTGAGCAACTTGGCAGAGGAGATAGCCCGTCGTATCAGTCGAGCCAAACCGCTGCTCGTGCGTACAGGCGCGCTCTATCACGACATCGGAAAGATGACCGAGCCTGCTTATTTCACCGAGAACCAAGCTGGCATCAACCCCCATACTCAACTCACCAATTTAGAGAGCGCTCAGAAAATCATCAGCCACGTCACCGATGGTGTCGCAATGGCTGAGAAAGCCAACCTACCACGGGAAATCCGCGAGTTCATATCCACTCATCACGGCAAGGGACTCGTGAAATACTTCTACATCAATGAGCAGAACGCGCATCCCGACCAAATCATCGACAAGGCTCCTTACACTTATCCGGGACCGAACCCCTACACGTTGGAGCAGGCAATCTTGATGATGGCAGACGGTGTAGAGGCAGCCAGCCGTTCCTTGCAGACCTACACGTCGGAGAACATCACGAAGTTGGTGAACAGCATCATCGACAACGACGTGCGCGAAGGCTTCTTCAACGACTGCGCCATCACGTTCCAGGAAATCAAAGAGGCTAAGCAGGTGCTCATCGAACGACTGAAGAATATCTACCACACACGTATTCAATACCCCACTCTCAGCAAGGAAGCCAAGGAAACGGCTCTCCACGAGGAGGCATTGAAGAAGGAAGCTGAGCTGAAGGCTGAGGAGGATGAACTGAAACGTAAGGTTTCTGAAGAGGAGAAGGAAATCCAAAACGACAATCAGTCGTCTACAAAGCAGGATGTGAGTAAAGAAAACGAAGATAAAGAAAATCAAAATAAAGAAACGGAGGAGAACAAGACAGAAAAGGAATGAAAGGAGGACGGAACCGTTGTGGCATTTTGACCAAACTTAACTGCGTCCCAAAAGGTACGCATCAAGACAATGCTCGCACGGACATGAAAGCGTAAAGTCGAAAGCATTCATGAGCTGTTTCATGGGCTTTTTGTAAAGGAGGAACCGCGACACTTGTCGCCTTTATGATGAAGATTTGCATTCGGCAACACAATTTTATATCTTTGCAATGCATGGGGGCAACTCTCAATGAGAGTCGCCCCTTCTTATTAGCTTAATGTTTTGCCGAATGTGGTCCGCAACACATGGAGGTCCCGCGCTCCGCGCGGGACAACTACCGCGATTACACGATAATAATCCACGAATCTTCAAGAATCCCAAGCTGTAGTTTTTGTGCTTATCGTAAGTTCCGCGATGCACGGAGGTCCCGCGCTCCGCGCGGGACGATATCCAAACCTGCTCACATTTAGTCAAATCACCTACTCGTAATCTCCGTAATAATAAAAAGTCCGCACTCTTAGTTTCTTTGATATTATTATATCGGTTGTCTTTAATTTGTATTGTCGTCAGTCGTCCCGCGCGGAGCGACGGGACCTCCATGAGACGCGAGACGAGCGACGAATCTATATTGTCGATAGTCGAGAAAAGAATAAGTGTTATCGGATATTGGTTTGCGATGCATGGAGGTCCCGCGCTCCGCGCGGGACGATATCCAACAATACAATATAATAAAATTGGGTCAGCTTTGGTAGTCGTCCCGCGCGGAGCGCGAGACCTCCATGAGTCGCGAGAACTACGGCAGCGAACAAACGTCGGGTAAATGCGGTTATCGTCCCGCGCGGAGCGCGGGACCTCCATGCTTCGCGGCGGGAATTACATGATTCGCGGCGGGAATTACATGCTTCGTGGCGAGACCTCCATGAGTCGCGAGAACTACATGAAAATAAAAATGGCAGGATATGTGAAAGGTGCATCTGCTAAGAGAGTCGACCATACCCGTATCCTGCCGTCTCAAAGACACTGCTGTCTATTATTTGTTCTTGTCGTTGATAGCCTGTTTGATTTGCGCTTCCAGCTCCTCGCAGAGTTCTGGATTGTCGGCGAGCAACTTCTTCGTACCGTCACGACCTTGGGCGAGTTTGCTGCCTTGATAGCTGTACCAACTGCCGCTCTTCTGAATAATTCCGTATTCTGTGCCGAGGTCAACAATCTCACCGATTTTGGAGATGCCCTGACCGAAAAGAATCTCAAACTCAGCCTTGCGGAAAGGAGGAGCCACCTTATTCTTCACCACCTTCACGCGCACTTGGTTGCCCAATACCTCGTCGCCATCCTTGATACTCGTCACACGACGAATGTCGAGGCGCACGGAGCTATAGAATTTCAGTGCGTTGCCACCCGTTGTCGTCTCGGGATTGCCAAACATGATGCCAATCTTCTCGCGCAACTGGTTGATGAAGATGCAGCAAGTATTGGTCTTGGAGATAGAGGACGTGAGTTTGCGCAGTGCCTGACTCATCAGACGTGCCTGCAATCCCACTACGTTGTCACCCATCTCACCGTCGATTTCCTTCTTCGGTGTCAGTGCAGCCACAGAGTCCACCACCAACAGGTCGATGGCACTGGAGCGGATAAGCTCGTCGGCTATCTGAAGCGCCTGCTCACCGTTGTCGGGCTGTGAAATCCAGAGTTGACTCATGTCCACGCCCAATTTCTCGGCATAGAAACGGTCGAAAGCGTGCTCTGCGTCGATGAACGCAGCCGTGCCACCAAGTTTCTGCACCTCAGCGATAGCGTGGATGGCGAGCGTCGTCTTACCCGACGACTCAGGACCATAGATTTCCACGATTCTGCCACGTGGATAACCGCCCACTCCAAGAGCAGCATCGAGTCCGATGCTACCTGTGGGAATCACTTCCACCTGCTCCACATGCTCATCGTCCATGCGCATGATAGAGCCTTTGCCGAAGTCTTTTTCTATCTTTGCCATAGCAGCCTGCAGTGCCTTCAACTTGCCTGCCTGCTGCTCTTTGAGCTTAGCCTGCTTCTCTGCAGCTAACTCTTCTTCTGTCTTTGCCATAGCCTATTTTAATTCATAATTCACAATTCATAATTCATAATTGGCGGCGGCTTTTTAATGCATAATGCACAATGCATAATGCATAATTGGCTGCGCACCAACTGTCGTAAGGAGTTTGGTAAGTGTAGTAGGTTCAGTAGGTGTAGTGGGGGCGCAGCAACTCCTATCTCCTAACTCCTAACTGGAATTACTCCTATCTCCTAACTCGTTATACTTCCAGGTCGATGTCTCGCAACTCATGCCAGGGCAGTCCCTGCTTGTTGAGTTGTTCCATGAAGGGGTCTGGGTCGAAGTCCTCCACGTTCCACACACCGGGTTTGCGCCAGAGGCCTTTCACGAACATCATGGCACCGATCATTGCTGGCACACCTGTAGTGTAGCTGACGCCTTGCATACCCGTCTCCTTGTAGGCATCCTGATGCTTACAGTTGTTATATATATAATAGGTATGCTCCTTGCCGTCTTTCAGACCACGAATGCGGCAGCCGATGCTGGTCTCGCCCTCATAGTTGGAACCAAGGTCCTGTGGGTTGGGCAGCACAGCCTTGAGGAACTGCAGCGGCACAATCTTCACCTTCACAGTCTTGCCGGAACCGTCGGCGAGCGGAGCCTCATATTCTACTTCGTCGATGCGGCTCATGCCGATGTCCTCAATTACGTGGAGGTGGGTCAGATAAGACTCTCCGAATGTCATCCAGAAGCGGCCGCGCTTGATGGTGGGATAGTTCTTCACCAGCGATTCCAGTTCCTCGTGGTGCATCAGATAGCTCTCGCGCTTGCCGATATTGGGATAGGTCAGCGGCTTGTGAATCTCCAACGGAGCCGTCTCAATCCATCTCCCGTTCTCATAGTAGAGTCCCTTCTGCGTAATCTCGCGGATGTTGATTTCGGGGTTGAAGTTGGTGGCGAAAGCCTTGTGGTGGTCACCTGCGTTGCAGTCGACGATGTCGAGGTATTGAATCTCATCGAACTCGTGTTTTGCCGCATAAGCTGTGTAGATGCCGCTCACGCCTGGGTCGAAGCCGCAGCCGAGGATTGCCGTCAGTCCGGCTTTCTCAAAGCGGTCCTTGTATGCCCATTGCCAACTGTATTCAAAGTGAGCCTCGTCTTTCGGCTCATAGTTGGCTGTGTCCATGTAGTTCACGCCACAAGCCAGACAGGCATCCATGATGGTCAAATCCTGATAAGGTAATGCCAAGTTGATGACCAACTCCGGTTGATAGCTATTGAAAAGCTGTTTGAGCTGCTCCACGTCATCGGCATCCACCTCAGCGGTCTTGATGTCCATCTTGTAGCCTTTATCGTGGATAGCCTTCACGAGCTTGTCGCATTTTGCCTTATGATGACTGGCAATCATGAACTCCGTGAAAACATCAGCGTTCTGAGCAATCTTGAACGCAGCGACGGTGGCGACACCACCTGCTCCAATCATTAAAATTCGTGACATATCGTTGTGTTTTTGTTTTATTTCAATTCTTCGGATTTGATTCCCAAAGCGTTCATAATGGAATAGCCCAAAATCTCCTGCCTGAAGTTGCCCGTTGGCATCTGCTGCATGGCAAACATAGTGATACGCTTCTCATCATCGTCCTCGGGTCGCAGCACACGGCTCACACTGTCGTAACTATCACCCTGTTCACTGTCGGGAATCACCATGATTCGCTTGATGTCTTTCTGTTGGCAAAGCATCTTCACCATGTCGGCGAGCAATTCGCTCTTGGTCGTGACATCCTTCTCTACAGGCACAGAACTGATGATGAACTCACCGAACTTCTCGTGGCGGAAAGCCTTCGCGTTGAGTTCTTGTTCAAAGTCGGAAGGCGTGAAATAGTCGAGTTGATGCTTTTTCTTGTTATGCACCAGCACCACCTGCGTCTCATGTTGTCCCTCGCGCAGTCCACCGTCAAGCGAAATATTGATGACCCATGACGAAAAGTCTGCCTTGGGTATTTGGCGGTTGAGCGCCCTTTCGAAATATACGGTGAGATTGAAAGCCACCTTGTCGATATAATCAGCATCGGCGACAATCACGTTTTCGCTCCAGTGGATGTTGTTGGGTTGTAATGGGTTCATAATGCAAAGTTAATCATTAATTTTCATAACGACAAGAACTAACAATTAATTTTTCGGGACACCTTATTGGCTGGTTATACATGGGGCTTCGAACGGCAATAGAAAAGCCAAAGTATGGTGGAGTAAAAGAGTTAGGAGTTAATTCAAGTTAGGAGTTAGGAGATAGGAGTTGCTGCGCCACCAAATTATGAATTATGAATTGATATTTATCTCCTTTAAAGTAATCAAGTTGCAAACTTGCGAAACTTCAGTTTCCATTGAGATATACTGTTAATTCTGTCAACCAAACGCAAGTTCATCGGAAGAACAGGCGCTTTGTCAACGTTGGCGCAAGCGAAGGAAGATTGGAAAACCTTTATCTATGATGTCTGACACGTGGTTGCCTTAAGTCTACCACGTGGTTGCCATAAGGCTAACACGTGATAGCCTTAAGGCTAACACGTGACAGCCTTCGACAATAGATGAATTTTGAATGGAAATCATAAGGATTTCAAAGGATTACTGCCCTTGTAAATTGGAGGAATAAAACTTGTCCAACGAAAAAAGAAGCCTCAGCCTGCATCTACAAGGGGGTTGGGGCTGCACGAATTATGTTTGCCGGACAGCAATAGTTCGTTTTTCAAGACATCACCCTATCAAGCTCATGCTGCCTGTTTTATTGCAACCATACGTGCACAAAAAAAGCGCCAGCCCTTATGCACGATGCATAAAAGGACTGACGCTAATGGTTAGTCTAAATGAGAATATTATTTCTTGATAACCTTCTTCACGCTTCCATCGCTCATCTTCACGATGTTCAGACCCTTAACGGGAGCGGAGAGGCGTTTGCCATCGATGCTGTAGAAGCTCTCAGCCTTGGCTTTGGCATTGGCATTGGCATTCACATTTGAGATGCCTGTCGGGTCAACGACGTGACCCTTGGCAGCATTGACGCTGCGGTTGCTGTCTTGCGTATCAAGCAGAGCTACTATCACATCGTAGGTCAGATTCTGGTTGGCAATAACACTGCTGATGCTGCTCAGGTCGAAGCTGAAGCTATAAGTATTCTCCTCACCTTCCTTCACGGTTGCAGGCAGACTGTTGCTGATGCCATAGAGACCAGAACGGGCGAGAAGCACGAAGTTGAATACCAAGCTGTCTACAGTGTCTCCACCATCGGTAAAGGTCTTCATATCATCCTCGGGGAATTGGCTGCCACCGCCACCATAGTAGTTGTGCTGAGCCCAATCGTCACCTGTACCGGTGAATCCGTTACCCGTCAGCATGAAGCAAAGTTGATAGCGGTCGTTGAGCGTCATGTCAGCAGGGAATTTCACCTTAGCGGTGGCGTTGACCGTATTATTCTCCAAAGTAGCCTCAACAGCTATGTCGGCAACACCAGGCAGGGCAGCATATTCATTATACACATCTTCCACATTGTAATGACCGTCGTAGTTGTCACCACAGTAAGCATCGGTCTCATGGATTCGGTCAATCCATGCATCCGGGAAGCCCGGAACATCATTAGGATAAGACGTCACGGTCTGCATGGGGTCGCCATTGTGATAAGCCACACCGCAGAAGTCGTCGCCAAATGTCTTATAGAGGTTCTCCATACCTACGAAGCCGCGTGGACAATAGCCGCACCACAGACCAGTATACTCCTCCATAAGAGGACGCTTTGTCGGAACGAATGCCATAGAAATGACATTGGCTTCTGAAGAATTGGCGCTTGCCATATTGGCATTGCCGTTCACCTTGTCAATGGTAATCGAGTAAGGCAGTGTGCCTACACTCTCAATATTGGGCAACTCTACCGAAATCGTAGAGGAACTGTTGAAGTAACCGGGGATAGCGGTGGCCAAATCAGCATGGCGGCTCTCCGACACACCTTGGAATGTAAGGGTGTAGTCAACCGACTGTACACCGTTGCAGCCCTTATTGGTAATCTCGGCAGAGACGGAAGGAGAAGTGTTGACTTGAGCATAAACATCGCTCACTGACACTCCGGCAGCATCGGTGAGGTCGGTATTGATGAGCACCTCTAAAGCAGAAACAAGCTGCAACGTGGCGCTCTTATCGGTATATTTACGATAGGTTCTTGACGTATGGAGCCAGAAGCCATCGGTCTCACTCTTTGCTACAACCACGATAGGTGCTGTGTTGTGATTATCGGTAGTTGTCTTGAGCGTATAACCCACGTAGATGCCATCACTCGTGATGGTATAAGGCTGCTGGAAAGTAACCTCGATGGTTCCCGTTGCCACATCGAAGGAGTCCACCTCTACATCGGCAACATTGACTTTGCTTTTCACAGAAAGTGTCTTTGTAAGGAAAGCAGCACCCTTGGACTGCAGACCCGAAATGTCATCGGGCATGGGGATACGAACACCCGTGATGGTGCTACCCACAAGACTTTCATCCTGAATATGGATGGCAACATCATAGTCTTCTTTCTTGCCTGTTCCCCAAGTGGTGGTTTCCTCACCTGCATGATGATAACTATAAACCATCTGAGTCTGTGCAGAGGCATTGATTGCGCCAAAAGACATGGCAAATGCAAAAACAGCTAATGATGTAAAGAATCGTTTTATCATAACAATACAATTAAAAAATCAGAAAATAATAAGTCATAAGTTTTGAGTAGTGAGTAGTAAGAGGGTACTATTTGGCACTCATCTTAGGAGTAATCACCAACAAAAATGCACCTCAAAGAGAGGTGACAATTGTTGATATCGGTTTTCATCTATTTGCAAAGATAGAAAATTATTGAATACAAACAAACAAATTGCAAGATATTTTTCACAATTAGTGACAAATAACGAATTAATTTACCACTAAAAACAGTCAAGAATGAATTACCAACAACCTACTCATGAGCTAATGCAATAAGGGCGACTTGCCAATACAGACAAGCCGCCCTCACTATTTTATAAAGTTGAAATTTCTAAGATTAAAGCGGAGTTACGAAGATATACGTGCGGATGAGATAGTAGGAAAGGATACCAGCGATATAACCCACGAATGCTATCCACGACACGTGCTTCATATACCAACCAAAGGTAATCTTCTCCAGACCCATCACCACGACTCCTGCTGCTGAACCGATAATGAGCATAGAGCCACCGACACCAGTGCAGTAGGCAAGCAACTGCCAGAAGATACCGTCCACTGCCATGTCACCCACAGCCTGAACAGGATACATACCCATGCAGCCAGCCACCAAAGGCACATTGTCGACGATACTCGACAGGATACCGATGATACCGGTGACGAGATAGTGGTTGTTGTTGAATGCCTCGTTGAGGAACTTGCCGAGAGCGGTCAGCACTCCTACATCCTCCAAGCAAGCCACAGCCATCAAGATACCCAGGAAGAAGAGGATGGTTGACATATCTATATTGTGGAGCAGATTGGCAACACGCTTCTTGGTGCCATTCTTCTCAGATAAACGGTGCAAACGACGATAGAACACCTCGGTGGTGGTCCACAGCACGCCCAGAACGAGCAGGATGCCTACGAACGGAGGAAGATGAGTAATTGCCTTGAACACAGGCACGAACATCAAACCACCCACACCAATGAAGAACACAGCCTTGCGCTGGCGACTGGTGAAATCGAGCACCTCATAGTCGCTCTTCATCTTCATGGGAGTCTCCGTTTGGAGTTCGCCTTTGAGTCCCAACTGCAAAATGAGAGCCGGAACAGCCAAAGAAATAATACTGGGGACAAGAATCTCGCTAATCACGCCGCCTGCCGTGATGACACCCTTGTTCCAAAGCATAATGGTAGTGACATCGCCAATAGGAGAGAACGCACCACCAGAGTTGGCTGCGATGATGACGAGTGAGGCGTAGATGATGCGGTCCTTGTGGTCGGGTACCAACTTACGCAGAATCATAATCATCACAATACTCGTAGTGAGGTTGTCAAGGATGGCAGAGAGGAAGAACGTCATGATGGCAATACGCCATAAGAGCACGCGCTTCGACTTGGTGTACATCACTTTACGCACCCACTCGAATCCGCCGTTCTGGTCGACAATCTCCACAATGGTCATAGCGCCCATCAGGAAGAAAAGCGTGGTGGAAGTGCTACCCAAGTGGTTCTCAATGCTTGCACTAACAGCATTGATAAGGTCTTTTCCACTGACTCCTGTGATATAACTGCCGGGGTCAATCATGAAAAGGGTCCAGCAAGCCACAAACATCAACAAGGCGATAGCTGCCTTGTTTACTTTCGTCACGCTTTCCAAAGCTATAAACAGATAGCCCACTACGAAGCAGACGATAATTGCAATAGTTAACGAACTCATTATTATTTAATTAAGCTTATTTTTGTTGTTCATATTATTGATGAGCGGTTTCACGCGTGCAAAGATACTAATAAATTCTAAATGGAAAAAAGAAAAACGATGAATAATGAGGTTTTCCTTTCATGATGAACTTACAAAAACACTCAAGAAGAGTCTAAAAAGTGAAAAGAGGAAATTTCCAGTCGGAAATAAAGCATAAAAACAGGGGACTCCGCTTGCTTTTTGATTTCTCCAAACAGATGACTCAACCGCCATTTCACAATCTTTCTGCTTAAAGAAATAGATTCTTCAGCATATTTTTTACAGAAATTTTCTACTTTTGAAAAATAAACGTTATATTTGCAACGATTCTACGAACAGAAAAGAAGATAAATTCAATCTATCTAACGTTAAACAAATAATTTCTACTGTATGATTACAGCCTCTATGATTATTGAGCTACTCATTGTGTTGTTAGCTCTTTATGTAGGCTCTCGCTATGGCAGTCTTGCCCTTGGAGCCATCTCAGGTATAGGTCTCGCCCTTCTGGTGTTCGGATTTGGGCTAAAGCCCGGTTCTCCCCCAACCGACGTTATCTACATCATCATCGCAGCCGTTACGTGCGCCGGCATTCTGCAGGCTTCGGGCGGTATGGATTGGCTCATTCAGATTGCCGAACGTCTGCTTCGCAAACACCCCGACAGAATTACGTTTTTGGCTCCGCTGTGTACCTTCACGCTGACCGTACTCGTGGGTACGGGGCATGTGGTCTACACACTGATGCCTATCATTGTGGACATTGCCATTAAGAAAGGCATTCGCCCGGAGCGTCCCTGCGGCGTTGCCTCCATCGCCTCACAGGTGGGTATCACGTGTTCGCCCATTGCCGCCGCAGTGGTTGCCTTCGTGACCATCTCCAACGCCAACGGGTTCGACGTGACCATCCCTCAAGTTCTCATGGTAACGATTCCGGCTTGTCTCTGCGGACTGATGTGCGCTGCAGCAGCCTCCTATCATCGTGGTCTTGACTTGGACAAGGACCCCGAGTTCCAAAAACGTATTCAGAACCCCGCCCAGCGCGAGTATATCTATGGCAGCACCGCCACAACGCTCGACAAGAAGATTTCAAAGGAATCACGTCGTGCCGTTTATATCTTCTTTGGTGCCCTTGCCATCATCGTGATGTTCGCTATCTTCCAGAACATCCTGCCCACCTACGAATCGGTGAAAGCCGTTGACGGTGCCAAGGACGTAACACTGGCTTCGGGCGTTACGATTTCGGCTAAAGACCTTGCGGCAGCCAATATCATCATGCCCGGCGTGACGACGGCGACAACTGTGAAGCTGAAAATGAACATCGTGATTCAAATCGTCATGATTTCAGCAGCCGCCTTGATGATTATGTTCTGCAAGGCGAGTCCGAAGAAAGCCGTTGCAGGAGCCGTGTGGCAGAGCGGTATGGTGGCAGTGGTTGCCATCTATGGTATCGCTTGGCTCGCCGACACCTACTTCAGCAACTATCTTGACGTGATGAAGACGATGTTGGCTGACGTAGTGGCACAATACAACTGGAGTATTGCCATCGTGTTCTTCCTTGTATCAGTGCTTATCAACTCACAGGGAGCCGTGGTCGTTGCCATGCTGCCACTGGCTTACAAATTAGGCATTCCCGGACCAGTATTGCTCGGTGTGCTTCCCAGTGTGTACGGCTACTTCTTTATCCCCAACTATCCTTCGGATATTGCAACCGTGAACTTCGACCGCACGGGAACGACGGTGATTGGTAAGTATCTGTTGAACCACAGTTTCATGATGCCAGGTCTCATCAGTGTGTTCGTTTCGACCTGTGTGGCTTATGCCATCAGCAGCATCATCTACTAAGATTAATTAATTATCAGCCTCGCCTCTCGCGATGAGGTAAGATATTATAAATGCCCCTACGAACGGAAACCGATTGGGTTCTTTGTTCGTAGGGGCATTATTTTGAATGTAATAAAAGCCGGAACTACGAAGCGGGGTATGGGTGCGAAGCCGTAGTTCTCGCGCTGCATGCTACACAAAAAAATCGTTGAGGGTAATTCGTTGGGTCGCGAAGTGTTAACGCAACTCATGGAGGTCCCGTCGCTCCGCGCGGGACGACTGCCGCAATTGTGCCAGGGGTGCAGCAAGCGAATTACACTCTAATGATTTTTTGTGCTACATGTATGTTCCGCGATGCATGGAGGTCCCGTCGCTCCGCGCGGGACGACAACCGACAGTACAATTATACCTACGGACTATAATCGCCTCTCGTCCCGCGCGGAGCGACGGGACCTCCATGCTTCGCGGCGAGAACAACAATGCGGCGAGTACTACGATTACGACTACACGACGGATGTTGAACTACGTTGCGGAGCCGAAAAAACAAAGCCCCAACCCGCTTCTGCAAACGGATTGGGGCTGTATGTAATTTGTTTACTTGAACGTAATATTAGAAATAATAAGCCAGGCCAATCTGCCATGCGTTGGCACGTGAGCCTTTCTTGAAGCCCGTTACCTGACCGATGACATCACCTGCTGTGCTCTTCAGTTCTACGTCTCCCGTATGACCGCACGCGATATTGTAGTTGGCGGATATCTGCAGGTGGCGGAGCAACATGAAACCTGCACCCACGTTGACACTGAAATTGCTCGATTTAAGTTTCCAATCCGCTACTTGGTCGTAGATGGTCTGTGTCTTATCACCCACATTGAATCCGAACTGAGGACCGGCAAAGAAGAATATGCTCGCTGTAGAGCCTAAACCAATGCCATAGCGCAGGTTGATGGGGATGACAATCTGTTGCTGCTTGAGGGTATTATCACTCTCTACAGTACCATCGTCACCTTCCAACTTCACTTTTCCCTCGCGCTGGTCGTAGAGTGCAGAGACATCAACGCCCAAGCCCACGATGGGCAAAGTAAACTTCACAGTCGGACCGATAAAGAAGCCAGCACGGTTGTTTGCATCCAGCACATCCTCGCTGAAACTCATGTTGGTTACGTTGACACCGCCCTTCAAACCTAATTTCACTTGGGCCTGAGCGGGCATTGTCGTCAGCAGGGCAACAGCCACTGCCATGAAAGCAAAGATTCTCTTCATAACTTTATACTCTTGTGTTAGTTAGTGTTTCGTTAGTGACGCTGACGGCGCACGGTGACGCGTGCCGAAGAACTGGACGAGCTCGAGGATTTACTGCGGCGATTGCGCTTCACACTTGACGAACGGCGGTTTGCCTTACGCGCTTTCTTCAGCGCCTTCTTGTCAAGCTTGGCAATGCTATCCAAGCTGTCCTTGCGGGCTTGGTCACCCCACATATTCTGCTCAAAGGCAAGAATCTCCTTCTCTATCTTGTTTTGAGCCTTCGCACGCAGGGTATCGTTGTCCTGCGGTAGCGTAGTGCCCAACATATTGTTGGTCTTATAGATTTTGCCTTTATAATGGTTCATCGTGAAGTAATCGTCCACACTCATCGTGGCGGCATTGTTGAGATTACTCGTCATGATAGTCTGACGGGCGAGGAACGGAGCCAACTCATCGTAGTTCACCCAGAAGAGCGGATACTTAGTGCCACCGTCGCCAAAGTCATCCTCACGCACCATCACAGGGCAGAGCGCAAGCACCTTGGTATGGAAGGTGGCTGTGTTCTGGTCGTAGTATGAACTTTCCTTGATGAAATATTCCTTCACCTCACGGCTCGGTATGTCGGCATCATCAATGTGAATGCCACGGTCTGTGCGCTCGTAGTAAATCTCGTACTTCTTGATGAATTCCAGCGGCTTAACGCGCAGACTCTCGTCGAAACGCGCATCACCCGAGTTCACATCGTAGTCGTATGCCTTGATTTGTCCACGCAACATGAGCTTGAACATATAGGTGAAGAGGTTCATCTGCGCTCCCTGCGGCTCCACGGGGTAGTAGAGTCCGGCGTTGGCTTCATCCGTGAGGTCGATTTCCCTATAGACATCACGCCGCCAAACCACATCCTCCTGCATCTCTGCCTGAGTGGGGTAAGAGATTTGGGCACGTGTGGAAAGTTTGTTCTTGTTGGATTGGCGAGCTTGCGCCTGAGCCTGTTCAGCGCGGCGCTTTGCCGACTGGGCATTGACACCCTGCACGGCAAGCAAAGCCAAGATGACTATTAATATCTTTCTCATCATTTATATTTATTTCCTTCATTAGTACAAGATGCTAAAAGCATGATGCACGCTAATTAGTTGTTGCGATTCCATTCACATTGCATGGTTACGTACGCTTCTATGGCGAAGCGCAATGATGCAGGTGCTTTATCTGACGATTACCTCCATAGAGCCGGGCAAAACACGGGCGATGCCGTCGGGACCGATGGCGTGAACCTTATTGATATAGAAGCGGCGGTTGCGCGAAAGCTTGCGGAATTGGCTGCGCTGAGCCTCGCTGAACTCACTTCCATTGGAATTGATGGGCACTGCGTTACCCATATTGTCAAAGAACACCGTCTCGAATCCTGTCACACGGAAGGCGATGTCAAGCAGTCCATCGTCGATAGCAGCTTGGATACCCTTTGTTCCCATAAGTGCAGCCTTGGAGAGCACACCACCACGGAAGCGATTCGTTCCAACCGTCATATAGGCTGTCGGGTCGGGCAACTTACGCACATGGAAGACGAAAGGCGGCATGGAGCGAACCTGACCTTTGTCGCGTGCCGTAACGTGGAACGTTACGTCGTGACCGACAGCCGAAGGAACGGCTACAAAATGCCCATTACCCGTGGAGCGCAGACTACCACCCGTCATAGAAACGCTCACTGCATTAGCAGGAACTCCCGGCACACTGACACTGATGGGGTTGCTGTAGCCGGCATAGAGCACATTCATCATGTCGGCGGCAACGGTAGCTGTATTGGGTGCGGGAATCACCGAATACTTCTGCACGAAGTCGCGGCGAAGCATCTCACCCACGGTGTTCCGCATGAGAATGTAGCCCGAGAATTGATGCTCTCCCACTCCACCTGCCGTGAAGCTGTATTGTCCTGTTGGCGAATTGATTCGCTGCCCATTGACGTAGATAGTAGGCTGCTGCGTGGTATCAACTGCCGCCATCACGATGTTGGCGTTGAAGCGCTCACCAGGATAGAGGACGGTCTTTTCAGGGATGACAAACGCAGAGAGCTTGTTCACGCGAATATCCTTCAATCCCACATTGGAGAGCAGTGTATGCAGCACCTCGCCCTCGGCATAGCGCACATCACTTTGCAGCTTGCTGAGCAGGGTCACGGCAGCCGCCACAGGCATATTCTCAAACATCACCTCTTCCCAATTCTTACCCAATGTGGCGTTAGCCGTTTTGGGAACCTTTGTAGAAAGGTTGGCTGCAATGATTTTCTTTTGCAGTGGGTCGGTGACCATCTTCAAGATACGCTCACGGTAGCTGTTGATGGCGTTGTAGAGTTTACGTCCCTTGTGACTGCCCGGAGCAAGCATCACCTCGCCGGCAGCCTCAAGGTTGTCCTTGTTTTCAATATTATCGAGATTACCGTCTTTACCGTCAGCCTTGCGAACGATTTCGATTTTCAGTTCCTGGGCATAGTTGTAGAGCGAATCACTCATGCTCTTCACCGAGGTGGCCTTCTCGAACCATTCGCGAACCTTCGTAGGATTCTTCTGCATCATCTCCTCAAAACTGCCGTAAATCTCCTTGTTCTGGAGCGACGAGCTTGCCGTTGTGCGCTTCAGGCTTTCCTCCACGATGGAGAAACCGTTGAGCACCTCGGTAGAGATGTTCAGCGCCAGCATAGCCATGAGGACAACGTACATCAGGTTAATCATCTTTTGGCGTGCGGAAAGTGGTCTTTTCTTGATTGCCATTTAATACCTTTTTAATGCACAATGCACATTACATCATGCATAATTACTTATTAGTATCGAAGTCTTATTATTCATTCGTCTCTCTCTTGTTCAAACGCAAGGCTTCTCATGCTTTTGAATCATCTGCGGGAGTTGTAGCGCTGGGAGCAGTTGTTGCTGAAGCAGCAGCACCGGGAGCAGCCACACGCATATTGACTGTCATAGCGTCAATCATACGGGCATAAATCTTGTTGAGTTGCTTGATTTGCTCAGCCATCTGCTGGGTCTGCTCATTGATGTGCTCAATAGTACCCACCTGCTGACTGGCGCCTTTAAGCTGCAGCTCGTAAATTTTGGTGATACCCGTGAGCGTGCGGTTGAGGTTCTCCATTTCCTCGCTGTCGCGGGTGAGACGAGAGGATTGCTCGTTGACCTTCCCCAGCGTCTCCACGAGTTTCTTCAACTCGTCCACATAACTGGACTGTGCCTCGTTGAGTTCCTCTGCCTCTTCAGAAGACATTTGAGGAACGAAGTTGGGCTGTGAAATCACAACGCCGCCTGCACCAGCAGGACTTGCTGCGCCTTCCGCACTTGCCACACCTTCCGCATTTGCTGCGCCTTCCGCACTGACAGTGCCATTAGAGCCAGCCACATTTGCCGAACCTGCAGAAACAACTCCGACAACGGGCTGTCCGCCACCAACAACAATACGAACTCCTTCGGCAGCAGGTTGTCCAGGTTGTCCAGCCTGCTCCTGTTCCTCTCCCTCTTCGGGCATTTTACCGCCTTCGAGGTACTCCTCAGAAACGTGTGCAGGGATATCGCGGCCATCGGCAGTCTTATCGAAGGGTCTATCGAAGGCTGAGATGAAGAACACGACAACCTCCGTACCCATACCGAGGAAAAGCATGATGTTGGCACCCGGCAAGTGGGTGAGCTTGAACAGAGCACCCAAAATCACGATAGAGGCACCCCAGCTGTAAGCGTAGTTCAAGAACGTCTGACCCGGCACGCTGTCCATCCACTTCTGCATGCGGTAGACAAAGTTGTATTTGCTGTATTCTGTCATAGTCTTACTTTCTCTTTTTCTGTTTGTTGCTACTTGATGAGCTTGCCAGACTTCTCACACAGCGGAAGCCAATGTAAGAGCGAGGCTGGTTCTGATATTCCCATGTACGCCAAGCGGAGCGGATATAACTCTCGGGGTCTTTCCAACTGCCTCCGCGCACACTTTTCTTCTTCAGTTTGTAGGGGTCTTCCCTTGCAGCCTTGTATTCGAGCTGTGGGTTGAGGTCATTCATGGCATCTACGCCACTCTCCGTATAGACGGTACTTGTCCATTCTGCCACGTTGCCTGCCATGTCGTAGAGCCCGTTGCTGTTGGCGCCATAGATGCCCACCTGCGAAGTGATGAGGTTACCGTCCTCTGTGTAGTTGCCTCGGTCGGGTTTGAAGTTGGCATAAAAACATCCGTTGCCATTCTTCACGTCCTCATTTTCCCAAGGGAACTCGTTTTGTTGCTTTCCACGTGCGGCATATTCCCACTCAGCCTCGGTAGGCAGACGATAGCGCTGCACATAGCGTGCCTCATCACCCAGACCTTTCAGCAGATAGTCGGTTCGCCAAGCACAGAAGGCGTTTGCCTGTTCCCACGTCACGCCCACCACGGGATAATTGTTGTAGGCGGGATTACTGAAGTAGTTGCGCAGGTAAACCTCATTATCTGAATTTTTGAAATCGTTCACCCAACAGGTCGTGTCGGGATAGATGTTGACAATATACGTATTGAGGAAGTCCCACGGTCCGGAAAGCGGACGGTTGATGGTTTCGCGATGGATATTGCCCTCGTCGTCCACGTAGGCAGTGTCCTTGGAAATCATCACAACTTCGTCGGGATTCACCTCCACGTCGGTATTGAGGTTGCGCTCAGCAGGATTCAAGCGGTTACGGCGAAGTGCTGCCGTAGTGTAGTCGTAAACCTCATAGCGATAGTTGAGCTGGTGGGCGTCAAGCATTTTCTCTCCCGTCACGGGATTGGTGACGTAGAGACTCTCGAAAGCGCGCTGCTCATCCTCGTTGGGCTTACGCGGCAACGACTTCTTCCAGTTGAGGTGCGGCTTCACGGGGTCGCCGTTCTTATCCTCTGTTATCATATAGGTCTCATCGCCAGCATAGGCGGGAGAAGCCAGTCGAGTACGCAGAATAGAGTCGCGTACCCAATATACGAATTGCTTGTATTCTGAATTTGTCACCTCGGTCTCATCCATCCAGAATCCATCCACAGAGATGGATTTTTGCGGCACATCCTTGCCCCAAAGACTATCCTCGGCGATTTTTCCCATTTCGAGAAAACCACGGTCAACACGTGTCATACCATAGGGAGTGGGCTCGTTGAAGCCTTTGCCACGACCTACACCGACCACTTCACCGCCCCTGCCGGCAGACGAAGCCGACTTGGCACCGAAGCATCCGCTGAGCGTCATGGCGATAGCCACCATACAAACTGCTATGATTGATTTCTTCATGTTTTGTAATATACCTTATTATATTATAGAATACGAACTGCCGAATGGCGGTTGCGTCCTTTCTTCTGTAAATTCACGTCTATCTGATAGCCCACGTAGAACTCATGGCTGCCATTGCTCACGTTGATGGCTGAAGTGTACATCTCATAGCTGTAACCCACCACAATGCCGTGGAAACTGCCGCCCACATAGGCTGTGACCGAGTTGGTGGGACTGTAGCCCACACCGGCGTAGAGCATTTTCTTTTCATGCTGATATACCACACGGGCGGTGATGTCGGCACGATAGGCTGAGAGGTCAGTGCGCACAAGTACACTGGGCTTTATCGTTAAAAACGGATTTCTTAATTTTATATTGTATCCACCTGTCAAATAAAAGGTGGGGTCTATCTTCAATTCGTTGGTTTCACCCAAATTCACGGTGGGTCCTGTGATGTGTTGTGCTGAGAGGCCTACATACCAAGGACCGTGGTCGTAGTAGAGTCCGAAAGCCGCGTCAAATCCACTACCCGAAATATCACTCGTTGCGAACGCGGGGTCACTGCTGTCCTCCAAGTCCACCTTACTGCCTTTGAAATCCTCACTGAGCAAACCCGCCTGAATACCTGCTGCGAGCCTACCTCCGAAAAGGCGGAAACGGAAGGCGTACTGCGCCATGAGCTGCTGGTGGGTAAAGAGACCGATTTTGTCGTTCATGAACTTCAGTCCCACGCCATGATAGGACTTTAAGGCATAGAAGGGCATGTCGGCAGCGGCATAAGCCGTCTGAGGATTGTGCTTGAACCCTGCGAAGTCAAGGGCATAAGCCACGGTGATGTTCAGCTTCGACTCCTTGCCGACTGATGCCGGATTGAACGACGGCTCCATGTCGAAATAATGGGCAAAGTTGACATCATACTGCGCTTTGGCGTTCGTAGCACACAGAGCGAGCAACAATGTTATGGAAATTACGCGTTTAAACACGCATAGATAACGAATGGCTTTTCGATTTATTGCCTTTTTATGCCCTTTAGATTCACAAGTCATCTATCCTCCACCAGAACAAATCCCTGTTTCTCCCTTCACAATTCACGGCATGAATGTTTTATCCTATCCAGAAATCCCTTTCCTAGCGGTTTCTCTCCAATAACTCTCAATTCCTCTCCTATCTTTATGTGCGGTTTCTCTCAATTATGCATTATGAATTATTATTGCTGCCTTGGTCGCTGTAATACAGCGACATACCGAACTCGCGGCAATTATGAATTATGCATTGTGCATTATGCATTATTAAGCCGCCGCCAATTATGAATTATGAATTGTGAATTATGAATTAAAAAGGATTATGCATTATGAATTGTGCATTATGCATTAAAAAAAGGTCACCCTCTCACGGAGGGCAACCCTTTATCACTCGTACTTAATATTCGTCTTCATTCCACAAGAAATCCTCTTTAGAAGGATAATCGGGCCAGAGGTCTTCGATACTCTCATAAGTTTCACCGTCATCCTCGATTTCCTGAAGGTTTTCCAACACTTCTGCGGGTGCGCCTGAACGAATGGCATAGTCTATAAGTTCGTCTTTGGTTGCGGGCCAGGGCGCATCTTCAAGTTTTGAAGCCAATTCCAGTGTCCAGTACATAGTTCTTAGTTTTAGTGATTTTTATTTGTTCCTTATCTCTATCGGGCCATAAAGACCCACAACAGAACGGTGTCAAAGCCCGTTTCGGACATGTCCTTTTCTATTTGATGCGCAAAAATACAAAAATTCTATCGTCTCGCAAGAAAATCACCATGTTTTTTCGCTTACATTGTAAACGAAGTTTAATTTTCTTGCTAAAACGAAGAAATAATCTGATAATCGGTTAAGAAAACGCAATATGGAGGCATCCACAGGTCGGATTTTTGCCAAACTGACGAATCGGCGTTCCGCGCGGCGGCAAATGGTTCGGCACACGTGGCACTGGGCAGCGGCGCGGCACCCTCCGGGATAAATGAAGTCCTTGATGCGGGGCAGTTCGGCTGTCATCTTATCCATCTCCTCCTCCAATTTCTTGGTCAGTTCTTCGTCCACGGGCAGATTGCCGCCAATATTGAACATCTCGGTTTGCAATTCGTGCAGCCGTTTCAGCAAAGCCTCATCACTGATATCCGTCATCAGCAGACCAATGTTGGCATTGAGCTCGTCAATCGTGCCGACAGCCTCCACTTGCGCGTCATCCTTGTCAACACGCTCACCCGAAGAGAGTTGCGTGGTTCCTTTGTCGCCCGTTTTCGTATAGATTTTCAACATAAACTCAGAAATTAACGATATAATGTTGTTTGATTCGTTTCTTATCAAAAAAGAGGATGCCACAGGAGTAGAGGTCGAAGCTGATGCCCGTGCGGTTGTCATTCTTCATTTTCCGCCAGAGTCTCAGCGTGGACTTGTCGCGGTGGATACCCTCCACTATGAGCAACGTTTTCTGTGAGGCTTTGACGACACATTGCTCAAACGTCGCAATCGGGTCACCGGCCATCGCCATGCGAATCACGCCCGGATGCTCAGCATCTCTCGTCAGCCGTGTTTTATGGCATCCCGCCTTCACGTAGGCACTCACAGCAAAATCTTCGGGTGCCATCTCCCACCACTCATCGGTCTGAGCATAGTTGGCAATACGGAAATAGAGCTGGCACAGGCGACGCCGTTTGCGGTCAAGTCCCGGAATGCTGTGGCGCAAATCATCGTAGGCATAATAAGGATAATGCTCGTTGACGACATAGCGGATGAACCAATAGGCAAATGGCGACTGCACGCCGAAGCCCCGTGAATGAGGGCACCGGCGCAACCATATTGCCGTTCGCTTGATTTGATAGAACATCCGTTTTCTCTGTTGTCGTTGCCACCGAGAGTGGACACTTTATATATAATGTAGCGCAAAGGTAACGAAAATTCTCCATATTCTCCGTCTCCTCTTCACGCAAAAGAGATATTTCACACAGATTAAACAGATTTTTATTAAGAACATACTGATTATGATTTCTATACCAACGAATGAAAGTGAATTGCTGCGGGACAACTTCGAACTAATAATATCTGTGTAGATTTGTGTGAATCCGTGGATTTATCCATGCGCACGATGTGTGATAATATCATTCGTGCCGTGTAATTGGCTTTTTATCGTGCAATGCGGTTGTCGTCCCGCGCGGAGCGCGAGACCTCCATGCTCCGCGGCGAGAACTAAGGATAAAACAAAAAAATAATTCCGATATTGTCTGTTCACTATTGGCAAAAAAGTGTTATCTTTGTAAAGTACAAATATGCTAATCTCCTGTCACAATGATTGATTCAGATTACAAAGTCTAAGGCATCTACCCATATAACACTCAACATTCGTTCAGTCAGCGTAAGGAGAGAGGCAATAAACGAAAAAGCGTATGAAGAATTATCTCAAGTACATCCTTTTCTCCCTGCCCGCCCTTTTGTTCGGGTGCGGCTCCGCCAACAGTAAAGGCGCGACTGGCAGCGACAGTTATCAGACCCCATCGGGAAAGACCGTTGTGATAGAACCTATCAAACATGGTAGTCTGCGTATCAGCTTCGAAGGAAAAGAGATTGAAATCGACCCAGTGACTAACGCGGTCAAACCCGTGACCGATTACAGCAAGATGCCCAAAGCCGACTACATTCTGATTACCCATGAGCATCACGACCATTTGGACAAGAAGGCAATCGACCAACTGTCGAAAGCCGATACGAAGGTTATCGTCAACCAGCGGTGCCACGACTTGTTAGGAAAGGGTGAGGTGATGCACAACGGCGACACTCTCGACCTCGGCAATGGTATCACAGTGAAGGCAGTACCAGCCTACAACACGACACCTGACCATCAGAAATTCCATCCCAAGGGACGCGATAATAGCTATGTCATCTCCTTCGATGGATTCACGGTTTATATCGGTGCCGATACGGAGGATATTCCAGAGATGAAGGAACTGAAGGGAATCGATGTCGCCTTCCTGCCCTGCAATCAGCCCTACACGATGACTCCCGAGCAGTTGCATTCGGCTGTAGAGATGGTTCATCCCAAGGTAGTGTACCCTTATCATCTCGGCGATACCGACCGCCAACAGATTGAAGCGGAATTGAAGAATCTCGGCGTTGAGGTGAAAATGCCGAAGAATTGACATGGTTCCCACAGCACATCAAGGGGAATCACAACAAAGGAATTAGTCTTGGCTGAAGCTATTCAGCCAAGAAACTCTCCCCACAGATATCGCAGGTCTCATTACTGGTCTGCGAAAGGAGTCGTGTGCTCTCACCTAAGAGTCGGATAAATTCCGTCACGGCTTTGCGCTGATAGACTCCGGCAGGCGTAAGGACGGATGTGGGCAAGGGAATGACTGGTTCAAGACGAATATGCGATAGTCCCCTCACAGCCAATGTGGCAGCATCGGGCAACATGCTGACCCACCGCCCACTGCTTACCATATATAAAATATGAGAGATGTCGTCTATCTCTACTTCGGGGTGAAGCCCGATGCCCTGCTCTCTGGCAGACGCATCCATGCGCCGACGGATGAGCAAATCGCGGCTGGGCAGGACCAAAGGATGATGAACCAGTTGCTTTAAGCCGATAGACTTATGGGATTCCAAAGGGTGGTGCTCACTCACAACGACACAGATTCGCGTGGCGAAAAGAGGTTCCGCGTGAAGGTCGGAGTCAAGCTCTTGGGGCGTGAATGTCATGGCGATGTCCAGTTCGTGTTTCCTAATTTTATCGGGCAATAAAGGAGCCGCCACTTGATGAATGGTCAGTACCACTTTAGGGTACCTCTTATTATACTCGGTGAGTACATCCGTGAACAATGCCGAGAGCCCCAGTCCGGAAGCGAGTCCGATGCTCAGACTACCACCTTGCAGTTCCTTCATGTCGGAAAGTCTTTGCAATCCCTGTCGGGCATCTTCGAGTAATTTCTGAGCGTCGGAGAGAAACATCTGTCCTTCCGTGGTAAGCTGGATGCGCTTTCCCATGCGATAAAACAGCGGCACATCCAGTTCCATTTCCAACTGTTTCACCTGCTGGGAGAGGGTACTTTGGGCTACGTTCGACAAGCGGGCAGCCTCGGTGAAGCTCAATGTCTTAGCGGCATTGACAAAATAGCGCAATTGTCTTATCTCCATTTATTTCTCTTTTTGGTTGTTACTTTTATTGAACATGCACTGGCACAGATGCCTCATCACAGCACGAGGAGAATAGAACAGCATCCGTGGTCCGGTCCAGCGCATGATTTCCTGTATTCTCTTTCTCTTCTCGGGTGCATAGCAATGCGTGGGACAGTCCTTACAGGCAGGTTTCTGCTCGCCCCACCTGCAATGCTCCAGCCTACGACAGGCATAGTCGGCAAGTTCCTGATATTCTTGGGGAACCTTGCTTGCTCCTAAATGATGCCGACAATAGATGTCTATCATGAGGCGTATCGTCTGCTGGTCTCTTTGCAGCTTTGATTGGCTATTCTTCATCTACGATTGTTTTGTCTGCAAAGATACATTATTTATCTTACACGTCCTCTTATTTATCGATAAAAACGATGGATGATATAGAAATTAACCGTGAATATCATTGAATAACGCAAGGAATAACCCGTAATTTTGCAGCAGAAACAATAACAACTATGATGCAATTGAATGAGAAAATGACCGTAGGCGCCATCGTAGCCGAGGATTTTAACAGAGCCAGACTTTTTGAGAAGTTGGGCATCGACTATTGCTGTCATGGCAGTGATACGCTGCAGGAGGCATGCAACAAGAAAGGACTGAATGCAGAGGACGTGCTGTCACGTTTGGAACAGAAAGAAACAGAGGGCAATGCGCCGGACTTTTCATCGTGGGATTTGGACCTACTTGTAGATTATGTGCTGAAGAAACATCACCGTTCCTTCCATCAGCACCACGAAGAATTGTTGAGGTTGGTGGAGAAAGTGGAACACGTGCATGGTGACCGGCATCCCGAATTGCATGAAATCAGACAGGCTGTGGCGGATTCCTTCGACGAACTCGATTCCCATTTTGCAAAAGAGGAACAGATACTCTTCCCACTGTTCTATGAGCTATTCGCGGCTCACGAAGAGAAGCGCAAGCCTGCGCCCTTTCATTGCGGCAGCATCTTCTACCCCATCCGACAGATGATGTTGGAGCATGACAACACCGGCGCAACTTGGCAGCACATCGCCGATTTGACCGAGAACTTTACAACACCGACAGACGGATGTGCTTCCTATAGGCTGATGAACCGTGAACTCTATGAGTTCTTCAGTAACCTGAAGGAACATGTGGCTCTCGAGAACAATCTGATATTCCCCGGATTCATCAAGATGGAACAGAGCGGGATGGAATTTAGAAACAACCAATAAAATAAGATAGTGATGAAGAAACAAATGTTTTGTTACCAGTGTCAGGAGACCGCCTTCGGGACGGGGTGCGTTTTCCGTGGTGTTTGTGGTAAACAACCTGCGACAGCCCATCTCATGGACTTGCTGCTTTTTACATTGAAGGGAATCGGAACCGTTGCCAACCTTCTGAACGAGCATCATGTTGACGTGCCCGAGAAGACTGACAAAATCATCGTCGACAGTCTCTTCTCCACGATTACCAATGCCAACTTTGACAATGAGAGTCTTACAAAGAAGGTGACATCCGCCCTTGAGTTGAAAGAGAAGTTGAAAGCTCTCGCCAGTCAACATCAACTATCCCTGCCAGACACGGAGGAAGTTAATTTAATGGTGGATGTGGCAGACTATGAAAGAAAGGGACGCGAAGTGGGCGTGTTGAAAGAGGAGAATGTGAATCTCCGTTCATTGAAGGAACTCACGATGTACGGTCTCAAGGGTATGGCAGCCTACTACGAACATGCCAGCCGATTGGGGTATGACGACCGAGAGATTATCCGTTTTATGGAACGTGCCCTCGCCACCATTGGCTCCACTACTGTCACTGACAAAGAGTTGCTGGACCTCGTGATGGAGACGGGCAATTACGGCGTGAAAGTAATGGCGCTGCTTGACAAGGCAAACACCGAACGCTTTGGAAATCCCGAAATGACTCACGTGAACCTTGGTGTGGGTAAGCATCCCGGCATATTAGTCAGTGGACATGACTTGCTCGATATTGAGGACCTGCTGAAACAAACCGAGGGTACAGGTGTGGATGTCTATACGCATGGAGAAATGCTACCCGCCCACTATTATCCCCAACTGAAGAAATACAGTCACTTGAAAGGAAACTACGGTAATGCGTGGTGGCAACAGAAGGAAGAGTTTTCTCACTTCAACGGTCCCATCATCTTTACGACCAACTGTATCGTTCCGCCCCTGCCAAAAGCCAATTATCAGAACCGCGTGTTCACCACCAATTCGACAGGCTTCCCCGGATGGAAACACATTGAAGCGGACGCCAACGGTCACAAGGATTTCTCCGAAGTCATCGAGATGGCTCGCCATTGTCAGGCTCCAGAGCCTTTGGAAGAAGGTGAGATTGTTGGAGGTTTCGCCCATCATCAAGTAATAGCCCTTGCCGACAAAATTGTGGAAGCCGTGAAGAGCGGTGCCATTAGGAAATTTGTTGTGATGAGTGGCTGTGACGGCAGGATGAAGAGCCGCAACTACTATACGGAATTTGCCAAGGCACTCCCCAAAGATGTGGTCATCTTAACTTCAGGCTGTGCAAAGTATAAGTACAACAAACTAAATTTAGGAGATATCAACGGTATTCCCCGCGTGCTGGACGCAGGACAGTGCAACGACAGTTATTCTTGGGTAGTGGTTGCCCTGAGACTGAAGGAAATCTTCGGGGCTGCCGACGTCAACCAACTGCCTATCGTGTTCAATATAGCATGGTATGAGCAGAAAGCGGTCATCGTGCTTCTTGCCCTGTTGAGTTTAGGCATCAAGAACATACATATTGGACCTACGCTTCCCGCCTTTGTCTCACCAGAGATATTAAGAGTACTGCAAGACAACTTCGGACTGGGAACGATTACATCGGTTGACGAGGATATCAAGTCCATGTTTTCCTAATCATACAGCCTCACCGCCTCCTCCCTGAAAAGGAATGGCGGTGAGGACAACAGATATACGGAACTTATGAAATATGTGAATGACAACGTTTGCCGCAAAGCACGTGCAAACCACTGACTAATTTGGAAATAATAAAATGGAACTGACCCTACAACTAAAAAGAGTTTATGAACCAGCCGAGGAAACTGACGGCTTACGAATTCTCGTAGACCGCATGTGGCCCAGAGGCATCAAGAAAGGAGACCTGAAATACGACATTTGGGCAAAGGACGTCACGCCGTCGATAGGTTTGCGGCGCTTCTTCCATGACAACCCATACGGCAACTGGGACAAGTTTTCCGAAAAATATCGTGAAGAATTATCGAACAACGAAGCCGTAGACCGTCTTGTGGCGCAGATTTGTGAAAGTGGATTCCATAGCGTGACCTTGCTCTATGGTTTCCGCAACCCCATCAAGAATCATGCGGTTATTCTTCGGGATGTGCTGAAGGAAAGGATATCCGAACTTTGAACTACAACTTCATTAAATATTCATTAACAGATGAATCCTCATAAATGAGGATAAAAAACGACAAAAACCACGTTTCAACTGCAAATAACCGTTAAATAGTGTTTGTTGGGCTTAAAATGTGTTTAGTTTTTTGTGTTGTGTATGTTTAAAGGCTAAATTTGAGAAATCAACAAAAAATCTAACCGTCTATGCCCATGCACGAAATATGGAATAGGTTCAAGAAAGCAGTAGGTGATTTTGTCAATGCTATGTCCTATCGGCAAAAAGTATTGCTTATAGGCAGTTGTGGTTTATTGGCAGGAATGCTGATTTATTTTGCCTATCTCCTGCGTATGCCCGACTATTTGGGTAATGAGTCAAAGGCTTGTGTCAACTGTCATGTGATGACACCCTACTACGCCACGTGGATGCACTCATCCCATGCCCGTGATGCGACTTGCAACGATTGTCATGTGCCTCACAACAACGTGTTGAACAAATACTTCTTCAAGGCAAAGGATGGCATGGGACATGTGTATATGTTTCTGACCCGCAGTGAGCATCAGGTCATCAAGGCAAAGGACGTCAGTGCGGAAGTCATCATGGACAACTGCATCCGTTGCCACACACAACTCAATCAAGAATTTGTCAAGACAGGCAGGATTACCTATATGGAATCCCTTCGCGGTGAGGGAAAAGCCTGTTGGGACTGCCACCGCAACGTGCCTCATAGCGGAGTGAACTCGCTGGCAAGCACACCAGGAGCAAGTGTTCCCCTGCCTCCCTCTCCCGTGCCGGAATGGCTACATGGACTGATGAGTAAGAATGAAAAAAACTAAAAACAAACAGATATGGCTAAGCAATTGAAACGTTGGCAAGGATGGCTGTTGTTCCTTGGAGTGATGGTCGTCGTGTTTTTATTGGGAATGACGGTCTCCTCCCTCATGGAAAGGAGAGCGGAAGTCGCCACCATCTTCAACAACCGAAAAGTGAAGATGGACAGCATTGAGGTGGATAACCAAAAGTTCAAGGAAGACTTCCCATTGGAATATGAGACTTGGGCAGAGACCTCAGATACCACCTTCGAGAGTGAGTTCAACGGCAGTCAGAAGAAAGACGTACTGGAGCAGCGACCCGAAATGGCGGTTCTATGGGCAGGCTATGCGTTCTCTTGGGATTACAATACGCCCCGTGGCCACCGCCATTGCATTGAAGACCTTCGGGAGATTCTCCGCACCGGCGCCCCGGGAGTCACACCCGGCAAGGAGCCTCAACCCGGAACTTGCTGGACGTGCAAAGGACCGGACGTGCCAAGGCTGATGGCAGAAATGGGACCCGCCGCTTTCTATCAAGCTAAATGGTCCGATTGGGGCAACCAAGTGATGAATACCGTGGGGTGCAGTGACTGCCACGACCCCAAGACCATGGACCTCAGACCCGCACGCCCCGCCCTCTATGAGGCTTGGCAGCGCAGAGGCATGGACGTGAACAAGGCTTCCCACCAAGAGATGCGCTCGCTGGTCTGTGCACAGTGCCATACCGAGTATTATTTCCAGAAGGGCACCAACTACCTGACACTTCCGCAAGACAGCGGCATCACCGTGGAGGCAATTGAGAAATACTATGACCAACTCGGCTTCTATGATTATATTCATGCCCTGAGCCGTACCCCCATCCTCAAAGCACAGCATCCCGGCTACGAAATATCGCAGATGGGAATCCACTATCAGCGGGGCGTTTCGTGTGCCGATTGCCACATGCCCTACATCACGAAGGGCGGCATCAAATATACCGACCACCACATCATGAGTCCGTTGGCGCATATCGACCGCACCTGTCAGACTTGCCATAGGCAGGATGCAGAGACGCTGCGGAAGAATGTGTATGAGCGTCAGCGTAAATGCAACGAGATTCGCAACCGCGTGGAGAAAGAGCTTGCCGCTGCCCATATAGAGGCAAAGTTTGCGTGGGACAAGGGCGCTACGGAGAGCGAGATGAAACCCGTCTTGGCATTGTTGCGCAAGAGTCAGTGGCGTTGGGACTTCGCCGTGGCATCTCATGGAGCCAGTTTCCATGCTCCACAGGAAATAACCCGTATCCTCGGTCACAGTCTTGACTATGCCGGACAGGCTCGTCTGCTCATTGCCAAGATTCTTGCCCGTCATGGATATACCGGGGACGTGCCACTGCCCGACATCTCCACCAAAGCAAAGGCTCAGGCTTACCTCGGACTCAACATGCAGCAGAAGAACAACGACAAGCAGAAATTCCTGCAAACCGTTGTTCCCAACTGGGTGAAACAGGCGAAGGCTGCACATCGTGCCGTAGAGATGTAAACCATGATGTGGAAAGAACCTTGGACACTTAAAGAAGGAATCGCAATAGGAGCGGGACTCACCGTGGTGGGTCTGCTCCTTCAATTGACTGTCGGCGGCATTGACTGGAATAGTTTTGGCTTTCCGGTGAATGTAGTGCTGTTGGTTGTATTCATCGCCGTTGCCGTAGCTCTATACCTGTTACGTAGGAAGAGCTACGGCATTCGATTTCTCACTTCTCCCTATTCAGGCGTCGCTAGTCTTATATTTGCTGTGGTGTTCACAGCTTTAATGGGACTTACCCGTCAAGTGCCGTCGGGAATGCCTCAGATGGATAAGCTGGGACTGACACGGATGCTGAGCTTCTGGCCTTTCGTACTTATTTATATATGGATGGCTCTCATCCTCTCCCAAGTGGTGCTGAAGAGTCTTATGAGCTTTCAGTGGCGGAAGTTGCCCGTATTTCTGTTCCATTTGGGGCTGCTGATAGTGCTGCTATGCGCCTCTTTGGGCAGCAGCGACATGCAACGGTTGAAGATGACTGTCGGAAAAGACACCCCGGAATGGCGAGCCTTCGATGATATGGGGACGATTCACGAGTTGCCCATCGCCATCCAACTGCTCGATTTCAACATTGAGGAATATCCCCCTCGCCTGCTGCTCGTCGACAATGACTCCGGGACGGTGGTGGAAACGGAGAATTTGGGCGGCTGGCGCGTTGATACTTTAAAGAAGATGGAAGAGTCGGCACCCATGATGACTCGCGACACTACCTATTATATATCATGGCGAGAGCCGGGCAATGTGCGCGCTTGGCTCGTCAGAGCAACTTCGCCAGATGGTAAGACCGTCAAACAAGGGTGGCTCACGTGCGGCAGCTACCGGTTTCCCATGCAGTTGTTGAAAGTCAGCCAACAATACAGTATCGCCATGGCTGAACCCGAGCCGATGAGGTATCTCTCACAGGTTCAGATTCTCACCAAGACAGGAAAGAACATCTTCACAGATATTGAGGTGAATCATCCCTTCACGGTTGACGGATGGAAGATTTACCAGTATTCCTACGACGAGAAGATGGGGAAATGGAGTGATGTGAGCGTACTGGAATTGGTGCGTGACCCGTGGCTGCCGGCCGTCTATTTCGGCATCCTGCTGTTGGCGCTGGGTTCCATTGGTTTCTTCTTCACCTCATCGTCAAGAAAAAAGTCTCTTCCACTCAATTCTAATTCAGAAACAACATGATTTGGAATCATTTCTTCATATTCTCCATCATTGCCTTAGTGCTGTGGGCATTAGGCTCCTATGCCGCATGGAAAGGGAATTTGCGCAGGGCTGTGGCATTCACGGTAGGCGGTCTGTGCGTATTTCTCGCCTTCATCGTCTTGCTTTGGGCTGAGCTTCATCGACCACCCCTGCGCACGATGGGTGAGACCCGAATGTGGTACGCTTTCTTCCTTCCTTTGGCAGGACTTATTGTCTATGGACGCTGGCATTATAAATGGCTGTTGTCTTTCAGTACACTGATGGCGTTGGTGTTCATCTGCATCAACATTCTCAAGCCGGAAATCCACAGCAAGAGTCTGATGCCCGCCCTGCAAAGTCCGTGGTTTGCCCCCCACGTAATCGTCTATATGTTTGCCTATGCGCTTTATGGCGCTGCCACGATGATGGCGCTCTATTTACTTTTCTTCAAGAAGGGCACGGCGAGTCCTGTGGAGGCTGCCACCACCGACAACCTCGTCAGCGTGGGCTTTTGCTTTATGACATTAGGTATCTTGATGGGCGCCTTATGGGCAAAGGAGGCTTGGGGGCATTATTGGAGTTGGGACCCGAAAGAGACATGGGCAGCCGCTTCCTGGTTCTCCTATTTAGTTTATATCCATTACAGAAGAACCCCTTCCTGCCGATTGAAAGTCGGAATGTGGATTCTCATCATCAACTTCGTCCTCCTGCAAATGTGTTGGTGGGGAGTCAACTATCTTCCTTCCGCCCAGGGCATGAGTATTCATACCTACAATATGGATTAGTTCAATAGAAAGAGCGCAGCCTGACTTTATAACACAGCAAATAAATATTTACAAATAAGTCTCAACTTCACTCACAGTTTTACCATTTCACAAGCCACTCGTAAGCTGGTATCACTTCTATGTTTTTCCCATCTTTCTCGATGGTTGTTTGTGCATTGTCAGTAATTAAGTAAAGGTTGTCGCAATTGGTTGCCGAAGATGCTGCTAGCAATCCCCGCAATTCGCGTTTGAGAGTCTTTTCATTGGAAATATCATAGCTTACTTGATAGATTTCCTGTACATGATTGCCTTGGCAAACAACGAAGTCTGCCTCCACGCCATTACGCTCTTTATAATAGAAGATGTCCCGTCCTAAAGGAAGGTTCCTGCGAAGCAGTTCCAAAAACACCTGTGTCTCCAGCCGCCATCCGAGATTCTCACCGACCATGGCATTCTCTCGTCCGTCCATCAGCGCAACGTCAACAGGATATATTTTCTCGTTTCGAACTCTTTGCTTGCTCTTCACAGAATACTTTTGTAAGCTAACAAGTAGATATGCCTGTTTGATATGGTCCACATAGTTCCCCGCAGTGGCAGTGCTGATGTCAAACTGCTCGCCTAACTCTTTGAGATTCAAAATGACTGGAGCCACATTCATCAGATGGTTTGCAAGTTGCTTGAACGTGCGCTCATTTTTAATCTTAAAACGATGAATCAAGTCTTTGTCTATAATCTCTTCCACAAGCCTTGTCACATACCGACGTTTGTTCTTCTCCGTCAATAGCTCAGGGAAGCCTCCCTGTGTAATATATTCGTCGTAAGCAGCACGACGGAACGCCACGGATTGTGTGGTGATGGAGGTCTTGTCTATCTTCTTGCAGTCACAAAATTCTGAGAAAGACAATGGTAATAGTTCAATCTGGTCATTACGACCCGTTAAATGAGTTGCCAATTCTCCACTTAGCAGTTTAGCATTGGAGCCAGTGATAAGTATGTGCATTCGCTGACGCAAGAGTCTATTGACAAACAAGTGCCAGCCATCTATGTTCTGAGCCTCATCCATGAAAAGATACTTGAAATTTCCATAGACCTTATATAACACCTCAAGAACATTGTTCAGTTCGTCAGCTTTCAAGTTCGCGAAGCGCTCATCGTCAAAATTCACATATGCGAATTTATCCTTGTGTTGCTGTAGAATATGATAGCACAATACAGACTTCCCGCTTCTACGTACACCAACAACCACTTGGGCACGCTTGCTGTCTACATCAACGAGGGTCTCTTCTCTTCGAGTACAATACTCTTCCTCAGCATATGCTTGTAATTCTAGCTTCTGCTCTTGAATAACCTGTTCTATAATACGCTTATCTATCATGGGATGTTGATATTTCGTTACTTACACGTGCAAAGATAATAAAAAATATCATTCCATACTTCACTAAAATGCAAATTTTCGCTTGTCTTACTTCACTAAACTGCAAGTTTTCGCTTGTCGAACTTCACTAAAATGCAGATTTCCGCTTGTCTTACTTCACTAAACTGCAAATTAATAGAGAGTTTTAGCTGTTCAAACATCCTTCGCACAGATTCGATTCATATCTCATCTCTTAGTTCTCGCGCTCCACGCAGAAACAATATCCGTCGTAGCGCCGCAACTCAAGGAGGTCCCGTCGCTCCGCGCGGGACGACCGCCGACAGAACAAATTAAAAAAAATATCGTACAACGTTGTTTATCGTCCCGCGCGGAGCGACGGGACCTCCATGCATCGCGGCGCTAAATACGATGCGGGTGCGTTTGAACATCCGTGAAAATTCGTGTTGATTCGTGGACTTATTATCTGTATTGCGTTAGTCGTCCCGCGCGGAGCGACGGGACCTCCATGCATCGCGGCAATAATTACAATGCGGGGCCGATTTGACTAGAGTGAAAATTCGTGGATAATTATCGTGCAAATACCGATATTATTCCAATAGAACATCATCAGGTTCAGAGCGTAGCAACGTTTATCTGTGTGTGCTGGCAAGTGGCACCCGATTTGGTGGCACTTGGCACCACAACGGGTGGCACTTGGCGCCCGATTGGTTGCCACTTGTCAGCAATCGCCAGTAGATAGTTATTGAAGTTACTCTCCATCTAACTACGTTAGATGGTAAGCATTCTGTTCTTGTAAAATCTATCTGCTTGCTATCATTCCCACCATGTCTGTTGCAAGTTGAGCATCGGCGACACACATCACGCTGTCTGCTGAGTTACTGCTTCCAAAGAAATTGACAGTGCCATACCAAACAATGTGACGGTCGATGATGACGGCATTTAAAGATAGCCGGGGGTTGAACACGACTGGTAGGTTGAGGTTGTCTTCAGGTTGTTCCTTCCGTGTGTAGAAAGCAACGGATATGCCTTGAAGGGATTTTTGGCGCAAAGCATCGATGAATGCTGATGAATGGCTGATACGAATAGAAGGCACTACTATGATAATAGATTGCTTTGCGTTGCAAATGTCCTGAGCAAGACGTCTGGTATAGTTTGTGCCGTAGTAGAGATTTGCTGCATGGGATAAAACGGGGGAAGAAAGCTGCATGGGGTTGAACAGGGTGGGCTCCAGAAGCTGATAACCCATCTTGGCATAGCTCTTCATACGGCGACGGTACATAGTTTCGAAAACAGACACGTGGAGGTCTACGTAGTCATAAATGCGGACATCTGTTTTTCCGTTGCATTCACGATGCAGACGTCCTGCATACTGTTGCATCAATCCCGTCCACGAAACGGGCATGGCAAGGAACAGCGTATCGAGACGCGGATAGTCAAATCCCTCACCTATATATTTTCCCGTGGCGATGATAACCAATGGCTGATCCTGCGGTATGGCATGCAGCCTGTCCATCGCCAACAGTTTCTCCTTGCGCGACTGACTGCCCACCAAAACGATTACATTTTTGCAGCAGGGTTGCAGAGAGTCAGCCAACAGTCGTGCATGGTCTTTGCGAGTAGTTAGGACCAGCGGTGTGCGGTGTTCATTCAGCGCTTTCTTCACATCGGCTATGATAAGTTCGTTGCGGGCCTTATCCTCCGACAGTGCCTTTGCACACTGGGCATAGCCCATCGACTCTCCTTCGACTTGTCGGTAACTGGTGAAACGTGGATAGAAATAGCGCTCAAAGGATTGTTGAGTCATTTGCGTCTTGGCATCTTCCATGTAGCGAATTGGCCCACACTGCATGAAAATGATGGGCTGATGCCCGTCTTTGCGGATAGGCGTAGCGGTCAAGCCATAAACATAATGGGCATTGCACTGCTTCAGGACCTGCTCGAAATGAACTGCCGACACATGATGACACTCGTCGACAATGACCATGCCATAACGATGGAGCAAATCAATATCTTCGGGATTGCAGGACTGGATGAGTGCGATATCCACGATGCCATGCAGCGAATTCTGCCCAGTGCACAGACTACCGAAGATGGAAAAAGGTCGGCGGCGTCCACGCCCTTTTGGACAAACTTCTGCCGGGTAATCGATATGAAGGAACTCGGAGAGTTGTTTTTCCCACTGATCCAACAGTGCTTTGGTATGAACCAGTATCAACGTATTAACCCTGTGATGGGCAATCAGTGCGGCTCCTACGACAGTTTTTCCGAAAGCGGTTGTCGCTGAGAGTATCCCATTGTTGTGAGTTGTCAAAGCTTCGAGCGCCCGTTGCTGATTCTCACGCAAGGTCCCATTAAACTGTACGGAAATAGGTTGACCCATGCTGGTCTTATCTGTCAGATTTATACTCGTATGTTGACTCAAAAGAGATAAGATTTCATCCTCGCAGCCACGGGGCAGCGCAAGATAGTCGTCGGTGATTTCTGCACATGATATAATTCTCGGCACATTGTAAGTAGACAACCGCATGTTCTGCCTGCGAAAGAACTCCGGATTCTTGAAAGAAGCGATGCGCTTGAGATGATTTAGCAGTTTGGGCCGCAGTTCTGTCAATGGAATGTAAATCATGTTGGCTTTTACGGCAGACAACTGTTGTGGAAAATCTTCTGACGAAAGTTGCAAGGGCTTCGGCGGTTCCCACGGATGCGACTCGCTGGTTGAGGTCAGTTCTCCAAAATCTTGTTGGCTGCCATAGCGTGCAAGGATGTCGTCAACCTCGCACTCTGTAATTCTTTTTATCTGCGCCAAATATGCCCATTGGTCAGGATACGCGACAAACGACTCGTCAACAAAAACGCTATTGCCCTCTCGACGTGCCTTTCCCTGCAAGGGTAGTGCGACGAGGTTGCCGAAACCTCCCTCTGGCAGATGATCTTGATTGGGAAAGAAGCGGTCGTACGACTTAAACGACATCTTACCGTCTCGCCTCATCGCCTCGGTGAGAACAGTATTGCCTAACCGTCGTGCCTTCACTGCGGTAATAGGCGAAGAAAAGAAAATCCATACATGTGCGCCATTGCCAGAACGAGAACGCTCTACACTATATGGAATGCAGAAGTCGCTGCAAACGCCTACGTAAGCCCTCACGTCGTTTTTATAGCCATGAGTGCAATTCTTGTCATCGAAATCGGCACAAAGAAACCGGCATGTATCATCCGGCAGAATAGCATAGGCGCCAATAACATCCTTGCACAAAGGTTGTCTACCCGCAAGGTGGTTATAGATATCTTCAAAATCAATGGACTTAAATTTGCGGTTGGGGCAGACAGCGCATTTGAATTTTCTCTTATCGCAGAGGTCACGATTCCATTCGTTGACGCAGACGGGCTGGTAACCCGACCGCCCCGTTTTATCCTGCCAACGGTGAGCGAATACGTCCTCACGCCCCATGAACAAATTGCGAAACAAAGCAATCCGCCGGTTGATTATCTCTTCTTTCTCAGCCTTTGAAAGAGTCAGCTTTGTCGATTCCCGATTAGTTTCAGTAGCCATCGCTTGCAAATCCCTGTTTTCTCCAATCGAAGCATGAAGTTGTGGCTCCAAAGAAATACCATTATCCCGGAGCATTTTCCTCAGCTTTTCATTCTCGGCTTCCAATTGTATGACCCGTTGTAAAAGGGAATCCTTGTCCATGATATGACGCATGTTATTTATCAAGCAAAGTTAAGATAAATATTGGATAATTCGATAAACAAGCCAAGAAAATAATCAATACTTTCCTTATCATTTTAGCATTACCCACTTGCCAGCTTTTGTTGGACCCTCATGTTTGATAATGCCTGTTCTTCACCATATCATGAAGAAGTGCATCGTACCCGTTGATTTTTTCCGCCTACTAGTAGTTGCTCAGCAGCAAAGATAATGTAAACGAATTGAATATCAATACAAAACCTGAGATTTTGTATTGCATTTTGATTGTATTCTGCCTTTTCAAAGGATAGTATTATCGTATGGAGAATAAACGATTATAGTTTCTATTCTGATGACAGCAACAAAGGAAATAATTCCTCTCATGCTATTGCGCGAGTTTAACAAAAAAATTGTACCTTTGCGTAATAACTGAATTCCATATATGGCAATCAAGAAAAGTCAATTATACAGCACGCTCTGGGAGAGCTGCAACAATCTGCGGGGCGGCATGGACGCGTCGCAATACAAGGACTATGTGCTAATGGTGCTGTTCCTGAAATACCTCAGCGACAAGGACCGCGCCGGTGCCGACTTGCTCATTGACATTCCCGACGGCTGCCACTTTGAGGATATTGTCGCCTTGAAGGACAAGAGCAATATCGGCGAGGGCATCAACATCATCCTCAAGCAACTCGGTGAGGCAAATCCCGACTATGCTCCTATTTTCCTTCATGCCGTGGATTTCTGCGACGAACTGAAGTTGGGCAAGGGCAAGGACCTCGTCAAGACGCTTACGGGACTTATCTCCTGTTTTCAGCGCGACGAGCTGGACTTCGGCGGCAACGGCGCAGCCGACGACGACCTCATCGGTGATGCCTACGAATACCTGATGAAGAACTTTGCCTCGCAGTCGGGCAAGTCCAAGGGACAGTTCTATACGCCCGCCGAGGTGAGCATCCTGATGTCGAAACTCATCGGCATCGACAAGGAGGAGCGCCCCTTGGTCAACGTCTATGACCCCACCTGCGGCAGTTGCTCGTTGTTGCTCCGTGCCCGCGCCACCGCCCATCAAGGAACCAACGTCAGTCTGAACGGACAGGAATACGATGTCTCCACCATCCGAATGGCAATGATGAATATGATTATCCACGGAGTAGACACGCCCGACCTGCGCCAAGGCGACACGCTCAATAATCCGCTTTTCCTCAAGGACGACAAGCTGGTGCGCTTCGACTATGTAGTCAGCAATCCGCCTTTCTCGCAGAAGAACTGGCTGAAAAGTGCCCAGCGCAATGATGTGTATGGGCGGTGGAGCGAGTCGGTGGGTGTGCCGCCAGACAAATGCGGTGACTATGCTTTCCTGCTGCACGTCATCGCCAGCATGAACGACAAGGCGAAGGGTGCCGTCATCCTGCCTCACGGAGTCCTATTCCGCGGTGGTTCTGAGGCGGATATCCGAAAGCATATTGTAGACCAACATTATATAAAAGGTATCGTGGGACTTCCGCCCAACCTGTTCTACGGCACGGGCATTCCCGCCTGTATCATCATATTGGATAAGGAGGGCGCTGCCCAGCGCAAGGGCATCTACTTGATAGATGCCAAGGAAGGGTATAAGAAGGACGGCGATAAGAACCGCCTTCGCGATGAGGACATCAAGCTCATTTCCGATACTTGGGACGAGGGCAGCGAAGTAGCTCACTATGCTCACTTCGCCACTTTCGACGAGATTGCCCGTAACGACTACAACCTCAACATTCCCCGTTATGTGACGCCCCGCGACACTGAGGTGCACGAGGACATCTATGCCCATCTGCACGGAGGTCTGCCTCGGCAGGACATTGAAGCCATGAGCCACATCTGGCAGGTCTGTCCCTCTCTGAAACAGTCGTTGTTCACGCCTCTGTCGGAGAACTATGCCGCTCTGCGCTCCGATGCCACCGACATCGCCGCCGTGGTGAAAGCCGACGGGAGTTTCCTTGCCCAGCAGCAGCGCTTCAACGACTTATTCAAGCAGTGGGCGCAGTGCCGCGACACGCTTATGCAGTTGGAGATGGGTTTCCAGCCCAAGACGTTGGTGGAGCAGTTGGGGCAGCGGGTCCTCGACGTGTTCAGCCATCAGTCCATCCTCGTCGACCCCTACGATGTCTATCAGCAATTCCGCGACTATTGGACCGACACCATGCAGGATGACTGCTATCTCATTGCTAAGAGCGGCTGGCAGGTAGAGCTTCACGGCAACGGAAAGAAGACCGTCACTTACGAGAATCTCGAGTGCGACCTCCTGCCCGTGGATATTGTAATACGCGTCTGTTTCCCTGACGAACTGAAAGCCATCACTGACAAGGAGAGTGAGGTGGAGGAGGAAGTGTCACAGATGGACCAGTTGAGGGAAGACCATCCCGATGCTTTCACCGATGACGAAGATAAGACCTTCTCCGAAGCAGCCCTCAAAAAACTCATCAAGGAGCAGGCTGATGACGAATTCCTGCCCCTATGGAAGGAATACTTGCGGCACAACGACCGTAAGAAGGCGCTCAACAAGGAACTGAAAACGCTGAAGGATGCGCTCACCGTGAAGGTGCAACAGCAGTACGATGCGTTGAACGCCGACAAGCAACAACTGAAGCATTTCGTGGTGGACGAGAAGTGGCTCCACACCCTGCGCGACAAGTTCAGCGAGGAGCAGAGCAACGCCGTGCTGTCCATCATCAACCGCGTGCAAACCCTCCACAACCGCTATGCCGACACGCTGCCCGAACTCGATAAAAAGGAGAATGAATTGGAGCAGGAGGTGGACGATTGTTTGAAGAAAATGGGCTATTAATCGTGGATTTGTGTAAAATCAAGCGAAAATTAATCGTGGATTTGTGCGAGTGAGACGAGAAATTAATCGTGGATTTGTGTGAAATGGCATGAAAATTAATCGTGGATTTGTGTGATAAATACTTGTGTATAAGAAAAATAAGTTGTATATTCGCACAGACAATTCAATCCGTAAACTATGAGACGAAAGATATATGATAGGCTCAAGCGTTGGAAAGAGGAAGAGCAGGGACGCACTGCCGTTTTGCTCACTGGAGCAAGACGTGTAGGGAAAAGCTACATCGTGAAGGAATTCGGTAAGAATGAATACAAGAGTTACATTCTCATCGACTTCTTTTCGGCAAGCGATGACGTGAAGGCGCTGTTCGATAATTATTTAGACGACCTTGATACTTTCTTCACTTATCTTTCAGCCTACACCAACACCACGCTCGAACGACGCAACTCCCTCATCATCTTCGACGAGGTGGAGATGTTTCCAAAGGCGAGGGCGGCAATAAAATATCTTGTGGAAGACGGGCGATACGATTATATAGAGACTGGTTCACTCGTGTCTATACGGAAAAACGTGGAGAATATCCTCATACCATCTGAGGAGGAAGAAATCAAAATGTATCCTATGGACTTTGAGGAGTTCCTCTGGGCAATGGGCAACGACACCCTAATGCCCTTTATCGGCAACTGCTTCGACAAACGGCAGTCGCTGGGACCGCTCCACAGGAAGGCAATGGACTATTTCAGACAATACCTTATCGTGGGTGGAATGCCTCAGGTGGTGGCTACTTACGTGGAGCGGCGCGACTTCAAAGTCGTGGACAAGCAGAAGCGGGGCATTGTCAGTCTGTACCGCAACGATATACAAAAATATGCCACAGGCTATGAGAACAAGGTCACGCAAATATTCGACGCCCTGCCTTCGCAGTTGCAGCGCCACGAGAAACGGTTTCAAATGAGTGCCTTGGAGAAGGGGGCGCGCTTCCGTGACTATGAGACAGCTTTCTTCTGGTTGCAGGATTCCATGGTCTGCAACTTCGCGTATAACACCACTGAACCCAACATCGGACTCGGTCTCAATTCAGAGCGCAATACGCTGAAGTGCTATCTTGGTGATACGGGACTCTTGATTAGTATGGCGTTCAACGAGAACGACATCGTGAGCGAGAATCTCTATCAGAAAATCCTCACTGACAAGCTGGAGTTCAATGGTGGTATGCTCATCGAGAATGTAGTGGCACAAATGTTGCGCGCCGCAGGTCATCAACTCTACTTCTATTCTAAATACGAGAAAGGGAATGCTGAGGAAACGATGGAAGTGGATTTCCTGATAGCAAAGCACTCCATCACCTCGCGACACAACATTACTCCCATTGAGGTAAAGTCCTCACTACGATACACCTTCACCTCTCTTAAAAAAATGATGGCTAAATACAAAGAATATCTGTCACAGCCTATTATCGTTCATACAGCCGATTTGCAAGAAAAAGACGGCTACCTTTTCCTGCCCGTCTATATGGTTCCGCTGCTCTGAGCGGTGGAGCATGATGAGCGTGTTCTTAATGAATGTGATTAAAGTAAGAGGCAATGATTGAAACGAATTTCAAAGATACGGAGATAGGGAAGATTCCTGCGGATTGGGAAGTAACCGATATATTCAACTTAACAGAAGTTGTGACTGGAGGAACTCCGAATACTAATATGAGGGAATATTGGGGAGGAAATATTCGATGGATGAATTCAGGTGAACTTAATTTAAAATTTGTTCATGAAGTTCAAGGTAGAATAACACAATTAGGCTACAATCATTCCAGTACAAAACAAATTCCCGCAAATTGTGTCCTAATTGGATTAGCAGGACAAGGTAAAACTCGTGGAACTGCAGCTTATAATCTTATTCCATTGTGTATTAATCAATCAATAGGAGCGATAATACCAAAAGAGACTTTTTCTTCTTTATTTTTATACTACTATATAGATAGCAAATATTCAGAACTAAGAAGGTTATCTTCGGGTGAAGGAGGAAGAGGTGGTCTTACGAAACAATTGCTCTTATCATTCGTTGTGCCATTGCCAAATATCTCTGAGCAGCGCCGCATTGCCGCTGCGTTGAGCAAAGTGGATAGTCTGATTGAAAGCATTGATAAGTTGATAGCCAAGAAACAAGCCATCAAGAAAGGTGCCATGCAAGAACTCCTCACGGGTAAGAAAAGACTGCCGGGATTCAAGGGAGAATGGATAAAGAAAAAAGTATTAGATATTGCTCCATTGCAAAGAGGTTTTGATTTGCCAAACAGTTTATTGCAACGCGGCGATTATCCTGTTGTTTATAGTAATGGAATTGGCTACTATAACAAAACTTATATGTGTAAGGCTCCAGGTGTTATCACTGGAAGATCTGGAACAATTGGGAATGTAACATTTATACCTAAGGGATATTATTGGCCACACAATACAACCTTATGGGTTACATCCTTTAAAGGAAATGAACCTCTTTATATTAGTTATCTGTATAAATCTCTTCATTTTGAAGATTTTATGACGGGTACAGGAGTCCCAACATTAAACAGAAATAGTATTCATGCTCTTCAATTAATAATTCCCACTCTCTCCGAGCAGCGTGCTATTGCTCACGTCTTATCCTCTATGGATTCGGAAATTGAGGCATTGGAGCGGAAGCGGGACAAATATAAGCAGGTGAAGCAGGGCATGATGCAGGACCTGCTGACGGGACGAATTCGTTTAACTGAAAATTAAAGCGCGTATGGCATTCGATACAATCTTAGACCCAGAACGGGAGGTACAGAACCAAGTAATCAGTCTGCTGCATAATGTGCACGGGTATCGGTATCTCGGTAACCTGAAAGAGCAGGAGAACAGCAATATCCGAAAAAACGAGTTGATGGCGTTTCTCACTGACAAGCAGCATTGCACCGAGAAGCAAGCCAAGGAGGCAGTGGACAAACTCTTTGCCGATGCCATGTGTACAGACGTGCAACATCTCTACGACCAAAACAAGGCGGTCTATCACGACCTGCGCTATCCCACTCAGATTCATGAGGAGGACAGCACGCTTAGCAGTCAGACTTGCTATATCGACTGGCAGCATCCAGAACGCAACAGCTTCGGCATTGCCGAGGAAGTAACAGTGAGACGGAACATTGAGGACGTGAAGCATCGACGCCCCGACCTCGTGGTCTATGTCAACGGCATAGCCCTCTGTGTGTTGGAGTTGAAGAAGGACAGCGTCACTGTGGCAGACGCCATCCGACAGAACATCCGCAACCAAGAGGACGGCGAGATATTCCAGTTCTTCACTACCGTTCAACTCATCATGGCGGGCAACGGCAGTGAGGGACTTCACTATGGCGTCATCAAGACTCCCGAAAAATATTGGCTGAAGTGGAAAGAACCCACCGGCGAGCCTTGTGACCCGTCGCCCTATACCACAGCGGAATATCCCAATGAACTTTACCGCTCGCTCTTGCAGATGCTGGAACCCAAACGTTTGTTGGAGTTCATCCACGACTTCATCGTCTTTGATGCCGGCATTAAGAAGGCAGCACGCCCCAACCAATACTTCGCCATCAAGGCTGCCGAGATGCGCGTGGCGAAGAAAGAAAGCGGTATCATCTGGCAGAGTCAAGGCTCAGGAAAGAGCCTCATCATGGTGTGGCTGGCGCAGTGGATTCGGGAGAACGTGAAGGACAATCCCCGTGTGGTCATCATCACCGACCGAGACGAATTAGACAAGCAGATAGAGACGGGATTCAAGAATACCGAAGAAACCATGCTGCGTGTGCGCAACGGAAACCAACTCATCAAGGAACTGAACAGCTATGAGCATCCCCTCATCTGCTCGCTCGTACACAAGTTTGGCTTGGGCGCGTCGGCAGACTACAAGGCTGTGAAGATAGGCTCGCGGAAGAGCAGTCAGAGTGCTGAGGAGTTTTTGGAAAATCTCTCCAACCATCTGCCGGAAGGCTTCAAGGCGAAGGGCAACCTCTTCGTGTTCGTGGACGAGTGCCACCGCACGCAGAGCGGCATCCTCAACAATGCTATGAAGAAAATCATGGGTAAGGACGTGATGCTCATTGGCTTCACCGGCACGCCCCTGCTTAAGGCTGACAAGCAGACCAGCATTCAGAACTTCGGACCCTATATCCATACTTATAAATATGATGAGGCTGTGAAGGACGGTGTGGTGCTCGACCTGCGCTATGAGGCTCGCAACGTGGAACAGAAACTGCAGTGCGATGACGACCTTGACCAACTGTTCGACCTCAGCACCGTCAACCTAACCCCCTCCGCCCGCGCAGAGTTGGCAAAGAACTGGGCGACAATGCGGCGACTCTTCTCCACCAAAACGCGCATGCGGAAGATTGTCATTGACATTCTGAAGGATATGGCAACGCTTCCGGCACTGCGTAAGGGCTACGGCAACGCCATGCTCGTGGCGGGAAGCATTTATCAAGCATTCCGCTATTGGAAACTGTTCCAAGACACACCACTCAAAGGTCACTGCGCCGTGGTGAGCAGCTACGTGCCGCAGGAGGTGGACATCCACAGCGGACATTCAGGCGATGCGCTCAATGAGGCAGAGTTTGTCTATGATACTGCCAAGGAAATGATGGGCAAACAGTCGGCTGAGAAGTTTGAGGAAACTGCCAAGAAACGGTTCATCGACGAGCCGGGCGACATGAAACTCCTCATTGTCGTGGACAAGTTGCTCACCGGCTTCGACGCTCCCTCAGCCACCTATATGTATATTGACAAGGAGATGCGCGACCACAATCTGTTCCAAGCCATCTGCCGCGTGAACCGTGTCAATGGAGCCAAGAAGGAATATGGCTACATCATCGACTACAAGGACTTGTTCAATGAGATAGAGAGCAGCATTGAGGATTATACCAACGGAGCCTTCTCGGGCTACGACCCGAAGGATGTGGAGGGCATTTTAGGCAATCATCTGCAAGAAGCCAAGAAGGATTTGGACGATGCGCTTGACAATTTAGCGCGGTTGACGGAACCCGTGGCGCAGCCCAAGGGTATGGACGAGTTCTATGCCTATTTAGTTTGCTCACCTCTGATGAGTGCGGAGCAACAGTGTGAGGAGACGAAGCACAATCAGAATCTCCGCGATGAGTTCTACTTTGCCGTGCGTACGCTCGCCATCCGCTATCTCGCTATCTCCACGCGCATGAAGGATGCCGGATATACAGAACAGGAAGCTGCCGACATCTATAAGAAAGTGAAGGACTATGACGAGGTGAGCCATGCCATCATGCTCAGAAGCGGTGACATCGTGGATTTGAAACAGTATGATGCCACCATGCGCCAGTTGCTCGACGACTATGTGGAGGCAAAGCACTCCGAAGTGTTGGCGAAGTTGGATGACTTCTCTTTCCTTGACCTCATCGACAAGCATGAGGACGGAGGTGACCTGCACACCGCCGAGACCGAGACGGGCGGAGAAGGCGGTATGGCAGAGACCCTTACTGCCAACGTCAGACGGGTCATCATGCGCAAGCGTGACTCCAACCCAGAGGAGTATGACAAGTTCTCAGCAAGGTTGAACCAGATATTGGAGGAGATGCGCGAAGGCACCAAGGAATATAAGGAACTGATGAAGGAGATTATTCAGCTCTGCAAGGACATGAAGGGTGGTCACCAGTATCCGCAGGACATCAATACACCTTGCAAGAAAGCACTCTACGACAATCTGGACGAGGAAGAAGACCTTGTGAACTCCGTGTATATGGCAGCGGAGGAGAACGCCGAGTATGGCTGGCGCGACAACAACTTGAGGAAGAAAAAACTTCAGCGTGCCGTCAAAAAGGTGTTGCCGGAGGAAGTAGATTCAGACAAGATTATGAATATTTTGACCCACCACGACGAAATCTGATGGAAATCGACGGACTGAACATAGAAGTGGAGCGCAAGTCCATCAAGCACCTGCATCTCGCGGTCTATCCGCCCGACGGACGGGTACATCTGAGTATGCCGAAGGAACTGACGGATGAGGATGCACGGCTCTTTGTCGTTTCCAAATGGCAGTGGATAGAGCGTCAACGCAAGGACATTTTGGAGCATCCGCGTCAGACAGAGCGGAGATATATCTCGGGAGAAAACTATTATTATTTAGGCGAACGGTATGTGTTGAATGTGAAAGAGATGCCCATCTCTCCCCATATCACGCTGAAGGGCAACCAGATGTATATGTTTGTCCATGCAGGAAGCAGCAGACAGCGCCGCGAGGAACTTCTTCGCGAATGGTACCGCGTGCGCTTGCAGAAGGTCATCGAACCACTGATGAGTCAATGGATGACGAAGATGGGTGAGAGTGATGTCACTTGGCAGGTGCAGCGCATGAAGAACAGGTGGGGCAGTTGCACGTTGCGCAGTAGGCGAATCTTGTTCAACATCGAATTGGTGCGTGTTCCCCAGCCCTGCATCGAATACATCGTCGTCCATGAACTGCTCCATCTGAAGGAGAAGAACCACAACAAACTCTTTGAGGCACTTCTCAACAAGTATCTTCCCGATTGGCAGAAACGCCGCGAGCAACTCAACGCGTTTATCGCTTTGCCGATGAATCAAGAATTTATTCAATATTAATTATGGTAAAAAATAATTCAGAAAAAGAGTACGCTTGTTATTATTCTCCAAATGACTTATCAATTGGCTGGAATTTAGAACTAGCCGAAAATTGCATAGACAAGTTCTCAAAAGGTTATAGACCTAATAATTTAAGTGATATAATCGAATTATGGCATGTTTGCAAATTGATTGATACAGGTTTTCGTTTGAATAAGTGGACAGATTTGAGATATCAAGAATTAACTTCTGAAAAGAAGGAAATGTTTGATTATTTTATTCAAACTATTCATAAGATTTCTACTAAGGATAAGGAGTTACAAAATGAGTATGATCATTTATATTGGGGCTATCTCTCTTCTTTTTGGGACATAATAGAAAATTACAAATTATTCAATAATATCGACAAAGAATTTATAATAAGTTTGGCTTCGGAGGATATAAACAATTTGAGAAGCATCTTAAAGCATAAAAGATTAACAGAACATTTTAAGGATGTTTTAAAAGAAGAATTATTAAAAAATCCATTATCAGCCGAATTATTAATTGCCGAATTTGTTAAAAATAGTATTTCCTCAAAAGAAAAGATGTTTTTTCCAACAAATTTAAATATCAAAGATAAAGAAAATATAATAAACTCATATCTTGATTCTGACAATCCAAATCTTAATTTTGTTAGAATAATTACACAGGTCAAAGATGACAAGAACAAAATATTACTATCTCCTACTACAAGATTAAAAGCTAAGAAGTTAGAAAAGAGGCTGAACAATGAATTGATGAAAGATTCGAGAGCAGTAATTATCAACACCTCTTTTTCTGTCGAATGGAAAAGGGATGAGCAATTACTACCTAAAACATTTTTTCAGGATGAAAAAGAAAATTCCCATATTGTATATAATAGATTTTATATCGAAAAATGTGATAATTTTAACAGAATCCTAGCATTTGCAAATCTTTTTGAATGGTTTAGTCATAATGGTCTTATTACATTAATAAGTAAACCTTCTGAGTGTGAAATTTTTGAGTTGTTAATATTTGACAAAGCTGATTCAGCATATCCAGACTACTCAAGTTTTAATTTTAAAAAAAGAATGGCATTAGGTCAAATTATTTCGTATGATGTTATACTCCACCAGTTAGGTAGTTCTTTGGAACAAGAAATTAAACAGTATTATGAAAAATCTTTATTAGACTATTTTGGATATAAAGGATTACCCATAACTTTACCGAATGAAAATACGTCTTGGCTTGGAAAATGTAGAGAGATTTGCCCAGAAATTGATGCTCTTGCTCTGCAGTATAATGATTATGCTTGTAATGGAAACGTTGATGCTGAACTTATTAAACTGGAAAAGCCTATGAAGATGGAGAATTGTCTTAGTTTACTTAAGAAAAAGTATTATCAAATCAACAACGATAATTCTAGTTTCAAGAGTATTCTGAATTACTTATTTTCCAGTCAATCTATGCTCTTTCAT